>CAZUKF010000104.1:0-7201 GCA_964620765.1 uncultured Rickettsiales bacterium | reverse complement strand
GACGGCGAAATCCGCGGCTTCATGTTAGAAAAAGGCGGGAAGGGGCTCACCGCTCCGAAAAGCGAGGGCAAGAGGGGCGTACGTGCCTCCTCCACCGGCATGATCTCCATGCAGGACGTGCAGGTGCCGGCGGAAAATATTTTCCCCGAGGTGCGCGGCCTGAAAGGCCCGTTCTCCTGCCTCAACAAGGCGCGCTATGGCATTGGCTGGGGCGCGCTGGGCGCGGCAGAATTTTGTTACGAAGCCGCGCGCAATTACACGCTGGAGCGCCAGCAGTTCGGCCGCCCGCTTGCCGCCAACCAGCTGATCCAGAAAAAACTCGCCGATATGCTGGTGGAAATTTCGCTCGGCCTGCAGGCGTGCCTGCGCGTCGGCCGCCTGATCGACGAAGACAAGGCAGACCCCGGCATGATCTCCATCATCAAGCGCAACTCGGCGGGCAAGGCGCTGGACATTGCGCGCCAGGCACGCGACATGCACGGCGGCAACGGCGTGTCAGACGAATACCACGTCATCCGCCATGCCATGAACCTTGAGAGCGTGAACACGTATGAAGGCACGCACGACATCCACGCCTTAATCCTGGGCCGCGCGATCACCGGCATCCAGGCTTTCTCGGCCGCGTGACCAGCATCTCCATATGCGTGCCGACCTTCCGGCCCGGGAATCTTCTCGGGCTGCTGGATAATCTTGAAGCCACCGCCACGGATAAAAAAGATTTCGAGGTGGTGGTCGGCATCGATGAAGGCGATCTTGCCGTCATCTCGGCGGTGGACGGCCACAAGAGCAAGCTCAGCTTTGTCTGCCGCTACGTGGAAGTGCCCAAGCGCGAGAGCTATTATTCGCTGCACTTCATCTGCGAAGCCATGTTCACCGCCGCAGCACCCAGTTCATATTTTCTCTGGCCCTTAAGCGACGAAGTGCGGCTCAAGCCGGGCTGGGACGTGGCGTTGAAACGCTACCGCGGCCTCTTCCCGGATGATCTCTTCCGCCTGCGCATGTCGGGCAACAAGTGGCGCAATTACCGCACGCTTTACGAGTGTCTCACGCACCCGGACAACTACCCCGCCTACACGCGCGCCTGGCTCGAGGCGGTGGACGGCATCGGTGAAATTGCCGGGCAGGATACGTGGCAGCAATCCATCGATTATTTCCTCGGCATGCTGAAAAACCCCTACGTGCCGTACGGCAAGGGTATTTTCCGCTCCATCCCGATCCACGATATCCAGCTCGCCAATGAAGAAGCGGGCCACGGCCTCACGCGGCCGCAGTCGCAAGAGCGGCACCGCCGCATCAACCAGATTTACCGCGATTTGAGCGGGCTGGTGGCGCGGGAAAAATTCCTGCGCCTGGCGCAGCGCGTGAACGTGCGCATCTGGCGGGCCGGCAAGTTGCGCGAGCAGCCGGAACTTGCGCCGCTCGCGCTGCATGAAGACGTGAAAGCGCGCCGAATCAGCGTGCGCGACGCCGCGGGCACGGAGCTTTACGGCGTTTCCTACAGCATCATTCCCTTCATCCTCGTCATGTGGTGGCGCGGTATGAAGCGAGTCGTCCGCTCCCCGGGGCTGATCAAATACGCCCAGCGCGAATGGCACAGGCGTTCGCATGCGTAACCTGCTCGTCATTCTCCTCGTGCTGGGAGGCGGCGGTTATTTCATTTACTCGCAATACATCGCGCCTGACTTGCGCGCCCGCGCCGCGGTAGAGCAGGTGCTGGACAAGGCCTCCGAACTCGCGCAGGCGGGAGACGCCGCGCGCATCCACGCCTTCTTGGATTCACACCTTACTTCAGACGCGCGTGTTACACTGGAAATTACCTTCGGTGTGCTAAGCGGGCAGGCCCCGGCGGCGCGTATGCAATACACCAAGGAATCCTTCCTGCAGTTCATGGACGGCGTGCTCGCCCGCACGCGTGACTGGGAAGTGCGCATGGCCATCGCCGATCTTTCAAGCTTCTCTTTTAAAGATGCTATGGGCGCAAAAATCCGCCTTACCGGCCAGCAGCAGGGCACGGCCAGCGACGGCACCATCATCATGCGCTACATTGCCATGGTCGAATGCAACACAGACGTGCTCTTTGCTGCCGAGCCGGTATTCTCCAAAGCCGATTGCACCATTCGCCTGCAGGGAATGCCGCGCGGTGCGGCAGGCTCGGGTCTCTTTTAAGCCGCTGCGCCGTCCTTACCAATAGAGCTATGGTAATTTTCTAACCAATCGGTGGTCGCCTGCACGCCAAGGTCATGCAGATAGGTGAGGAACTCCCAGTCCGCGTTCAGCTTGCTCGCGCGGCCCAGGCTTGCCAGCAGGTCGGCCGATTCAATCACATGCACGCGCAGCGCATTGCTCGGGTTGTAGCGGTTATGCATCTCCACCGCCGCCATCTGCTGCCCGAACGCGTTGGCGAAGCTGAGTTCCGTCGCGCGGTCTAAAATATCGGCGGCGCGCGTCGGCGCTTCATCGGCCGTGATGGCGGCGCTCTGCGCCAGCACCACGTTGCGCGGCACGTTGCTGTCCAAGAGCGGGATCAGTGCCGGGTTGCCGGAATAGCCGCCGTCCCAGTAGGGCTCGTCATCAATCATTACGGTCTTGAACAGGAAGGGCAGGCAGGCCGAGGCCATCACCGCTTCCAGCGTAAGATCCTTGTTCGTGAACACGCGGGCCTTGCCGCTCTTCACTTCCGTGGCATTGATGAACAGCCGGATTTCCTTCTGCTGCTGCAGATGTTCAAAATCCACCATCTCCTCAACAATTCCGCGCAGCGGGTTGAGATCAAATAGGTTGAACTGGTACGGGCTGAACATGCGCGTGATGTAATCCAGCGCGATGGAAGAGGGCGAAAGATCAAGCCCTACGCTGCCCAGCATTTTATCCATCACCGTGGTGCGGAACGGCAGCATGCCCGCGGCGATACTCACCTTGCGCCAGAATGTCTGCATGTGTTCACGCGCGGCTTCCGGCCCGTCTTTCGTGAGTGCGCTGGCGAGCACCACGGCGGTCATCGCGCCGCCGCTCGTTGCCGTGATGGCCTGTATGCGCAAACGCCCGTCCGCCAGTATCTGGTCGGCCGCTCCCCAGCTGAAGGCGCCGTGTGAACCGCCGCCCTGCAGGGCAAGCGTGATAGGAATACCGGGCATAGTGCTAGTGACTCGTGCTCGTGAAATTCAATTATATCATAATTTTACACTAGCCACTAGCACTGGCACTAGCACCAATTATGAGCTGCCAAACAAGGGTTTGCGCTTCTCATTGAAGGCGGCGATGCCTTCCTTGCGGTCCTTGCTGGCGATCACCCGCCCATAGGCGTGCAGCTCCAGCGCCAGCGCTTCCGATATTTCATGCCGGGCCCCTTCGCGCACCGCGCGCTTGATGGCACGGCAGGCCAGCGGTGCCGCCTGCGCGATGATCTGTGCCGTTGCCAGTACTTCATCCAGCAGCCTCAAAGGCGGGCAGACGCGGTTGACGATGCCCCATTCAAACGCCTCCTCGGCGCTGAACGGCTTACCGGTGAACATGATTTCCCTCGCCCGCGCGGAGCCCGCCGCGCGGGGCAGCAGCTGCGTTCCACCCAGTCCCGGCATGATGCCAAGCGTTGCCTCCGGCAGCGCAAAACGTGCGGTTTCCGCGGCATAGATGAAATCGCACGCAAGGGCCAGTTCCAGCCCGCCGCCAAAGGCCGCGCCGTTCACCGCGGCAATCACGGGGATAGGACAGTTTAGCACCGCGTCACGCCCGGAACGCAGCGCGCCGTGCTGCATTTCCCACTGCTCGTCCGTCATGCTTTTGCGTTCCTTCAGGTCTGCTCCGGCGCAAAACGCCCGCTCGCCCGTGCCGGTGAGGATGACCACGCGCGTATCCTGCGGGAAATGCGCAAAGGCCGTGGCAAGGTCTTGCCCCATCTGCTTATTCAGGGCATTAGCGGCATCCGGCCGGTTGAGGGTGACGCGGGCGGTCAGGGGGGCAGGAAAATCAAGGGAAACAGTCATAAAACGCTTGCAAAACGCTGGGGTTAGGCTATGAAGATAACCCTTTTTAGATAAGGCGCAACCATGACATTACCCCTGATGCCCAAAGCCACCGCCGTGTGGCTGGTGGAAAACACCTCGTTGACCTTCGAGCAGATCGCTGAATTCTGCGGCATGCATTCGCTTGAAGTGCAGGGCATTGCCGACGGCGAAGTGGCCGTGGGAATCATGGGCGTGGACCCGCTGGCTTCCGGCCAGCTGGACCGCGCGGAAATCGAGCGTTGCGAGAAAGACCCGTCCGTCCGCCTCGGCCTTGCCGGCACGGCGCGCCAGTACGTGCAGACCAAGTCCAAGGGCGCGCGCTACACGCCGGTGGCCCGCCGCGGCGACAAGCCGGACGCCATCGCCTGGCTGATCAAGAACTTCCCCGCCCTGCCGGATTCGCAAGTCGTGAAGCTGATCGGCACCACCAAATCCACCATCAAGGCGGTGCGTGAGAAGACCCACTGGAACAGCCAGAATATTAAGCCGCGGGACCCGGTTTTGCTGGGCCTTTGCACCCAGACCCACCTGGATGCCGCCGTATCGCCCTACCGCCCCGCGCCGGAACAGGCCGCAAACGGGCATTAAGCCACACGAAAATATTATATAAAAAGCACTCAAGCAGCGCCCGCGGTAGCGCTTTTTATGCTTTTGAATTTTATTAAAATTTGGCTAAAATACTAAATACTCATTTTGTCACGCTCAATTTGTCAGAATGAGGGTAGGGGGGCTTCTTTTTTCGCAGCCTGCTCCTTTTTTTTGAAAAATCACTTAGCCGGTGGGCAATTCTTATAACACCTTCAAATGGGCTTTTTTTTGCCGTATCGGAGTGTGATTTTATTATCACAAGGCCAGCATAATATATTGTGTACCCCGCCGGACACCCCGCATCCCCCTCAAATTACGGCCAATTTTTTTGATAAGCTCAGTAAGTAACGTGCTTGCATTAAGCATTTCGTAACCAGCCCTACTCATAATCAAAAAATCGTTTTGCATGTTGTCCATTTGGCGGCGTGAGCAGGAATGCTTCCCGGAAAATGCGATAAAGGAACCATGGCGACATGCCAGACTTTAAGAAACGTGCAACCATGACAAGGAGATTAAGTGTATGAGTAACATCCAGGTGAAGAAAGGCGAGCAGGGCTTTACGCTGATCGAATTGTCGATCGTGCTCGTTATCATCGGCCTGATCATCGGCGGTGTGCTGGTCGGTCAGGACATGATTAAAGCGGCGGAAGTGCGCGCCACGGTGGCCCAGTATGAAAAGTACAACTCCGCTGTGAACACTTTCCGTTCCAAGTATAATGCCATCCCCGGTGACATCACGGGTGCTGCGACCGGTCAGGCCGCTGCATTCGGTCTGTTCACGGAAACCACGCTGGGCGGCCAGGTTGGCCACGGCGACGGGAACGGCCTGATTGAAGGTGATACGGACGGTGCCGGCGTCAACCCGACCGGCACAATGGCTGTCGGCGAGCCTCTCACCTTCTGGCGCCACCTGACGGACGCTAACCTCATCGACGGCGCGTTCGGTATCACGGGTGCCAGTCTGATCGCAGTCGCTTCCGGCCAAGCCACGGGTAACGTAAGCAACATGGCACAGTCCATTCCTCCGGCCAAGCTCGGCCGTGGTAACAGCTGGATCGTGTATGCCAGCAACGGTCTGAACTACTACCAGCTCGGCGCTTATACCGCCATCACCGCTGCTACCGGTGTCTACGGTTTTGGTGCGGCCATGGTTACGCCGATCGAAGCCTTCAACATCGACTCCAAGGTGGATGACGGCGCGCCGAACACCGGCGTTGTCCGCGCCCGTTCGAAAACGGCCGTTAACATCGATGCGACGGGTGGCGAGTACTTGGCTATCGTCGCGCCTGCATTGCCTGCGGGTACGGAGTGCGTCGTCGGTGTCAGCCCCGCGCTCGTGACCAACACGGCGAACACCTACAACCGTGACCTGAACAACGGTGGTAACCGCCCGAACTGCTCACTCCGCCTGCAGTTCAACTAAGGCGACTACCTTTCTAAACGAGAGAGGGCCGCCCTTACCGGCGGCCCTTTTTCGTGATACTAATCCTCAATTAGGATTTTTGTATGAAAAGAAATCATCAAATATCCCGTCATTGCGATCCGCCTTCGCTAAAGCTACGGCGGACAAGGCGTAGCGACCTGTCCTCCGCAGCCTTGGCGCAGGAGGAAGCAATCCAGTTAAAGAATACCCCAGAATTTCTGGATTGCTTCGACACTAACGTTCTTCGCAATGACGAGCGAGGTTTTACCCTCATCGAATTGTCGATCACGCTCGTTATCATCGGTCTGATCATCGGTGGGGTGCTGATGGGCAAGGATATGATTAACGCCGCGCAGGTGCGCCAGGTTGTTTCACAGGTCGGTCAGTTCCATTCAGCCGTGCACACGTTCCGTTCCAAATATGGCGCCATCCCTGGCGACATTCCGTCCACCTCGGCAACTGCCTTCGGTATATTTGCAGAAACCACGCTGGCTGGCCAGGTTGGCCACGGCGACGGGAACGGCCTGATTGAAGGCGACACCGACGGCATCGGCCCCAACCCGACCGGCACGATGGCGGTCGGCGAGACGCTTTCCTTCTGGCGCCACCTTACGGATGCACAGCTTATTGGCGGCGCGTACGGCATGACCGGCCCCAACCAGCTCAACCCTGCCACGGGGCAGGCCATGGGCCCGGGCACTATTACCAACATGGTACTCTCTCTTCCTGAGTCCAAACTCGGCCGTAATACCAATTACCTCGTTTATTCAGCCGGTGGGTTGAATTACTACCAACTGATAGCCGCGTCCAGTATTACGGCGGCCACGGGGGTTTATGGTTTTGGCACCGTGGGGCTGACGCCCGTAGAAGCCTTTAATATCGACGAAAAAATGGATGATGGGGCGCCCAATACCGGGGCTATACGCGCGCGCGCTCTGGGGGCGTTGGATGGGTTTCCATCCTGGGATAGTACCGGCACCGTGGGGGAATCTCTCAACGGCTTCTGCGTTATGGGGGGTAATTCGGCCACCGATAATATAGGGATTTATAACCGGGTAATGGATACAGGGGGTCAGGACCCCTCTTGTTCGGTTCGTTTTCAGTTCAATTAATGGTATATTAAGGAATGGGTGGATATATCCCACACGGGTCCGCAAAACATTCTGAACAGGGTTTTACGCTCATC
>CAZUKF010000103.1:0-7207 GCA_964620765.1 uncultured Rickettsiales bacterium | reverse complement strand
GCGAGCGCGACGAGCGCCACCGCCGCTTCGGCGATTCGCGCTATCTGCTGGAGCCGAACCTGAAGGAAAGCAAGGGCGCGCTGCGCGACCTGCATACGCTCACCTGGATTACGCGCTACGTGTACGGCACGGTCGATATCAGCGCGCTGGTGGCGCTGGGGCATATCACGGAAGAGGAATACCGCGAGTTCGAGGCCGCCAAGCTCGCGCTGTGGGAGATGCGTGCGCACCTGCATTTCGCGGCCGCCAAGGCCGAGGAGCGCCTGACGTTTGACCGCCAGCAGGTGGTAGCGGCCGCGATGGGCTACCAGGACACGCCGGACATGAAGGCGGTGGAGCAGCTGATGAAGCGCTATTTCACCACCGCGCAGGAGGTGGGCGCGTTTACCCGCATCGTCTGCGCGCTGCTGGAGGAAAACCACAAGCGCAAGCCCCGTCAGCCGCTGGCCATGCGCCTTGCCGGCATGTGGAAGCTGGACGGGTTTCACCTGGACGGCGAGCGCCTGCAGCTGAAAAGCGCGGAGGAGTTGACGCGCGATCCCATCCGCCTGCTCAAGCTTTTCGCGGTGGCGCAGAAATACGGCTATGACATTCACCCCCGCGCGCTGCAGCTGGTAACACGCCATCTGCATTTGGCCGATGCACTGCAGGCAGACCCCAAGGCCGGCGCGCTGTTCCTGGATATCCTGCTCTCGCCGCGCGGCTGCGAGCAGACGCTGCGCCGCATGAACGAGGTGGGGTTGCTTGGCGCATTCATCCCCGAGTTTGGCCGTATCGTTGGGCAGATGCAGTTCAACCTCTACCATATCTACACGGTGGACGAGCATATCATCGTGGCGCTGGGCGTGCTCAATGCGCTGGAAAAAAATTCCCTGCGTGAAGACATGCCGCTGGCAACTGACATCATCCGCCGCATCCAGTCGCGCCGCGTGCTTTACGTGGCGCTGCTCTGCCACGATACCGGCAAGGGGCAGGGCGGTGACCAGTGCGTGCTGGGTGCCGAAATCGTGGAAAAGGTCGCCCGTCGCCTTGGCTTGAGCGAGGTGGAGGTGGAAGCAGCAAAATGGCTGGTAGGCAACCACCTGCTGTTTACGGAAACCGCCTTCAAGCGCGACGCGGGAGACCCGCAGACCGTGCGCGATTTTGTGCAGGCAGTGCAATCGCTGGAGCGCCTGCGCCTGCTGCTCTGCCTGACGGTGGCAGACATGCGCGCCGTGGGGCCGGGCATCTGGAACGCGTGGAAAGCCACGCTGCTGCGCAATCTTTATTTCAAAACAGAAAGCTGCATCCGCACCGGCAAGACGAGTGATATCACGCCGAAGGAAGAACTGCACGCGGAGCTTGCCGCCGCGCTTTCAGACCGCACAACGCAGGAGGTGGAGGCCTATCTCGCGCTGGGCGGCAGCGAATATCTGTCCGCGCTGGAGCCGGAGGTGCACGCGCGCATCGCTCGCCTGCTGACCAAGCTGGAAGTGGAAGACCTGCCGCTGGTGGTGGATGCCGAACCCGATAAGGCGCGCGCCATTACCGCCGTGACGGTGGTAACGCCGGACCAGCACGCCCTGTTCTCCAAGCTCGCGGGCGCGCTTTCGCTGACCGGCGCCAACATCATCACCGCCAAGATTTTCACGCTCGCCAACGGCATGGCGGTGGATATTTTCTACGTGCAGGGGCAGGAGGGCAAGGCCTTCGACCAGCCCGAGCGCGTTGCCCGCATGGCGCTGAAGCTGCGGCAGGTGGTGGCGGGCGAGATAGATCTCGCCAAGGAGCTCTCGAAGCAAAAAGGCGGGTATGTCTCGCGGCGCGACGCCTTCCAGGTGGCGGGGCAGGTGTTCATCGAGAACGATTTGAGCGACACGCACACGGTTATTGAAGTAGTGGGGCGGGATCGCCTGGGCTTCCTGCACGCGGTGACTAACGCGCTTTCCGAGGCGGGGCTGACCATCGGCAGCGCGCATATTTCCACCTACGGCGTGCAGGCGGTGGACGTGTTCTACGTGAAGGACACTTTCGGCATGAAGGTGACGCACGAGAAAAAACAGCAGCAATTGCGTGATGCGCTGCTCTTGGCGGTGGAGGGTCCCAAGCCCGCCGCGCCCTCGCCCCTGCCGGAAGTGAAGTCAGCGTAGCTGGCTGATGAAGCGTGCATTTAAAAAAGAGGCAAATAAATGTTAGTGCTGGAACTTTCTAAAGAAGACGCTGAGCTTGTTAAATTAATTAAGCAGGTTGAGCCTGAGTTACCCAGTGAAGATCCAAAACTTATAGCGCTCTTTAGGCATATTAAATCCGATCTTCCTGCCTTGGATGACGGTATTCTCATCATGTGGTGGCTAAAACGCGCTTGGAATGATGGGCGGCCTGATTGGCCTAATTGTATTCGTCCATGGTTATATAACCGTGAAGATATAAAATTTTTACAGAACCTCGGGTGGCATAAGAAAGATGTGCAGCTTCATCTCGAAGATTTCGAAATATCGCATCGGACAAGAATCATAAATTATATGCAACACCTTGAGGAACCGCCTCCTCAACCTTTAGAGTTATCTCAGTCTGATATAGATCGTTCAAAAAAGTGCCGGGATTTCTTAATAAAGAATGATGGCATTTTTCCTTATCCACTCGTGCTGCAATCAGTAGAGCAGGGCTATCGCGTATTTGATGGCGAACATAGGCTTGCTGCGTATTTTCATCTACGCAACAAAGGCATTAAAGTACGTGATAAGCAGCTTGGTTGCATTGGGTCGGCCTAGAACGCTCAGCCCAGCGTATACCGCTTCACCAGCGTCTGCAGCTCCACCATTAGCTCGCGGCCGACGGGGTTTTCATCGCCGGTGATCTTGGCGCTTAAAATAGCCTGCAGTGTAACCACGTGCTTTTCGATGATCAGCATATGGCCGGGATTTTCTTCCATGAATTTTTTCTGGATGAAATCATGCAGTGCAGTGGCGGTGCGGGCCGCAAAAGGGAAATTGGCACGGATGCCGCGGCTGCGGATGGAAAGCGCGGCAGTGGAAATACGCTCAAGGCTGCCGCTGATGTTATCGCGCGAGGATAGCATGGTCTTGAAGGCCTGGCGGATATTGGCGGTGTCGGTGAGCATCCACTGCACGTAATCTTCCTCGTGCTTTTGCGCCTGCTCGTGGGTGAGGATGCCGTCAATGCCTGCCATGCGCGAGCTGGAAGCTTCCAGCCGCTGTTTCAGGCTGAAATCAGGCAGGATCATGCGCGGCGCATCATCCACGAAGACATCGCCCAGCGCGCTTTTGGGAATGATGAGCGGCTTGGCCGCGGGGCTGCGCTTGTTTTCAAACTCCGGCGGCGGCGGCTTGCCGGTGCGGCGGTCCGGGCCGACGAAATTCTTGGCGACGATGAAATGCCGCGGCTTATCGATAATCGTAGTGATGACGGACAGCATCGTGCGCACCGTGAACGGCTTGACGATAATCTCGTTCACGCCCGCATCGATGGCGATGCGGTGATCCAGCGGGTCGGCGCGCGAGGTGGTGAGAATAATGGGGATGATGCGGTTGGGCGATTCCGCCGAGCGCAGGTAGCGCGTGAGGTCAATGCCGCTTTCGGGGCGGCTGTCCCACTCTACGATCAGCAGGTCGATGGGTTTTTCCCGCAAAATCTCCACCATGTCACGCGAGTTACGCGACATGAAAGTCTGTGTGATGCCGATGTTGCTCAGCGTGGTGCGAATCAGCTGGGCGGTGGGGATATCCACGTCCAGCACCGCTACCTGCATATGGCCGAGCCGCGCGATAGCAGTCGCGTGCGAGGCTTTGGTGGCTTCAATTATCGGCGGCATGCAGGTTCGCGCAGGGGGTTACACATTGCTCCACCTTAAACACTACGGGCGAGACCTTAAAAAACTATAAATTCTCCAGTACCTTCCGGGCAAAGGGCAGCGTAAGCTCCCGGTTTTCCGACAGAGAGGTCTCGTCCAGCGCGGCGGCCAGCTTTCCTGCGCTTTCAAAAGAACGCTCCATCTGGCGCGTCAGAAAATCCAGCACGGGCGCGCTCACCGCAAGCTGGCGGTCGGCCAGCAGCTTCATCAGCACGGCCTTCAGCACCGCGTCGTCCGGCGCCTGCACGGCGCTCGCAGGCAGGGCGGCGAGGCGCGAGCGCAAATCCGGCAGCAGGAAAGGCCATGTCTTCGCGTTTTCCCGCGCCGTCAGCAGCACGAAGCCGCCATGCTCGCGCACCCAGTTGAGCAGGTGGAACAGCGCGCCCGCATCCGGCGCGGTGTCGGCCCCCTCCACCGCCACGCGCGGGTTGGCGCCGAGCGAGGCGGGGTCAAACCGCGCATTCAGCTCGGCGCTGGCGAGCAGGCGGGCATTCGCCTTCGCGCGCCAGATATGCGCAAGATGCGTCTTGCCCGCGCCCTGCGGCCCGGTGAGGATGAGGCCATAAGACAGCCACTCCGGCCAGCGCGACACCCATGCATGCGCCTCACGGTTGCAGTCCGACACAAAAAAACTCCCCTCGCTGAGCGAAGGCGACTGCGCAAACGGGAGTGCGAGCTGCCTGTTCATCGCAAGCAGTAAAGATCGCTCTGCAGGTAGCGCTGGGCGGCAAAGCGCGTCAGCACGCCGATAATCGCCGTCACCGGCACCGAGATCAGCACGCCGACAAAACCGAACATGGCGCCGCCCGCCAGCATGCCGAAAATAATCCATAACGGGTGTAGCCCCACCTTGTCGCCCACCAGCTTGGGCGTGAGGAAGTAGCTTTCAATCAACTGGCCGAAACCGTAAATCCCTACCACGATCCAGAACGGCGCCGTCACCCCGAACTGCATAAATGCCACCGCCAGCGCGATGATGAACATGAAGGCAAAGCCCACATAGGGCAGGATGACGAGCAGGCCGGTGGCAATGCCGATGACCAGGCCGAACGAAAGCCCTGTCAGCGTCAGCGCAATGCCGAAATAAAGTGCCAGGATAAAGCACACATTCAGCTGGCCGCGGATGAAGCCGGCCAGCGTCGCGTCAATGCGGTGCAGCTGCTCGCGGATGGTTTCCTTGTGCTCCAGCGGCAGCAGGTTATCGATACAGTTCTTGATGCGGTCCCAGTCGCGCAGCATGTAGAACGCCACCAGCGGTGTGATCAGCAGCAGCGACAGCACGTTGATGAGCGCAAGGCCGGACTGGAACACGCCCGTAATCATCTCGCTGGTGGCGCGCAGCACGTTGCCTGCCACGGTGCCGGCGGCATCGCGCAGGGCCTCGGCCTGGTCCGGCGAGGCGCGGTTGATGAAGGTTTCCAGCGTGTCCTGCAGCGTGGTGAGGTAGCCGGGCAGCGCCGCGAAAAGCTGCTGGCACTGTTCCAGCAGCAGCGGCACGATCAGCAGCATCGCACCGATGAACGTCACGAACATGACAACGGTGAGAATGGCCGTAACCAGCGTGCGCGAAAGCCCCGTTTCCTCCAGCCGGTCGGCGGCAGGATCAAGGAAGTAGGCGAGCAGGATGCCGATCACGAAGGGCAACAGCACCGAGCTGATGTGGTAGAGGAAAAAGAAAAACGCAGCGCCGATCAGCAGCCATATCACGACGCGCCTTAAATGATTTTTCTCTGCCGGTGCCATAGCTAATCTTTCTTTATGCGTGTCATCCCCGCCGGAGCGATAGCGCAGAGCGGGGATCTGGGGGAAGCCACTGCGGATGCCTTAGATCCCCGCTTAAAGCGGGGATGACGAGTGTAAGAGTCATGCAGCATTTTCATACGCTAGTCCTTCGAAATTACCCAGTAATTATCAGACTGCACCACGCGCAACCCCAAACCCTGTATGTCCGTGGCGAGCGATTCCTTCGCGCCCTTGTACTGCATCATCACATCCACCTGCCGCGGCGAAACCGCCAGCACGTCCAGCTTCGAGACGGTCTGCAGCTTCAGCAGCGTGCTGCGCACGCGCGTCCAGCCGTCCAGCGTGGTCATGGGGATCAGCACCATCATGCGTCCCTCGGTTTTGCCGAGCACGGCGCGGGCGGAGACCATCTCGTCGCGCGTGCGGTTCACCTGCTCGCAGAGGTCGCGTGCCACGCGGTAGAGGATGCCAAGCTTGTCTTCGCCGGGGTCGGCGCGGTAGTCCACCACGAAGGTTTCATTGCGGCCGCGGCCCACGTGGCGCTTCACGATATCCAGCCCCCCCAGCTCGCCGCCGCGGTACGAGGCTTTCACAATCACCACCTCGCCCACGCCGTAGCGGGTGAAGAACGGCATCAGCGCGGCGTAATTGGCCGATTGCACGGTTT
The DNA here is from genome assembly GCA_964620765.1 of uncultured Rickettsiales bacterium. Classification (GTDB taxonomy): domain Bacteria; phylum Pseudomonadota; class Alphaproteobacteria; order Rickettsiales; family SXRF01; genus CAZUKF01. The sequence goes on along the minus strand of CAZUKF010000103.1, from coordinate 947 downwards.
CGGTGGTGGTGGCGTTGCGGTCCGCGTCATCGCCGTAAGGCGCCAACACGTTGCTGCCGGGGATTTCCAGCACCACGCGCTGCCACGCGTCGCGCCACGGGTTGGTGGGTTCCCACAGCACGGTCTTGCCGTCTTCCTCGTAAACCGGGATTACCAGCACGGAGGTGGAGCTGAGCATGGGCTCCTGCGGCCCTTCGGCGCTGACTTTTTTATCCAGCAGCGTGTTCACGGCCAGCGCGTTGTAGCTTACGCGTAAGAGGGCCCGGTAGCGCGAGCCTGCAATTTTCTCATCCAGCACCTCCACGGATTTCACCATCGCGCCGATAATCTCATCCGTGAGCTTGGGCAGGAGTAAGCCCTTCTGCTCCGGCGCCAGCTTGTCCATCAGGGCAGAAAGCCCCTCGCGCTCGGCCTTGTGCATGGCCTCCTCGCGGGCGGCCTCGGCCGTTTCGGCCGTCACGTCCATGCTCACATCACTGGTAAAAAGCGCGTCCTGGGCGTGGGTGGGGGCGGAAAGCAGCAAACAGCAGGCGGCTACCAGCCTTAAAAGTTGCTTTTGTGGGAATGTGCCCATAAACATAGCCCTAGTTCTTACTGTTTTTGAAGGAGTATCGCAATGGCAAAGCCCACCACCTATAAGGACGCCGGGGTGGATATTGATGCGGGCGACGCGCTGGTTGAGCGCATTAAGCCTTTTGCCAAAGCCACGCGCCGCCTGGGCTCGATGGATGATCTGGGCGGTTTCGGTGCGTTGTTTGACCTGAAGAAAACGGGGTACAAGGACCCGCTGCTGGTTTCCTCCACGGATGGCGTGGGCACCAAGCTCAAGATCGCGCAGGAAATGGGCAGGCATGACACCATCGGCATAGACCTCGTAGCCATGTGCGTGAATGACCTCGTGGTGCAGGGCGCCGAGGGGGCCGACGCGGCGTCGGCAGCTGACGGGG
>CAZUKF010000102.1:0-7242 GCA_964620765.1 uncultured Rickettsiales bacterium | reverse complement strand
TCACCAACCAGGTGCTGGCGCAGATCGAACTGTGGAACAACCACCACAAATACGCCCGCAAGGTTTACGTGCTGCCCAAGCATCTCGACGAAAAAGTTGCGGCGCTGCACCTGGCCAAACTCGGCGTGAAGCTGACAAAACTCAGCAAGCAGCAGGCGGATTACATCGGCGTCTCCACCGACGGCCCGTTCAAGCCCGAAGGCTACCGCTACTAGCACGCATGAGAGTTCGTTCCGGCTTCACGCTGATCGAGCTCTCTATCGTCATTGTGATTATCGGCCTGATCGTTGGCGGTATTACCGTTGGCCGGCATCTGACGGAAATCGCGCGCCTGCAGAAGGTAATGCGTCAGATCGAGAGCTACAACGCCGCGACCGGAGCTTTTCGTGCCCGTTTCAACGCGCTCCCAGGCGATATGTCGAATCCGGCTGCATTTTGGCGTGTGGATCCGGACTGCACGAACGGTGCCGGCACCAGAGACCCCGGCCAGACCTGCGCCGGCAACGGCGATGGCATCATCAACGGCCGCAGCTTCCCTGACACTACCAATTACAGTGAAGTGTTCGGCTACTGGAACCAGCTCTCACTGGCGGGCCTTATCCCCGGCACCTACGTAGCGCAAGGTTTGCAATACGGCGGGGTAGCGGCGGGCATGCCTGATTTCAACATCCCCCGCGCGATGGATGGCGGCGGCATCGAGCTGATGTGGGCGGATAACGGGCTGGCAACTGCTTCGCCCGGCATAACCAATGCCCGGCATATTTTCGTAATCGGGATATGGAGTTTCGGCGGCGGCAGCGAGTGGCCTTCCAACGGTCCCACCGAGGGCCGCCTGTTCAGCAGCAACCAGGCAAGCTACATCGATTTGAAGATTGATGACGGCATGCCTTTCCTCGGTAATATCAGCGCCACCTATGACATCTGGTATCTCAACTGTGCCGATGGCATTACACCCACCAGCCGCTACGTTGCCTCCGATGATATTAACTGGCACTGGACTTCGCGCACCGGCTGCGGAATGTATTTCCGCGCGGCGTTTTAACTGCAGCCAAGCCGGAAGGCTGCCGCTACTAGTTGTGAGTTGTTAGTCGACAGTCGTTAGTTCGGGCTGCTATACCTATTTACTGACGACTAACGACTAACGATTTACAACTCTAAATGCCCTTCATCTGGCGACAGAAACACAGCACGCCTGACGCGCCCGAGGCGCACCCGGAGGCGCTTTCCTGCCTCGAGGCCGCCTACATCCTGGTGGATATCGCCCGCGGGCAGCTGCATTTCTCGCAGAACCTGCACATGCTGCTTGCCCACCCTTCGCCCGTAGAAGTGCTGGAAGCGGCGCTGGAGCTGCTGAAGCCGGAATCCGCCGCCCGCCTGCAGCAGGCGCTCGCCGCCATGCGGCAGGGGCAGGTCACCGCCGCCGTGCCGCTGACGCTGGCCGACGGCTCGCGCTCCTACCTCCTTCGCCCTTATATCGCCGCCACCTCGGCAGATTCGCGCATCGGCGTGATCTGGCTGTATGACCTTACCGCCGAATTCCGCCAGCAGGCCCGCGCCAGCACGGAAAGCGAAAAGCTCAAGAGCGAAATCAAGCATTACTCCACCATCCTTAACATGGCGCCCTACCCCATCTGGCAGCGCGACGCGGATTTACGCGTGCGCTACTACAACCTTGCTTACAGCGAAATTGCCGAAGCCACCGAAGCAGCAAGCGACGAAGCCCCGGAGCTGGACCGCCGCGCGCCCGCGCTGGCACAGGCCGCCTTTGCCTCCGGCGAGCCGAAATCCGAGCGCCGCCACATCATCGTCGGCGGGCAGCGCCGCCTGTTTGAAATCCACGAGCTGCCCATCCCACAGGAGAAGATGATTGTCGGCTTCGCGGTAGACATGACGGAGGCCGAAGTCCTCCAGTCCGAACTCACGCGCTACATTTCCGCGCAGGGCGATTTACTGGAAAGCTCCGCCAGCGCGATGGCCATCTTCGGCGCCGACATGCGCCTGCGTTCCTTCAACTACGCCTTCGTCAGCTTATGGAAGCTGGATGAGGCCTGGCTGGACACGCAGCCGCTCTTCAGCGAAATCATGGAGAATTTGCGCGAGAAGCGCAAACTCCCCGAGCAGGCGAATTTCGCCATGTTCAAGCAGCAGCAGCTGAAGCTGTTTACTGACCTTATCGAACCACGCGAGGAATTCTTCTACCTGCCAGACGGCAAGGCCCTGCGCGTGATCGTCATCCCGCATGCGCTGGGCGGCCTGCTGTTTGCTTATGAAGACGTGACGGACCGCCTGTCGCTGGAACGCTCCTACAACACCCTCATCGCCGTGCAGCGAGAAACGCTGGATAACCTGCACGAGGGCGTGGCCGTGTTCGGCGAAGACGGCAAGCTCAAGCTCTCCAACCCCGTGTTTCTCGCCATGTGGGGGCTGGACGCGAAGGAAGCGCGTGATGAGCCGCACATCACCCAGCTGATCGACAAGGTCAAGCACCTCTACCATTTCGACGACTGGGAGCGCTTCCGGCAGGAGCGCGTGGCACAGATCCAGAGCCGCACCTTCGCCCGCTCCCGCATCGAGCGCACGGACGGCAAGGTGATTGACTGCACGGTGGTGCCCCTGCCCGACGGCGCTACGCTCATTACCTATTTGGATGTCACGGACTCCACCCTCGTTGAGCGGTCTTTGCGTGAACGCAACGAAGCGCTGCAGGAAGCCGACCGCCTGAAATCCGAGTTCCTCGCCAATGTCAGCCACGAACTGCGCACGCCGCTGAATTCCATCGCCGGCTTCTCTGAAATGCTGCGGCAGGAATATTTCGGCGAGCTCACCGAGAAGCAGAAGGAATACGTGGACGGCATCCACCAGTCCTCGCAGCACCTCATGCAGCTGGTGAACGATATTCTTGACCTCGCCAGCATCGAGGCCGGCTACCTGCAGCTGGATGTCACGCGCTTTGACATCCACACCATGATGAAATCCGTACTTCCGCTGGTGCAGGAACGCGTGCGCGAGCATGACCTGACGTTGGCCTTTGACTGCCCGGTGCGGCTCGGCCGCCTGCTGGGAGACGAAACCCGCATCAAGCAGCTGCTGTTCAAGCTGCTCTCCAACGCCATCAAGTTCTCGCCGCCGGGCACACGCATCACGCTGGAAGCGGAGGAGCGCGGCAAGGACAGCATCGTGCTTTCGGTTGCCGACCAAGGCTACGGCATCCCGCCGGAAGAACAGCAGGCGGTGTTCAACAAGTTCTTCAAGGGCAGCAATCGCGACGTACCCAAGGGCATTTCCCGCTCCGGCACGGGGCTTGGCCTCTCCATGGTGAAAAGCTTCGTGGAACTGCACGGCGGCCACGTGGAACTGGAGTCCGAACCGGCACACGGCACCTGCATACGCTGCGTACTCCCAAGGGAGCACCCGCCGCTGGTGCAATTCATCCTCCCCAAAGCCTCACGCCGAAAGAGCAGCAGCAATGACCAGTGATTAGCGTATTGGAGGAGTAGGATCGCCTACGGCTCTAGTATCTGTTCCACGGTTACCTTCCTCTTGTAACCGCTTGCCCCAAGTTCGATGCAGTTGCGGATCGGCAGGATTCACATCTTTCCAGCCTGACATTCCACCTACCAAGTCTACACGTGCAAAAGCCGATGGGATAGCCGCCACAATTATGCGCATATCTTCGCCTGTATTCTCTAGCGCGGTCGATGAGTTGAATCCGTGTAACTCATAAGCCTTCTTCAGGACATCCCGCGATTCCCATGCGTGTGTATCCCTTATCTCCAGGCTTTCTCCTTTTAAACCATGCATCATGGCATCCGTTATCGCCATTCCCCGCGCGCGTCGCAATAGGCTGCTGCGGTTATCTCCCGCTATAAAAGCATCTACGGGAGGTGACCTCGTTGGCAATAGATCATTTACATACTCATAGATGACCTTATTTTGTTCTCTACTAATCCTGCTGCCTGGTTTAGCCAATCCTAACTCTTCGCCCCATGCAGCCTTCGAATCTCTTATGACAGTAGCTATCTCATGCAATTGCTCTTGACGGTATTTCGCTGCAGCGGCAGCTTCTTTTTCAGCCCTGTTTTTTCTAAACCATCCCATTTGTTGGATTTACCCCTTTTTATGATGCTTTTAAACCAGAGAGCAGTGATAAAGTAACAGAAAAATTAACTATTATCAATATAATATTGGCAGCAATGACCAGTGAAAACCGATACATCCTCACTCTCTCCTGCCCGGACGTGCGCGGCATTGTCGCCGCCGTCTCCGGCTTTCTCATGCAGCAGGATGGTTTCATCACCGAATCCGCCCAGTTCGGTGATCCCTCCACCCACCGCTTCTTCATGCGGGTGGATTTCACGCCCGGCCCGCGCACGCCCACCGAAGAAGCGCTGAAAAAACTTTTCCACGAGCAGGTGGCGGGTAATTTCAGCATGGACTGGCACCTGCACGCCATGAGCCGCAAACCGCGCGTACTCATCATGGTGTCGCGCATCGGCCACTGCCTGAACGATTTGCTCTACCGCTACCGCACCGGCCAGCTCGCGGCTGATATTACCGCCATTGTCTCCAACCACTCGGACTTCGGCGAAATCGTGAAATGGCACAACATTCCCTTCCACTACCTCTCCGCCGCCGCCCCGCCGCCGGACCCGAAACACCCGGCCTTCGGCCACCACGCCGGCAGCAAGGAAACGCAGGAAGCGCAGGTGCTGGACCTCGTGGACAAAAATAATATCGACGTGGTGGTGCTGGCCCGCTACATGCAGATTCTCTCGCCCAAGCTGTGCGAGAAGCTGGCCGGGCGCGCCATCAACATTCACCATTCCTTCCTGCCCAGCTTCAAGGGCGCGCGGCCCTACCACCAGGCGTATGACCGCGGGGTGAAGCTCATCGGCGCCACGGCGCATTACGTCACCACCGAGCTGGATGAAGGCCCGATCATCGACCAGGAAGTCTCCCGCGTGGATCATGCGCATTCACCGCATGACCTCGCCGCCATCGGCCGCGACATCGAGTGCATGACGCTCTGGCGCGCGCTGAAGCTGCACCTTGAGCACCGCGTGCTGCTGAACGGCCACAAGACCGTTGTCTTCCGGTAAGCCCCATATGAATTTCCTCCCCCTTGATGGGAGAGGATTTAAGGTGGGGGTGATCTCTCCTCCACAATACGCTTCAGAATATGCGGAACCATCACCCCCTCCCTACCCTCCCCCATCAAGGGGGAGGGCATGCTGTTGCCGCTGCTTCTAAAATATGCGAAGGTTCCTGCTAACAATCTATGAACCTCCTCGCCCCCGTTGATATCTACTGCGAGCGGCTGGCGCCCGGCCTGCTGGCGGAACCGCTGAATGCGGTCTCCAATATCGGCTTCTTCATCGCGGCCTACCTGCTGTTCAGGCGTCTGCCGAAAGACACACCCTCCGATCTGCGTTTTCTGGTCGCCCTCATCGCCGCCATCGGTATCGGCAGCCTGCTGTTCCATACCACTGCCATCGCACTCACGGCGCTGCTGGACGTGGCATTCATCGCGCTTTTCATCCTGTTTTATGTACACGCCTTCCTGCATCGCGTGCACAATCTCAAGCGCTGGGAAGCGCTGTTCGGGGCCGCTACGTTCCTATGCTTTGCCATCGTGGTGCACCTGCTGGTGCAGGTCATCAAATTCAGCGCCATCTCCATGTATCTTTCCAGCCTGCTTATGCTGTGGGTCTTCGCAGGTGATCTCTTCCGCCGCCGCCATGCGCAGGCACGGCGCATGCTGGCCGCCGCCCTGCTTTTCACGCTTTCGCTCAGCTTGCGCACGCTGGACGCGCCCTGGTGCGAAGGCTGGCCTGCGGGCACGCATTTCCTCTGGCATTTATTGAATGCCGGCGTGCTTTTCCTGCTTGTTCAGGTACTTATCTCGTCACAAAAGCTTAACGGGCGATAGGACTAAGCTTTTGATATACTAGAGATACTTTTGGAAATCTCGCTGACCTATTGTTTCCATGTAAGTGATCACTCCCTGCAAGCGAGGCAGGTGGTGTATGGAGGGAACTCCGATGAACTTGGAACCGAGGTCCCAAGAGGTCGACCCTGCCGAGATGCAAATCAGCTTCGTCAGGGAGAAGAGCGACAGGAAGCACTTCTTCGCCCAGCGGCTGGATCGTCTCCAGCGCGAAGTGGGAGAGGAGAAGCTCATCTTCCGCTTGGATGACCCCGCAGGGATCCAGGTAATCTACCACCCTTCCATCGCGGAACGGGTCAAAGCGGCGCTGGAAGGCGCCAACGTGGTAGAGTACCCCAAGTAAACAGCCACCCGGGCCCGGCGAGAGCCGGATCACCCGGGTGGTTCTTTTTTAGTCTTTTTCGTCATTAAACCTTCATAAAACAATACCCTGCCCCCTGCTATAATCATAGGATCATCGGAAACTCGCTGAACTTTTCCGTGATCTGGCAGGAGCAGAGAAGCCTGTCAGTGCCCAAAGGTTGCCCTCCGCTAGCGAGGCGGTTGGCATGAAGGAGCAACGTGATGTTGTTCGAACAGTGCGAGCGCTTCTACCGGGCAGACCCGAAGACGCTCGACCGGATCGTCGAGGCGCTGCAAAAGTTCCGCGATGAGAAGGTTGCTCCCGACGTGGAGCGGCTCACCTGGACCCGATCTGAAAACCGTGTGACCGTCCTGTACGATGAGACGCTGGAAGAGAACATCAAGGCCCTAATTAAGTCACTGGTGGCCCAGTAGTTCCTGTCCCACCCGGGTTAGTCTGGCGAGTGCCAGACACCGGGTGGGATTTTTTTTGCCAGAATTAACTCTCCAACTATTCAACTTGCTCCCGCGCTGTGATGCGTTACAGTGGTTAAAATTTTTCTGGAGGGAACAAGTCATGGACAGGCAGAAAGCTTTAGAGACCGCACTTTCACAGATTGAAAAAACCTTCGGCAAGGGCTCCATCATGAAGCTCGGCAGCCAGCAGCATGAAGCGGTGGACGCCATCTCCACCGGCTCGCTGGGGCTGGATATCGCACTCGGCGTCGGCGGCGTTCCCAAGGGCCGCGTCATTGAAATTTACGGCCCGGAAAGCTCCGGCAAAACCACCCTCACGCTGCACATCGTGGCCGAGGCCCAGAAAAAGGGCGGCACCTGCGCCTTTGTGGATGCCGAGCACGCGCTCGACCCCATCTACGCCCGCAAGCTCGGTGTGAAGATCGATGACCTGCTCATCTCGCAGCCCGACACCGGCGAGCAGGCGCTGGAAATTA
>CAZUKF010000101.1:0-7377 GCA_964620765.1 uncultured Rickettsiales bacterium | reverse complement strand
TCGCGGGAGACGAAGCATACGGCTGCACCTTCGGCACCGGCGCGCCCAGTGCGGCCGATGCGGTGGATGTAATCTTCCGGGCATTGCGGCAGATCATAGTTGATCACGTGCTCGATGTGCAGGATGTCCAGCCCGCGCGCGGCGATGTCGGTCGCCACCATGATGCGGTGTTTCTGGTCTCTGAACGCCTGGATGACCTTCTCGCGCTTTCTCTGCTCGAGATCGCCGTGGATGGCATCGGCGCTGTGCTTCTGGCGCGTCAGCTTTTCGGCCAGGCGGTCTGCCCCGCGCTTGGTTTTCACGAAGATGATGATGGAGCCCTTGCGGTTGTCGATCTCCTTCAGCAGGGCGGTGTATTTCTGCTCCTGCGTGGTGTGAACCACGTGCTGGCGGATCTGCGTTGCCACGGCGTTGGTCGCGCCGATGGCGACGCGCTCCGGGTTGCTGAGGTAGTGGGCCGAGAGCTTGAGGATGTTGTCCGGCAGCGTGGCTGAGAACATCAGCGTCTGGCGCTGCTTGGGCAGGTATTTGAGAATCTTCTCCAGCTGCGGCTGGAAGCCCATGTCGAGCATGCGGTCTGCTTCGTCGAGCACCATGTAGCACACGTCATGCAGCATCAGCGTGCCGCGCTCCAAATGGTCATTGATGCGGCCCGGCGTGCCGACGATCAGCCTCGGGCGGGAACGCAACTGCGCGATCTGCGCGGGCATGGATTCGCCGCCGATGACAAGGGCGGAGCGGATTGTGCTGTACTTGCCGAGCAGCTGGTTGAGCACGTCCTGCACCTGCACGGCGAGTTCGCGCGTGGGGGTGAGGATGAGGGCGCTGCCGCGGTGCTGCGTCGAAAGACGCGTCACCAGCGGGATACCGAACGCGGCGGTCTTGCCGGTGCCGGTCTGGGCGGTGCCCAGAACATCGCGGCCCTTGAGTGCGTGCGGGATGGTCTGTGCCTGGATGGGGGTGGGGGTAACGTAATTCATTTTCGCCAGCGCTGCTTCCAGGCTGGGAGGAAGGCCGAAGCCTTTAAAGTCTTGCATAGTTTTCCTTTATGGTGAAACAGCGCACGGCGCAGGTGCGCACGTGCGCTGTTTCTATTGTAGACGGTCTTGAATGACCGTTATTAAGCGGCGTCTGCCAGCTTGATGTTGACGGCAGAGGTCTTACCCTTCTGCGTCGCCAGTTCATAGCTCACGCGCTGACCTTCGTTCAGCGTGCGGAGACCAGCGTTTTCGAGGGCAGAGATGTGCACGAACACATCGTTGCCACCAGCTTCAGGTTGAATGAAGCCGTAACCTTTGGTCGGGTTGAACCACTTAACGATACCGGTAGCCATAGATAGTTTCTCCTTAACATGGCGTTGTAATAACCATGCCACAACACGTGACATGGGCCTTGAGTTTCGTAGCCCGTGACTCTTGCCACTCAACTCTTAACCAAATGCCAGTGTGGAAGAAACAGCCGTAACCGGAAGTCTACTTTCGCTATCCTTGGTAAGGGACAGCCCGTCATTATCGAAGAGTAGTTACCAAACTCAGTGACAATCTATACGGGAAAAACCTAGGAAAGTCCAGCCCTAAAGCAATAATCCCCGGTTGCGCGGCCAAGTTGCGGCTTATTGCTCAGGCGGTTGTATTAGAAGGCTTTAAGCCGCTTTCTTGCGGCGCCCGAGCATCCGGGTGAGGCCTTCCTGCAGGCTGGTCTCCAGCGAAAGTCCCAGTGTATTGGAGAGCTTGCTGGGGTTGCCCACAGAGACGCGGATGTCGCCCCGGCGCGGCGGCGCGTAGTTGCGCGGGAGCTTGTGGCCGCACACACCGGAGATGATGTCCGCCAGCATGTTGATGGAGGTGCCGCGCCCGGTGCAGATGTTGATGACATCATGGTCTTCCTTCAGCCGCTCCATGGCGGTGGCGTAGGCCTCCACCGCGTCGGCCACGTAGACGAAGTCACGCACCTGCTCGCCGTCTCCATAAATGGTGATGGGTTTGCCGGAAGCCACGCGGTCCGCAAAAATGGCGACCACGCCGGAATAGGGCGAGGAGGGGTCCTGCCGCGGGCCGTAAACGTTGAAGGGGCGCAGGCCGATATTGGGCACGCTGTGCACCAGCCACGCCACCCGGCCGTGCATGTCGCAGGCCAGCTTGTCCACGCCGTAGGCGGTGAGCGGCCGTGGTTCTGATTCCTCGCTGAGCAGCATTTCGCGGCTGTCGCCATACACGGCGGTCGAGGAGGTGTAGACCACCGGGATCTTCCGGCTGGCTTTGCTCGCGACGTCAAAAATATTGACGGTGGAGGTCACGTTCACGGTATGGGTGTGCGCCCATTCCATGACCGATTTCTCCACCGACGCTTCGGCAGCGAGATGGAAGCATCCGTCAATGCCTCGCATCGCCTGTTCTACCGTTGCGTAATCCGTTGTGTCACCCACGATAAGCCGGGCGCCCTTATTGGCGTTCTCGCGCTTGCCGGTGGAGAGGTTGTCCAGGATGGTCACCTTGTGGCCGCGGGCGATCAGCGCATCCACGAGATGCGAGCCGATGAAACCGCACCCGCCGGTAACGAGGTAACGCTTCTCCAAGTGCACTGCTGATTTTGGCATACCCACTCGTTGAGGATTTTTAATCACGTACGAATGAATGTAAAGCTAAGAAGTAACGTATAAAATCTCAGTTAGGGATGGGAGCCTAATTTGTAAGTTATATAATGGGTGTCATACCGAACTTGTTTCGGGATCCACGGTGCAATAGGAGTGGTTGCTCAAGCGGAAACGTAGATGCTGAAACAAGTTCAGCATGACGGGTTGTTATGACGCCGTGTTCCTGCCGGGCACCGCGCGGGTGGTGAGCTGGCCCAGCGTGGCGAGCAGTTCATACCGCGCGATGAAACGGTCGCGCAGCGCCTGCGCATAATCCAGTTCCCGGTTAAGCATGTCCTGTTCCGTGTCCAGCGTGTCCAGCACGCTGCGCTGGCCTTCGCGCTGCTCGATGCGCATGCCGCCGGAGGCTTCTTCCGCGGCGGCGGCAGCTTCCTTCGCGGCCTGCAGCACCGCGCCGGAGAGCTGGTAGTCATTCCACACGCTCGTCACGTCGCGCAGCACTTCCTGGCGCGTATCAAGCGCGTTGTTGCGGGCGCGGCGGTAGCTGTGGCGCGCCTCGCTGATGCGGCCGTATTCGGCGCCGCCCTGGAAGATGGGGATGCGTACGTTGAGGCGCACTTCATCATTATCAAACATGCTAAGCCCGGTCTGGCTGCCGCCCTCGGAGCGGATCATGGTGCCCTCGATGCCCACGTCCGGCGCCAGGCGGCTCACCTCCACGCCGATGCGCTTGTCGGCGGCTTCCTCGCTGAAGCCGGCGGCGATGATATCCGGGTTGGCCACCAGCGCCTGCGCGCGCGCTTCTTCCAGCGTCTTGGGCAGCGGGAACTCCTGCTCATGCAGCGTGGCGGGCACGGAAGCGGGGGAGAGGGTGGTCACGCGCTCGAACCCTGCCTCGGCGCGGGCCAGCTCCGCCTCGGCCTGCCGCACGCGGGCGCGGGCATGCGCGTGGCGCGAGCCGGATTGCGCTTCGTCGGTACGGGTGGTGTCATTGTTCTCGCGGCGGATGCGCGTACCCTCCGCCTGCTCGGCCAGCGCGCGCTCGTTGCGCCTGATGATGTCCAGCGCCTGCCGCCGGTACACCAGCTCCGCGTAGGCGCGGATAGACTCCATCAGCACCTGCTGCTCCACCGAGGCAAGGCGCGCTTCACCGGCCTTGTACTCGCGGCGTGCCGCCTGGTTGTTGCTGATCTGGCGCGCGCCCTGGAAAAGCGGCTGGCGCACGTCAAGCCGTTTCATGTGCGAGTCGTTATACTGCATGTCCGTGCCTTCCACGAGGCGCTGGCGCTCGCGGCCCTTGCTGTAAGAGGCATTGGCGGTGGGCAGGAAATCGGCGGTAGCTTGTATCACGCGGGCGTCGAGAATCTCCAGCGATTCGCGCTCCACCTTGATACGCGGGTGGTTGGCGTAGACATCCGCCAGCATCTGCGTAAACGGGTCGACGGGGGCTTCCTGAGCCTGGGCAGGCAACGACAGGCAAACCGCCAGCGCAAGCATGCTTGCGTATCGCATCATTTACTCCCTGTTAAAACCGGGTGGAAACTGGCTCTTACACCCGCCACGGCGCGTAGCGCAAGCACTATAAAAACTTCATGGGTTCTGAGGGGGTTAATCAACCGGGAATTGGCTGGGGCGGGGCTGAAGTGCCCGCGTGGCGTTTAGACAATATTAAGTTATTGTTTAATCGTCTTTTATTCCTTGTTGCTACATTATTGAGGTAACCTTTTTAGCAGGAGCTTTCAAACGTGTCCGCCGGGCGGCCTGATAGCAACGCAAATGACGCGATGGCGCAACTGCGGTTGAAATACGCCGCGCAGCTGGCGGATCGCCGCGTCACGCTGCAAGGTTTTCTAAGCGCATGCGAAAAGGAAAGCCTCACCGAGGAGCTGTGCCTCATGGCGCGCAAGCAGGCGCACAGCCTGGTAGGAACGGGTGGTACCTATGGTTTCGCCGACATCTCGAAAGCCGGGCGCGCGCTGGAGATGCAGCTCGACAACGGCGAGCGCAACGGCGGCACACTGGCGGAGTTGACCCGCATACTGCTGACGGCCTGTGAACAGGCGAACAGCATGATAGTGGAAGGCCGTGGTGCATTGGGAGCAAACGGCAGGCAAAAACCCGTGCTGCTGACGGTGGACGACGACCCGGAAATACGGGAAATAATCGCCGGTCTTTTTTCGCAGGATGCGGAGATCTTCATGGCCGCCAACGGGCGCGAAGGGCTGGCAATGATCGAGCAGCACCGCCCGGACATGGTGATACTGGATAACGAAATGCCCGAACTCACCGGCCTGCAGGCGCTGCAGAAGCTCCGGTCTATCCCGCACCTGACGGAAACTGCTGTGATCATGCTCACCTCCAGCAACACGGAAAAAGACATCATGCAGGGCATGATCTCCGGGGCGGTGGATTACATTACCAAGCCGTTTGACCCGCAGCAGCTCGTTGAGCGCGTGCGGGATCGCCTGAAAAACCTGAGCTACACGGTGCTGCTGGTGGATGACGAGGTGGTGATCCGCGACCTGCTGGTTTATAAATTCCGCAGCGTCGGCTGCCGCGTCATCACGGCCGAAAACGGCACCGAGGCACTCGCCAAGATAAAAGAGCACCACCCGGACCTGGTGATACTGGACCGCATGATGCCGGGGCTCGATGGCCTCGCCGTGCTGCATAAGATGCGTGCCGATGAGCAGCTGGCCAAAATCCCCGTGCTGTTCCTTACCGCCAAGAAAAGCGAGCAGGACGTGCTGGAAGGGTTCCGCTCGGGTGCGGCAGATTACATCGTCAAACCTTTCCGTCCGGAAGAAGTGCTGGCGCGCAGCCTGCGCCTGCTGAAGGGGGAAGGGTGAGGCGCGCGCTTATAGCCTTGCTGTTAGCGGCGCTGCCCTGCGCGGCGCTGGCGGATGTCGAGGTGCTGATGAAGGAAAGCCTCGCGCTTTCCGGTCTGCAGCAATATGAAGAAGCGCTTGAGAAGCTGGAGCAGGCCAAAAAAGAAGAACCCGGTAATGATGACATTACCCTGCTCATCGCCCGCATCCACGGTTGGCAGGGTGATTATGACCGCGCCGAGCGTGAGCTGAACGGTATCATCGCCCGCCACCCGTCATACAAGGATGCGCATGAAGTGCTGGCATGGGTGAAACGCGCCCGCACCGCGCCAAAGCCGCAAGCGTGGCAGGTGGACGCAGGCTACCAGTTCAGCGGCTTCGAACGGCGCGACCAGGCCAACTGGAACCAGCAGTTCGTGCAGGTAAACCGGCGGCTGGATGCAACGGTGTTGCACGGGCGCGTGGAGCGGTTTGACCAGTTCGGAAACACCGACACCGCCTATGAACTCGGTGCCGATCACAGCTTTTCACCGCGGGTAAATGGCTATCTGCTCGCCAATATCTCACCGGGCGCGGATTTCCGCCCGCGCTGGCGCGTAGCGGCGGGTGGCGCGCTGCGCCTGAACGAGATCGAGCCCGCGAATATCCCCCTTTGGGCCACGCTGGATGCGCGGCACGATGCCTACGCCGATGTATCGGTACGCAACATCAATCCCGGCCTGCGCATGGAGTTCGCGGAAGACTGGGCCCTGAGCCCGCGCCTCATCGCGGTGCATGAGCTGGGTGAAGACACGGTCTATGGCTGGATGCTGCGGCTGGACGGGCGTATTACATCCGGCTGGCGCTTCAACATGGGTTATGCCGATGCGCCGGAAACGGTGGCCGGTTCCACGGTGGACACAGAAACGCTTTTCGGCGGGCTTGCCATCGACCTGCGCGAAGATACCACGCTACACCTTGGCTATTCGCGGGATGACCGCCAGCGCTCCTATATCCGCCATGTCTTCGACGCCAGCATATCCCATCGCTTCTGAGCAGTGGCTTGCCCTGATCTGGCAGGTGTCGCTCGCGCTCGCCCTGCTTTCACTGGTCATCGTGCTGGTGCTGGTTATCCGCCGTATTCACGAAGACGAGGTGGCGCATGAGCAGGCCAAGCGCTATGCGGAGCTGAGCCGCGCGCTGCTGGCGGTGGTGGATTCACCGGTTGAGCCGTCGGCGCTTTCCCTGCCGCAACTTGCCAAGAATGATCAGATCATCGCCATGAAGGTAGCGCTGGACCTGCTGCGCATGGTGGAGGGGCAGGGGGCGGACCGCATCGTGCAGGTGCTGCGGGTGTGGGACATGCAACCGTTTCTTAAGGCCATGCTGGAAAAGGGCCGCCGTGGCCAGCGCATCCAGGCGGCCACGCTGCTCGCGCGGTTTGATGACCGTGAAAGCCTGCTGCTGCTGCGCAACCGCGCTCGCGATGCCGACCCTTACCTCCAGCTGGCTGTGCTCCGCGGGCTGGCGGCGCGCGGCGCACAGGAATTCCTGCATGAGATTCTAGAGGGGCTCGCGCATTCAAAGCAGCGCAATACTATGATGCTGGCGGATATTCTCCGTCGTTTCGGCGAACCGGCGGTGCCGGAGCTGGGCATGCTGGCGGCGGGCTCCGCTCCGCTGGAAGTGCGCCTCGCCGCCGTTACCGCCATGGCCAATATCGGCTGCATCAGCGCGGTGGAGCCGCTGCTTTCGCTGGGGGCCGATAAGGAGGCGGATATCCGCGCCAAAGCCATCGCGGCACTGGCCATCATCGGGGATATGCGAGCAGGCCCGGCGGTCTTACGTGGTCTGCAGGAAGAAAACACTGGAGTGCGCGTACAGGCCACGCGGGCTGCGGGCGCGCTGGGCCTGCAGGAGGCGTTACCGCGGCTGATGGAATTGTTGTCGGATCCTACGTGGTGGGTGCGCTACCGT
>CAZUKF010000100.1:0-7421 GCA_964620765.1 uncultured Rickettsiales bacterium | reverse complement strand
CACGCTGTCGGCGGTGACGGGTGCCACGGTCCTGTTTTGTCCGTTGACTATGGCCTCGGCTATGGTTGCATCTGCAAAAGCGAGGGCTTCGTTCCACGTTGCAGCTATCTTTTCTTCTTCCGTTGCAAGGTCTTTTGCCGGGGGAATGGTTGCGGGCGCGGGCACGTTTGCCGGGCCTTTTACAGGGAAGCTCTGTGCTTCCATGGCTTTCGTGAAGTCATTCAGCGCGACCCATTTTTTATCGGCGCTGAGCTGGAGGACGATGTTTTTATCCCTCACGTCGCTTTTGTTATTCCCATTTTCACGGTACACATATTTGATTTGCAGCTTGTCGTCCTTGATGTCACCCGCTGCAATCTGCACCTTGTTATCTTTATCGGTATAGAGAATGAAAGCGTTGCCAAGTTCCTTGAGCTTGGTAAGGGAGTTCTCCAGGCCCGCTTTATCCTTTGAGGTGATGACACCGGCTTTCACCAGCTCATCCAGCTTCTTTTTGGTAGCCTCGAAATCCATCACGGCAATGCCCGGGCCCGTGTCTATGGGCGGGGGCAGGCCAGGGCCACCTGCAGCAGGGGGAATGGCAGGGGGAATAACGGGCGGGGTAGGTGCCTTCGGCACCACGCTATCTCCACGGGCAGCATCGGCGATTTTCTGCCGCTCCGCGGCCTCTTTTTCTGCATCCGCACCGGGGTTATAATCTCTCTCCGGTTTTACGCCTGTTCTGACAAGTGGGGTTCCACCGAGCACCACCGGCGTCACCTTGCCCTTTTTCAGCTTGTCGCCCTCCAGCTCGCCGAACAGGGCGACGGTATCCATACCCACTCCGCGAAAGCCGCCCGCGGAGACGAACACCACACCCATCCTTGCCAGCTCTGCAGGCGTTTTGCCGCCCTGCTTCTTCAGCTCTTCTATGGCTGCTCTCAGCTTGGGCGGCAGCTTAGCGGGATCACCTTTAAATTCGCCTTTCTCGTCCAGCACCTCGGACAGCTTGATGACCTTGCCGGTGTTGACTGCCGTGTTGTAGTTGGTACCGATATTTGCCAGGGTGACGGTGCCGTACGCCATCGGCAGCTTTCTTTGTGGCGTTAGCAACGCGGCCTGCAGGTCTGCGAGTTTTGCACTGGTAAGCTCGTCATTGCTGTTACGGAAGCCCGGGTCCAGCTTTACCGTCACGGTTTCGCCGCTGTGTGTTGTCTTTGTCTTGCCTTCCACCACGCGATCAATCTCCACCGTATCGCCTTTGCGCTTGCCGGTAGCCAGCTGGATGTTGTTGTCCTTGTCCCTGTAGAGCATGTACGTGTCGGCATCGTTCTTGAGCCGCTCAACCTCTGCCTGCATAAAATCGAAAGTGTCCTTGTCGATCACACCTGCCGCCTGCAACCGCTTCAGGCGGTCATCCAGCTGAGCGCGGTCCATTACCTTAACTTGTTTTTCTTGCAGCTCGGGGTCTATTACCACCCGGTGATTGCTGTTATAGCTTCTGCCCAGCGCCGTCTTAAGATCAGCGCCTTTGACCTTGCCGCCGGTAACCGTGATTGGCTTGTCTTTAAAGCTGCTGCTCCTGCTGCTTTCAAGAATGTCGGGAGGGGGCGCTGAGCTCACTTCTTCAACGGTGAAGCTGGTGCCCGCCGGGTTGAGCTTGCCGGTGGCGACGTTCGCCTTGCCGTGCTCATCCGTATAAAGAACAAAGCCTGAACCGGCCAGTTCAGGTTTGCCAAATTTTTCCTTAAAGCGCTTTTTGGCTTCATCCGAGAGGTCGGGTCTGGCGTCGATAGCCTTGAGCAGGTCTTCCTGCTTCATCACTTGCAGCTCGGCCGTGGGTGGCGTGGGCAGCGCCCTGGGGATTTGCCGGGTGACGCCGCCCTCGCCGTTGGCCTTGTTGACCATTGCGTCGCCCTTCTCTTTTGCAAACTTTTTGAAGGCGTCCAGCGTTCTCTGGTTGTTCTTGGGGGGGGGCGATACCGTGGCTGTTTTGCCATCGGGAGAGATGTCGAGTTTCACCGTCGGCGAGTTGCTGAGTGCAATGGAGAGTAAATCTCCCGGCTTGCCCTTTGGCGCCATCTTATTGCCGTCCTTGTCGATGAGAACCGTCTTGGTGGCCGTGAAAGTGTCGCCCACCACTGTGCCCTCGAGGGCAACCCTGTAAACCTTGTTCGGGTCCAGCACATCTGCCGTAGTGCCAATTACAAGGGTGGCGGTTTTCTCACCGGGCCTGGCGGGGTTGTCCTTAATCTCGCCGCTGATTTCCGTCTGCTCAAACGGCGTGAGGCTGGGAGCAGATGCCGGGGGGGATACGTGGAAGGGGTAGTTGCCCGAGCCGCCTGCCCAGGCCCAGTTGGAAATGAGCCTGGCTTCGTGGGTGCCAATCTTCGATTTTTTGCCCTCCGCGTCGACCACCACCATGGGCTGACCGTCCTGGGTGATGGGGACAAGCACCTTGCCGTCATTGCCGTTCCTGACAATGGAGATTTTCTTGTCTGCCTGGTTGCGTAAGAGAACGCGCGTAGCTTTTTTATCCGGGCCGTATTCCACCAGCACGTCAAATTTTTCGCCTTCGCGGCCCTTCACCTGGGTGACTTCGCCGACCACCACCACGCCTCTTTTATCATCCAGCGGGCTCACTTCAATGGTGTGAGCCTCTTTCGCGCGTTCCTTGACTGCGCCTGGAGGAGCGACGACCGGGGGTGCAAGGTCGAGGCCCGGGGCCATGGCAAGGCCGGGGGGCTGGCCGGTGTCGGCGGATGTGCCTTTGGCGCTTGGGCCGAAACCCAGCATGCCGCCGAGCTTGTCACCGAGACCCGTTGCTTTGAGCACCAGGAAGATCAGTGCGCCGATGAGCAGTGTTTCAATGGAAAAGCCGCCAAGCAGCGCTGGCAGCAGCGCGAGGCCGCCGCTGATGAGCGTGCCGGCCATGGAGTCACTGGTTTTGTCTTTCGGGGGCAGGGGCGCCTGCACGGTCAATGACGGGCGGCCCGCGAAACTTTCTTCCAGTTCCTGCCCGGCTTTTTTGATTGCGTCGTTGTTGTAGCCCCTGGCGAACTGGACGAGGTCTCTCAGGTCTATGCGGCCGATGGCGTTGTCGCCGTTGGGTTCGACAACAAGGGCTTTTTCTTTCTTGTGCGCGTAATAGGCCTTGAGGAATTCTTTGTCCCTGGCGAGCACGCGGATGCGCGCCGCGAACTGGCGATCTTCCTCGCGCCCGGTATTGTCGTAGCTCCCGGCGAGAGTTTTGTCTAAATATTCGGAGGCGTAATCATCCTTGATTTCGAACGCCTGCGGCCCTTTATTTCCGCCACCGAAAAGTCCATCCAGAAAGCCCATAGCAACATCCTAAAAGCAGATAATTTTTCCACTAATGCTATCATGGCACCAGTTAATAAAACCACAAATGAAGTTTTTGTGACGATACATGGGGTTATACCCTATTTGTCACGGAATTGTAATAATCCATTTCACGGGATTGTCACATTTGGCCCCTAAGGCGCGGTGCCTACACCGGTTTGATTGCTGTTGTTCTGAGGCTTAGCCACAGCTGGCAGGGTGGGGGCCTGGGGGGAATCTGCTGTGATGGCCGGTCCCAGGGGGGAGAAGTTACCGCCGTCCACTACCCCGCGCGCTCTTTCTATGTCTGCCTGCGGCTCTGCGGCAGGCTGCGGGCCGAATTGCGGCTGCATGTTCTGGCGATAGGGCACCGAGACTACGCGGGTATCTTCTTCCTTCTCGCCCGTGAACTGTTTCTGCAGGTAGTTGCCGAGGAACGCACCCGCCACTGCACCGGCGCCGCGGATGATCCAGCCCCACACGCCCTGCACGCCCAACAGGCCGCCGGCAAGGAACCCGCCCACACCGCCGGCGATGGCGCCCCACTTGACGCCGGCAAGAGTGCTGTCTTCCTGCCGCGCTTTACGTTCGTCATACACCATGCTGACGAACATGTTTGGGCCGCGCATCTTCTGCCCCAGCTTGTCGAGCAGCTCGTTCTCAGCAGGATCGCGCATGTGCTGCGAATACCACTTGTTGAAAAACGCGTAGTTCAGTGTTTGGGCTTCCTGCAGCAGCATGCGCGATTCCTGCGGTGTCAGCGGTCTGCCGTAAGTGGCGGCTTTTGCCCTGACCCGCGCGTCGCTCTGGCGGGCAAAATTACCATAATCATGCAGGAATTGGCTGTAGAGCCCGCGCATTTTCGCGGCTTTTTGCGGGTCTTTTTCATCGACGATGGCTTCGGCGGCGGCCTGTTTCGCATTGGCAAACTCCTCCTGCGCCGCCGGGTGGATATCCGCGGGGACGGGGGGAAGGCTGTCCGCAGCCGCTCGCAAGGCGAGCTTATAGTCAGAGTCTGTCACGCTTAGCAGTATCGCATGGCGCTAAGGGCAGGAAAAGTGAAGGTTTTGTGAACGCAAATAAAGCCTTCCCCCTTGATGGGGAAGGTTTGGATGGGGGTGATGTTTCAGCATATTGCGGATGTTAGAGGACCCCCTCCTTTATCCTCCCCCTTCCAGGGGGAGGAAATTAAAGGCGGACGATTAGGGTGCGCCACTCCTTAAGCTCAATTTCTCCTGAAACATCAAACCCCAGCACGCGGTAGGCCTCGGCCACCTGTGGCTGCATCCAGCCCAAAATGCCCGAAAGCACGGCATAGCTCCCCGGTGCCAGTTGCGATTTTACGTCCGGGGCAATGCGGATCAGGATATCCGCCAGCAGGTTACAGAGGATGAGGGGGTAGGGGCCGTTTTTGCCGATTTCGGGGTTTTTCAGCCCGTCGCTGCGGATGGCGGTGATGCGGTCTTCCAGCCCGTACTGGCGGATGTTGGCTTGCGTGTCCGAGACGGCTTTTTCGCTGATGTCGGCGGCGAGGATGCGCGCCTTCGGCCATTGCTCGCTGGCGACGAGCGAAAGCAGGCCGCTGCCACAGCCTATATCCAGAACCTTGGTAAAATCGCGTATCCCGGCCAGTTCCCGCAAGGCCATCAGCGCGCCTTCGGTGGAGGGGTGCAAAACCATCTCCGGCAACCGGCTGTCCCGTAATATCCATTCGGCCATAAACGGTATGTTAAGAGTTGTCTGCTTCAATTTAACTGTAGAAACTTTTGATGTGTCATGCCTAGCAAAAAGATTCTTATAGTTGAGGATAATGACCTCAACCTGAAACTCTTTCGCGATCTGCTGACCGCGCACGGCTATGATATTGCCGAGACAAAAGAGGGCGTGGAAGCGCTGGGGATTGCCAAGCAATTCAAGCCGGATCTGGTGCTGATGGATATTCAGCTGCCGGAAATTTCCGGACTTGAAGTGACGCGCCGCATGAAGGCGGACCCGGAAACTGCGCACATTCCCATCGTCGCCGTGACGGCATTTGCCATGAAAGATGACGAAGACAAAATTCTCCGCGCCGGTTGCCAGGCGTATATTTCCAAGCCGATTTCCATCGGCCCGTTCCTGCACACCGTGCGCAAATTCCTTGGAGAAGAAGTGGGGGTTACATGATCGCCACGTTATTCGCGCTCTCTCTTTTCGTACTGGCTACGATGCAGCAAGCCGTTGCTGACCGCCGCATCGCGGTGAGGGTAAGAATATGACGGCACAGATTCTTGTTGTTGATGACGTCCCCGCCAACGTGAAGCTGCTCGAAGCCAAGCTCGCGGGCGAATATTATGACGTGCTCACCGCGAAGGACGGGCACGAAGCCATCAAGGTGGCGCAGGAAAAAAAGCCTGATCTTATCCTGCTCGACGTGATGATGCCGGGTATCGACGGTTTCGAGACATGCAAGCGAATGAAGAAAGATGAGAGTATTTCGCATATCCCCGTGGTGATGGTAACGGCGCTCTCCGAGCAGGCCGACCGCGTGCGCGGGCTGGATTCTGGCGCCGATGATTTTCTCACCAAGCCGATTAACGACATGGCGCTCTTTGCACGCGTCAAATCGCTGGTGCGTATCAAGGTGCTGCTGGATGAACTCCGCCTGCGCGACAAGACCAGCGCGCAGATGGGTGTGGATACTGCGCATAGTTTTACGGCCGACATCACCGGCGCGCGCGTAATGCTGGTGGATGATGACCCGGTACAGGCCAAGCAGATCAACGCCAAGCTGGAAGGCACCGTGCATGTCACGTGGGTGCAGGATCCCTCGCAGGCAACGCAAAAAGCCGTGTCCGGCTCTTATGACCTTATCCTTGTCAGCGCGATGCTGACGGACGAAGACGGCCTGCGCCTTGCCTCCAAGATCAAGAGCGTGGATGAGCTGCGCCATGTGCCTATCATCGTCATGGTGGACGAAGACGACGCCAAGATGATGGTGAAGGTGCTGGAGGTGGGCTTTAATGACTATCTGCGCGTGCCCGTTGAGAAAAACGAGATGATCGCGCGTATCAAAACGCAAATCCGCCGCAAGCGCTACCAGGATGCGCTGCGCTCCAACTACCAGCAGAGCGTTTCGATGGCGATCACCGATGCGCTGACAGGTCTTTACAACCGCCACTATCTCAACACCCACCTTGAAAACATGGTGAAGCAGGCGCAGGGAGACCGCAAACCGCTGGGCCTGCTGATCATGGATATGGACCATTTCAAGCAGGTGAACGACACGCACGGCCATGATTCGGGCGACGCGGTGCTCAAGCAGCTCGGCGAGATCATCGTCAACACCTCGCGTTCCACGGATCTCGTGGCGCGCTTCGGCGGCGAGGAATTCGTGGTGCTGATGCCCGATACGGCCTTCCCCGCGCAGCGTGAAGCCGGCGAGCGCATGCGCCAGAAAGTGGAAGCGCGCGAGTTCAAATTGCCTAATGGCCAAACCATTAAGAAAACAGTTAGCATCGGCGTTTCCTACCTCAAGCTTAATGTGCCGGATTCACCGGCAGACCTCATCAAGCGCGCCGACGAGGCGCTTTACATGGCCAAGAACGGCGGCCGCAATAAAGTGCATACCTGCGACGACGTGACGGAAGCCGCGGCGAAGGCGGCGCAGCAGTAATAATACTTAGCCTTCCCCCTGGAAGGGAGAAGGTTGGATGGGGGTCTGGTGCAGCGCACTGCGGATGATAGAGGACCCCCACCTTACTCCTCCCCCTTCCAGGGGGAGGAAATTAGGATAGGGTTAAAGTAACTGGCGTGTGATCCGACGCCTTTTCCAGCGCCCGCCAGATTTTTTCAATCTCACAGCCTTTAAGCCGGTCCGCTGCCTGCGGTGACAGCAGCAAATGGTCAATGCGCAGGCCGTCATTGGCCGCCAGCGCGTTGGCGCGGTAATCCCACCAGGAATATTCCTGCGCGTCTGGGCGGGCGAGACGGAAGGCGTCATACCAGCCGCTGCCGAGCAGTGCGCGCAGATAATTGCGCGCATCCGGGTGGCAGAGCACCGTGCTGGCCCAGGCGCGCGGGTCATACACGTCCATGTCGTAGGGGGCGATGTTGTAGTCGCC
>CAZUKF010000099.1:0-7461 GCA_964620765.1 uncultured Rickettsiales bacterium | reverse complement strand
TTTATCCACCGGGATGCCGCGGCCGTTATGCGTTACCGAGCAGGAGCCGTCTGCAGCCAACGACACTTCTACCAGCGTGCAATGGCCGGCCAGCGCTTCGTCGATGGCATTATCCACCACCTCGTAAATCATGTGGTGGAGGCCGGAACCGTCATCCGTATCGCCGATGTACATGCCCGGACGCTTGCGCACCGCCTCGAGGCCTTTCAGCACTTTGATGCTGTCCGCGCCGTAGGATTCCGCCTGTTGCTCTTTCACTTTTTCAGCCACCGTTGCCATTGTCCTGTTCTCTGAATTTTACGCTTCATTTATTATACCATTTTCTACTCCAGAAAATGAGTTTCTGCCAAGCATTTCTCACGTTTTTTTTGACCTTTTTCAGGCCTGTTTTCCGGGGGGATTTCCGTTGACTTCAGGGCAAAAATTAAGGCCTGTTAGCCCGGCGCCAGCGCACCCGCGGAAACCCTGAAAAACCGGGCATTTTCAAGCCCCGAAAAAAGGCTGCTGTCCGTGCCCGTCATCCAGACCTGCGCCCCGAGCGCCGTGATCTCCTCGAACAGCTCCGAGCGCTTCTGGGCATCCAGATGCGCCACCACCTCGTCCAGCAGCACCACCGGTACCCTGCCATGCCAAAGCTGCCCGGCGCGCGCCTCCGCCAGCACCATGGCCAGAAGCAGCGCCTTCTGCTCGCCGGTGGAGCAGAGCGCTGCCTCCATGTTCTTGCCCACGTGGGTAACAGTCAGCTCGCTGCGGTGGGTGCCGATGGAGGTGCGGCCGGTCTGCGCATCTGCTCCCCTCGCCTTTTCCAGCGCTTCGGCCAGCGCCTGCTCCACGTGCAGGGCAGGCTCACCGCGCGAAAGTGCATCTTCTGCAAAGCCGGAAAGCCCGAGCTCCGCCTTGGGGAAGCTGAGTGGCGAGGCGTGCATGACCTCGTTCAGATGCGCCGCCGTGGACAGCCGCGCCAGCGCGATGGCGGAAGCCTGTTCAGCCAGCTTACTTTCCAGCGAGGAAAGCCAGTGCGGATCGGCCCGGCCCATGGAAAGCAGGCGGTTGCGCTCACGCATGGCGTATTCATACGCGTTCACGCGCGAGGCGTGGTCCGGGTCAAAGCTGTAAACCAGCCGGTCCAGGAATTTGCGGCGGGCGGACTGGCCTTCCGTGAAGAGCTGGTCCATCTGCGGCGTGAGCCACACCATGGAAACATATTGTGCCAGCTCCGTGTGCCCGCGCACCGGTTTGCCGTCTATCTTCACCAGGCGCTTGTCTTCGCCCGCATCGTCCCGCCCCGTGCCGATGGCCACCTCGCCCGCCGGTGTTTCCACCGTGGCAGCTACCGCCCAAGGGCCGCCGCCGATGCGCTCGACCTCGGCCAGCTTCGCACGACGCAGGCCGCGGCCCGGTGCGAGGAAGGACACCGCCTCAAGCAGGCTGGTTTTGCCGGCGCCGTTCGGGCCGGTGAGGATGACGGGAAGCGGCTCCAGCTCCAGTCGAGCGCGGGTGTAATTGCGAAAATTGGCGAGCGCCAGCGTGCGCACGCTGATGCGGGCAACCTTCGCCTCGCGCGATTCAGGCCGTTCAAGCTGCGCCAATTCCATATCGGTCCTTTATTTCTCTTACATTATGAATGGCGGCGTTAACTGCGCAACCCTTTCCTCTGACCTGCTACCTAGGAGTACAAATTATGCTGAAGCCGATTATTGTTGCCGGAGCTGTTCTTGTCGTCTGCACCGCCGCCTCGGCTGCGTTCGCCACTCACGGCGATCCCGCCATGCAAAAGAAGATGGTGGACCACTTCTTCACCAAGGCCGACACCAACAAGGACGGCTACATCTCAGCAGAGGAAAGCGCCGCCTGCCAGCAGAAGATGTTCAAGGAAGGCGACCTGAACAAGGACGGCCAGATCTCGAAGGACGAGATGGCCATGCAGCACGAAAAGCAGATGAAGGAAATGGAAAGCGTGAACAAAGAGCCGAACGTGAAAGACATGAAGCCGGGAAGATAAGAGATTCATCCTTTGTCATTCTGAGCATAGCGAAGAATCTACTAAGTAGATCCTTCACTTCGTTCAGGATGACATTAATGAATAAAAAAAGGCCCCGAAAATGGGGCCTTTTTTATTAGGTACTTTTTAAGATCAAACCCGCATCGGCATGATGACGTAAAGCGCGCCCACATCACCCGTATCGCGCACCAGCACGGGGCTGGCCGAGTCATTGAACAGAAACTGGCCGGTCTCGCCCTCCAACTGGGACATCATCTCCAGCACGTAGCGGGAGTTGAAGCCGATATCGATCGGCCCGGCGGAGTATGCCACGTCCAGGTCTTCAGAGGCGGTGCCTGCTTCGGCGGAGCTTGCCGAAAGCGTGAGCTTTCCCTTGTCGAGACTGAGGCGGATGCCGCGTGAGCGCTCTGAGGCGATGACGGAAACGCGGTCCACCGCGTCCTTGAATTTATCGCGGTCCACTTCCATGAGCTTATCATTAGCCGAGGGGATGACGCGCTCGTAATCCGGGAAGTTGCCGTCGATCAGCTTGGAGACCAGCACAGCGCCACCGCAGACGAAGCGGATTTTGGTATCGGAGAGCGAAATCTGCACATCGCCCTCGCCGCCTTCCAGCAGCTTGCGGATTTCCTGGATGGTCTTGCGCGGGATGATGACACCGGGCATGCCCGCCGCACCGGCCGGGAGACCCACGTCCACGCGCGCGAGGCGGTGGCCGTCTGTTGCCACCGAGCGCAGGAACTGCGAATCGGCGCTGCCGCCGGTGTGCAGGTAGATGCCGTTGAGGTAATAGCGCGTTTCCTCGGTGGACATGGCATAGGCAGGTTTTTCGATCAGCGCCTGGCACTCGGCGGTGGACAGCGTGAAGCTGTGGCCGAGATCCCCCTCCGCCATGACGGGGAAATCTTCCACCGGCAGGGAGGCGAGCGTGAATTTGGAAGCGCCGGAGCGGATGGAAACCTTACCCTCGCCCTTGGTGGCGAACTCGATCTGCGCGCCGTCTGCCAGCTTGCGCACGATATCATACAGCGTGTGGGCGGGCACCGTGCAGGAGCCGGAGTCCGCAACCTGTGCGGGAACCTTTTCGACCAGGGCGATGTCCATGTCCGTGGCGGTGAGGCTCACGGAATCTCCCTTTGCCTCGATCTTGACGTTGGCAAGCACGGGGATGGTGCCGCGCTTTTCAACCACCGTCTGAACGTGGCCCAGCGCCTTGAGCAGCGCGCCGCGCTCGATGGTAAATTGCAGGGCAGAATCGGCTGATGCTTCAGACGACGATTTGCTGCGCGTGGCAGTGGCTGTTGCTGTCATGGCTGGCTCCCGTGATTATTTTTTGGTCGATTGTTAAACTGAAATTACCCTGTCTGTTAAAAAAGGCAATGCACTTTGTAAGGATTGTGCGGATCAGCCGTGATCAACCCTGCAGCATGCGCGCGAGCAGCTCCACGTCCTTGGCGAATTCGCTGTCGGTGGCCATCAGCTCGTCCACGCGTTTGACGGCGTGCATGACGGTGGTGTGGTCCTTGCCGCCGAAGCGCCGGCCGATCTCGGGCAGACTCTTGGTGGTGAGGCGCTTGGAGAGATACATCGCCACCTGGCGCGGGCGCGCGACGGAACGGGAGCGGCGGGCGGAGTGCATGTCCGAGACTTTGATGGTGTAGTGCTCGGCCACTTTTTTCTGGATGTCTTCAATGGTGATGCGGCGGTCATTGGCGCGGAGCAGGTCTGCCAGCACTTCCTGCGTGGTTTCCAGCGTCACCGGGCGGCCCACCAGCGTGGCGTGGGCGACCACGCGGTTGAGCGCACCTTCCAGCTCGCGCACGTTGGAGGAGATCTTGTGCGCCAGGAACTCGATCACTTTCTGCGGGATGGTGATGTTTTTCATCTGCTCAATCTTGGATTGCAGGATGCCCAGGCGCAGCTCGTAAGAGGTGGCGTGGATATCCGCGACCAAACCCCAGCCGAGGCGCGAGCGGACACGCTCTTCCATACCCTCCAGGTCCGAAGGACTGCGGTCACCAGAGATCACCAGCTGCTTGTTCTGGTCCACCAGCGCATTGAAGGTGTGGAAGAATTCTTCCTGGGTGGAATCCTTACCGGAGATGAACTGTACGTCGTCGATCATCAGCACGTCGACGGAGCGGAAGGTTTCCTTGAAGGCCATGGCCTCCTTGTGGCGCAGCGCGCGGATAAACTGGTACATGAATTTTTCAGCCGACAAATAGATCACGCGGCGGCCGGGGCTTTCGCGGCGGATATGCCAGGCAATGGCGTGCATCAGATGCGTTTTGCCCAAGCCCACGCCGCCGTAGAGGAAAAGCGGGTTGCAGCCCTGCACCACCTGCCCGCTTTCGGCGACGCGGCGGGCGGCGGCGTGTGCGAGCTCGTTGGGCTTACCGACGACGAAATTTTCAAAGGTGAAGCGCGGGTCTAGCGGCGCACTCATCTGCAAATCGGAGATGTCGGCGGAGGCGGAAACGGCGGGCGCTTCTACCGAGGGTTCCGGCACGGCGGGTGCTTCGCCGCCGCGGACGATGATGTCCACTGCCAGCACATCGGTCCGTTCTTTCTGCATCAGGCGGCGCAAATCGGCGCCGTAATGCGAGGCCACCCATTCGCGCATGAAGCGCGTGGGTACGGCCAGCGTGAGCTTGCCGCCTTCAAGGCCCAGGCATTCGATGGGGCGTATCCAGCTGCGGTGCACGGCGTCGCCATACAGGCCGCGCAACTGCTCGCTCACGCGTTCCCACGCGGCGGCAGGGGTGGAGCCTTCCTCGAATTCCTTCAACCTTGCAGTGGCGGTCATTCCCTTTACTCCCCTGTATTGCAATTTATCCCTGTACCCATGGCAGTGAATCTGCCTTCCAGCCGTCGCGGCGGCCACGCTGGCCGAGCTGGTCCGGCTCGCCTTCAAAGCCACCCATCACGTTATAACATTGCGGAAAGCCGAGTGCGGCCATGGCGCCCGCCGCGTCGAGCGAGCGGCCGCCGCTGCGGCAGATGAAATAAAGCGGGGTATCCGGCGTCACGCCCTCGAGGCGGAGCTGCTCGGCAAAATGCGTATTCAGGGCAAAGGTGGGGTAGAGCTTCCACGGCACGGTGAGCAGGCGGCCCTTGGCGCCACGCAGATCCGGCAGGCCAACAAACTGCCATTCCGGGGGGGTGCGCACATCCACCATCACGGCGCGCGCATCCTGCTTTAAGGCGTCCCATGCTTCCTGCGGCGAGATTTCACCGGGCTGAAAGCCAGAGTAAGCCGCCAAAGCAGGTGCCATAGTAAAAGACTCCCCTCACCGCGAAACGCGGTGTCAAAGCAGATTTGAAATTATCAAAAAAAACGAGTGGGCGGAACTTAAGCGGAGAGACGTTTAACGCGTGCAGAAAGCCGGCTCATCTTGCGAGAAGCAGCCTTCTTGTTGAACGCGCCCTTCGAAACTCCGCGCATCAGTTCCGGCTGTGCGGCACGCAGGGCTTCCTGCGCCGCTTTGGCTTTGCCGGACGCGATCGCCGCCTCAACCTTTTTGAGGGCAGTTTTGACCGTCGTTTTGCGGGCACGGTTAACCGCCGTGCGGCGCTCGGTCTGACGGATGCGTTTCATCGCGGACTTGTGTTGGGCCATTCGCGTAAATCCCGTTATATTGTAGAAGTTTGTTAAAAGTATCCCCAAGGTTTTTGGCCGTGGGAGGGTCAAAGTAACGTTTTCGTCCCCCCACGTCAAGCCCCCTTCGCCATTTTTTTACGCGGCCGCAGATGCGCGGTTTTGCTGGGGTTTGGCTGGCATGTGGGGCACCAGAACGTAGCCCTGCCGCCCTGCCGTAACTGCCGGATTGCCGCAGTGCAGGAAAAACAGGGCTCCCCCTCCCGCCCATAGACCTGGAACCGGTGCTGGAAGTAGCCCGTTTCGCCCCCGATATGCACAAAATCCCGCAAACTGGAGCCCCCGGAGGCGATGGCCGCCTCCAGCGCCCGCCGGATGGAGGTGACTAACTCAGCCGAAAAAGGGGCGGCCCGGTGGGCCGGGAGGCGCGGGTCCAGCTTCGCGAGATACAGGGCCTCGCTGGCGTAGATATTGCCCACCCCAGCCACCAGGGACTGGTCCATCAGCGCCACCTTGACCGGGGTTTTGCGAGCAGAAAGTTGCTCTTCAAGGTAGGCGGGGCTGAAGCCGTTGCCCAGCGGCTCCGGGCCGATCCCGGCGAGCAGCTTGTGCGTTTCCACCTCCTCTTCCGCCATGAAATCCATGAAGCCGAAGCGGCGCGGGTCATTGAAAACGAGAAGAGTTTTATCGGCAAAAGTAATGACGACGTGGTCATGTTTCTGGGGGCTTTGCGCCTTTTTCTGGAAGCTAAAATTTCCAGACATGCCGAGGTGCGAAAGCCACACCCCGCCGCCGGAAAGGCGGAACAGCAGGTATTTGGCGCGCCGCTCGATGCGCAGGATTTTGCTGCCCTCGAGCTTCTTTGCAAAGCCCGGCGGGAACGGGAAACGTAAGTCCGCCCGTGCCAGCTGCACGCGCGCCACCGTCTTGCCGCGCAAAGCCGCATCCAGCCCCGTCCGGACGGTTTCTACTTCGGGTAGCTCGGGCATATAATGGGTGGTGGTGTTAGTGTTGGTGCTGGTGTAGTTATTTTGAGCTAACATTTCCGCTAACACCAGCACTAACACAAACACTCAATGACTACAGCGCCGTTCGGATTTCAAGATATTCCCGCAGAAGAAAAGGCCGGCAGGGTACGCGACGTGTTCGACGCGGTGGCGCCTGCTTACGACCTGATGAATGATCTGATGAGCTTCGGCGCCCACCGGCTTTGGAAAGAGGCGATGGTGGATGCGTTGAAGCCGCGCGCGGGCATGGAGGTGCTGGACCTCGCCGGCGGCACGGGCGATATCGCCACGCGCATCCTGCGCCGCGAGCCGGAAGTGCAGGTCACCGTCTGCGACATCAACGCCGCCATGCTGGCCGAAGGGCGTGATGCCGCCATCAACCGCGGGCAGCTGCACAACATGGAACGCATCTGCGGCGATGCCGAGAAGCTCCCCTTCGCTGATCGCAGCTTCGACGCCTGCACCATGGCGTTCGGTCTGCGCAACGTGACACACACCGCGCTGGCGCTCGCGGAAATCAAGCGCGTGCTCAGGCCCGGCGGGCAATTTTTGTGCCTCGAGTTCAGCCCGTGCGTGGCGGACTGGGCAAAACCTGCATACGATTTTTATTCCTTCAGAGTTATCCCGCATCTTGGCAAAATGGTTGCGGGAAGCTCCGCGCCGTATCAATATCTCGTCGAAAGTATCCGCCGCTTCCACACACCGGAAGAGTTGGCACGGCTCATGCAAGACGCGGGGCTTGATGTTGTAAAGTGGCGGAACATGAGTGGGGGAGTCGTGGCGTTGCACACGGGTTGGAGAATATGATCAGGATCCCGCTGTATATGTTGCGGGCGTTGCTGATCATGCTGGTG
>CAZUKF010000098.1:0-7733 GCA_964620765.1 uncultured Rickettsiales bacterium | reverse complement strand
GAAAGACGGCGTCATCGCCTACAAGATCGCCGCCCATGCGGCAGACCTCGCCAAGGGCCACCCGGCGGCGCACCTGCGCGACGACGCTCTCTCCCGCGCGCGGTTTGAATTCCGCTGGGAAGACCAGTTCAATCTTTCGCTGGACCCGGAAACCGCCAAGGATTTCCACGACGAAACCCTCCCCGCCGAGGGCGCGAAAGTGGCGCATTTCTGCTCTATGTGCGGCCCCAAATTCTGCTCCATGAAAATCTCGCAGGACGTGCGCGACTACACGGCGGCAGAAAAGGCGAAGGAAGAGGGCATGCAGGAAAAGGCCAGGGAATTCGTAGAATCCGGCGGCGAGCTCTACCAGAAGGTAGACGCGGCCTGACCCCGTCATTCCCCGAGTTTTGCGCAGCAAAACTATAGGGGAATCCATCTATCCTGCGCACGCTGCCATGGATCGCCCTATAATCCCTTCGGGATTCGGGCGATGACGAATCAGATGATTTCAAAATACAAATCCCGCCACTCCGGGTTTGCAGCTTCGATCAGCTTTATCTTCTGCTCACGCTTGTATTTCTTCAGCCGCTTCTCCCGGTAGATCGCGCTTTCCATGGTGGGGTGAAGTTCGAACCACACCAGCATCTTGCAACCGTACTGGGCTGTAAACCCGCCGGTGATGCCTTCCTTGTGTTCCCAGCCCCGCTTGAGGAGGTTGGACGTAACGCCCGTATAGATTGTGCCGTTCTTGCTGCTGGCCTGCATATACACGGCGGGTTGCTTCATGGATTGCCCTATAATGCGCTATGCGCATTCGGGCAATGACGTGGTGGTTGAGTCATATAAGCCGCTATTCTATGTTTCCCCTATGTCCTACGAACCCATCTACGGTTTGATGATTATCGGCAAGAGCCCGGTTCACCGCGCGTTCGCCCTGCGCGCGGTGGATAATTTCTTCGCCCAGACCTACCCGGCCAAGAAGCTCATCGTAGTGAATGACGGCGAGTACCGCCTCTCAGAAATCTACGGCAACACGCTCACCGAGATTCACCTTAAGCAAAAATTTTCCTTAGGCGAGCTGCGCAACATCAGCTTGGAGCAGGTGTCCGAGGGCGCCCTCTGGCTGCAATGGGATGATGATGACTGGCGCCACCCGGAGCTGATGGCCAGGCAATACGCCGTGCTGCAGCGGGAGAGGGCGGAGGCCTGCGTGCTCACAAGGCAGGTGCAGTTTGCGCTTACGCAGAACAGCGCGTGGGTGGAACATCGCGAAATCATCGAGGGCACAATCATGGCGCGCAGCAACGCACTGCGCTACAAGCCCATCGGCAAGGAAGAAGACCGTCTTTTTTTCTTTGAATATATCCGCCAGTGCAAGGTGGTGAAGTGGGAAAACCCGCCGCGCTACTACATCCGCCTCATTCACGGCCACAACACGTGGGATGCAGCGCATTTCCGCCTTTCGGAGCGCGCGCCGGGTGCGTGGGACGTCGGCACCGCCGCCCGCTCGGTGCTGGAGAAGGTGGCGAGGGAATATGCGTTTTTGAAGGCTTCCTAAATCGTCATTCCAGCGAAAGCTGGAATCCAGTGCGCCGCGTCTGCGGCGCGAATATGTTTTTCAACTGGATCCCGGCCTCCGCCGGGATGACGATTTAACTCTTCCCCTCCCGGCCACCCCCACCCCGTGCAATACTTCGGCAGGAGTGAAGGGCAGGGCACAAATGGCCCGCTTTTTACTCCGCTAAAAACAGCAAAACCGCGCGGGGCCATGCAAAAAAACGCGCTAAAAACACCGAATCTGGAAACACATCCTTTTAATATTCCAGCAGAATGCGCCAAAAGCCGTTTGGCGCTCCTGACTAGTCAGAACGGGTTGCCCACAGGGCAAAAGAACGTTATCAAGCTCCATGCCCTCCGATACCCTCAACCGCATCTGGCAGACCCAGCAACAGCTCAGCCTGCTGCCGGAAGACACATCTCCCCCGCCGCACCGGCCGGAACTGCTGCTCATCGGCTGCGTGGATGCCAGGCTCAACATCAAGAACGACCTGAACATCCCCGATGGTGCGGCCCTCATTTTCCGCAATGTGGCGGCGCTGGTGGCGGGCAATAACGAGGGCGAGCCTTACCCCAGCGAGGCGGCGGTGCTGGAATTCGCGGTCGAGGTCATGCGGGTGAAGGACATCGTCGTCATGGGCCACACGGATTGCGGCGGCATCGCCGCCTGCCTGCGCGGGCATGATCCGGGCACGGAGCATATCTGGCAATACCTGGCACCACTGGAGCAGGTGCGCGAAGAGGTGATGAAAGGCGGCGGCAACGCCCGCGCCCAGGCCCGGGCGATGGAGGAGGCGGCGGTGTGCCAGTCTGTCGCTAACCTGCTGAGTTATGACGCGGTTCAGCGCGCGGTGCGTGACGCGCGGCTGGCCGTGCACGGCTGGCTGGTTAATACCGCCACGAAGGTGATCTACGAACTCAACCACGCCACCGGCCAGTTCAGCCCGATGACGGATCCTTCCGTCCCCGGAACAATTCAGAAGCCTTTAACCGCCCTTTAACTTTTGGCGTGCTAGAACAAAAGCAGGGAGGAGGCTTTTATGTTCAGCCTGCTTGAAGTTTTAAAAGTAATCTTCATCGACATTCAGGAAGAACAGTCGAAAGAAGAGTAACTGCGGTTACATACCGAAAACTTATCCGGCGCCGGGTAAGGTTCTCTATTATTTATTTAAGGAGAACCCCCATGGCCAACAATTCCATCGACAAATACGTCCCCACCGCCATTCCCTCCGGCAACGGCCGGCATGTGCTGATCATCGCCGACAACAACGTGCATGACCTGGAACTGTTCTACCCGTATTACCGCCTCACCGAGGCCGGCTTCACGGTGGACGTCGCCTCGCCCAAGGGCAGCGAAATCAAGGGCAAGTTCGGCATGGGGCTGAAGGAAACCATGGCCGTCAACGAGGCTGAGCCGCAGAGCTACGAGCTGCTCTACATCCCCGGCGGCGGCGCGCCGGAAAGCTTGCGCAAGGACGAGGGCGTGCTGAAGCTGGTGAAGGGCTTCATCGTGCAGGACAAGCCGGTGGCGGCGTTCTGCCACGGCCCGCAGGTGCTGGTTTCCGCGGATGTGGTGAAAGGCAAAAAACTTGCCGCGTGGCCGGAAGTGGCGCGCGAGATCGAGCAGGCGGGCGGCATTTTTGTTGACGAGCCGGTGGTGAAGGACGGGCCGTTCATCACGGGCCGCTGGCCGGGAGACCTGCCGCTGCATTTGAACGCGGTGCTGGAACAGTTGAAGGGACAAAAGGAAAAAGCGGCGAATGATCCGCGGCCGATGAAGGAATCGGCCTAGAACGGCCACCAGGAAGACTCGCCGTCTTCCGGTTCGGATTCCCTGTATTCATTCGGTGGCGGCGGTTCCTGCGGCGGCGGTGGTTGCGGTGCCTGCTGATAGGGCTGGGCCGCACCCTGCACCGGGTGCGGGTGCTCTGTCAGCGGTCCGGCCAGCCGTTCACGCTGGTTCAGCCGGCTCTGCGTTTCACCGCCGCTAGTAACGCACTGCCAGTGTTCACAGCGCTCGCCGATAACGGGCATGTGGCTGCCGATGGAATCCGCGGTGTTGCCGATCCAGGTGCAGCCGGTGACGAGTGCAGGTGCGAGCAGGGCGAAGTATTTCATTCGGATTTATTATACTCAAAATCCTGCTCCAAGTTAAGCATGACATTAACCGGTTGAATCGCTATAAACATCTCCAAATAAAGGGAGGTGCCCATGAAATTCAAATGCGCGATGCTTCTGGCCGCTGCGTTTCCCGCCACCGCCTTCGCCGCGGGCGGGCCCACAGCACTGCACGTGACCATCAAGGGGCTGGACGAGCAGGGCCGCCTCACTCCCCGCCACGCCTTTTGCCAGCCGGACCTGGTCGCCGGTGTGTCCGACGGCGGCAATGTCAGCCCCGAGCTGGCATGGGGCGCTGGGCCGGAGGGCACCAAATCCTTCGTGGTGATCATGCATGACCCGGACGTGCCGCAAAAGTTTGATGACGCCAACAAGGAAGGCCGCATCATCATGAAATCTGCCCCGCGGCGCGACTTTGTGCACTGGGTGCTGGTGGATATCCCCGCTGCTACCACACGCCTGCCTGAGGGCGCGGACTCCGACCGCAAGGACGCGGGCGGCAAGCGCACGCAGAACACGCGCTATGGTGTGCGCGGCATCAATGATTTCGGCAAGAAAAAAGACAGCCTGTTTTTCGGCTATGACGGTCCGTGCCCGCCGTGGAATGATGATCTCTGGCACAATTACCGCTTCAGCGTTTACGCGCTGGATATTCCCTCGCTCAATCTCGGCGGTGCCTTCACGGGCCGTGACGTGATGCGCGCTATGGAAGGCCACGTGCTTGCGCGCGGGCAGGTGGTGGGCCGCTTCTCAAACAACCCGAAGGCCGTGCTGCCGCCGGTCGTGGAGGCAGAAGCGTCTGCTCCGGTTGAGCCGGAAGCGCCGGTGGTGGAAACCGCCGTGCAGCCGGTAACGGTGCAGGAGCCGCAGGAACCTGCAGCGCCCGCCATGCCGATGCCGGAAGTAGCCGCGCCCGTGGCGCCGGAAACGCCCGCTCAGCCTGGCACTGAAGCACCTCCTGCCGAGGCTGAACCGGCTGCCGGTGCACCCGCTGACACTGCAAACCCACCGGCAGAAGAGCCGCAAAAAGCGCCGCCGGCCAAAGAGAAGATATAAAATATTACGGTGAAATCGCTTTTGTTTTTCAGCTTCTTATAAATACCCTCCACACTGAAAAACCACTGATATTGTAACATAATCTTCATACTAATAGCGCATAAAACGCTTTAGTATGAAAAGTAGAAATGGTATCCGCCTTAGTAATTAAAAAAGTTTAATTACGAGAGGGATGGATCAAATGGACACTTTAGGGACTGCAGCCATGGCATTTACACCGGGAAGAACAGACATCGCACTTGATGAACTGGAATCGAAGTACGGCGAAATCACTTCTTTATATGATCTCGCCAGCGAACTGGTTGAAACCGTCGAAAGCGACTTTGTAAATACCCCGGAAACGCAATGGTCCATCGTCGAGCCGCTGATCAATGAAATCGGCGACGCCACCGACATCCTCACCGAGGAATTCCTCCACGTGGCAGACGGCATCCGCCGCGGCGTGCAGGGCAAGGCCAGCAAATCCCGCATCGAAGGCGCCATGCGCCGCATGTATGCTGCCATCAACGATTACCGCGACCGCGTGAAGAACGTCACCAAGCAGGCCTACAACGCGCTTGAGAATATTGCCGACCCGATCGTCAATAAAATCCAGCGGCAGGTGGAGCGGGTGATTGTGATCTTCCTGGAGTTCATCCAGCTCTCGCTCGCCAGCATCATGAACCAGAACGAGCTCTCGCAGCTTAAGGCCCGCGAAGCCCGCGTGGCGCTCATGATGCACCAGGTGGCCCAGCAGCAATAGCATTTC
Organism: uncultured Rickettsiales bacterium; assembly: GCA_964620765.1. GTDB lineage: Bacteria > Pseudomonadota > Alphaproteobacteria > Rickettsiales > SXRF01 > CAZUKF01. The sequence goes on along the minus strand of CAZUKF010000098.1, from coordinate 2,272 downwards.
CTGTCATTCTGAGCGTAGCGAAGAATCTGCTTAAGTAGATCCTTCACTACGTTCAGGATGACATTTCTTCAAATCACAAAAACTAAAATCAGCGTCCCCAACCCAATCCGGTAATAGGCAAACGGCGAGAAGCCGTGCTTGCTGACGAAGCCGATCATCCATTCCACGATCAGCAGGGCCGAGAGGAACGAGACAATAAACCCAATCCCGATGATTTCGAGATCCGCGGCAGTGAGGTTGCCCCAGTTCTTATAGAGATCAAAGAAAGAAGCGGCCGCCAGCGTGGGGATGGCGAGAAAGAACGAGAATTCCGCCGCCGCTTTGCGGTCTGCGCCCGCCAGCAGTGCGCCCATGATGGTAGCGCCCGAGCGCGACACGCCGGGGATGATGGCAATGGCCTGGATGAAGCCGATGAGCAGGGCGAGGCGGGGAGAAAAATCCTCCACATTGTGTACGCGCGGGGCATTCTTTACCAGCCGCTCTATCAGCAAGATGGCAATGCCGCCGGCAATCAGCATCAGCGCCACGATGTGAATGTTGAACAGGTAAGCTTTGATAGTCTTGTGCAGCAGCAGGCCGATGATGGCCGCGGGCAGGAAAGCCAATAGGATATTCAGGCAGAAATGGCGGGATTGCGGGTCCGTGCGCAGGGTCCTGGCCACTTTCAGCAGCTTTTTGCGGTAGACCACGCAGACGGCGAGTATGGCGCCGCACTGGATGACGATCTCGAATACGTTGCCGGGGATGCTGGAAAAGCCCAGCCACTCGGAGGTAAGGATCAGGTGGCCGGTGGAGGAAACGGGGAGGAACTCGGTGATGCCTTCTACGAGGCCTAGAATCACCGCTTTGTAAACGAGCAGAAGGTCCATGGGTCCCTAACATAGCCAAAAATCGGCCCAATTCCAGCTTTTAAAAAGGGCAGGAAAATGCTATATTCCCGGCACGTTCCATTCTCTTGTTGGGCCCCGACGTTGACTATGTTTGACGAGGGATCTCCTATCGCGGGGGATGGTGTAGGGAGCTATGCCCCCTGGAAGAGAATATACGGGAACGTGATCCTGTTGGAGGACCTTAGGTTGTCTGAAAGTACTGTCTGGGGTCTGGCTGTGAACATCAGCCCGCCGCTCGACGCGGTTCTGGTCATGCACAAGCATGGCTGGGAGACTGCGGGAGTCGTCAAGGAGAGCGGATGGCCGCTCTTCACGCACCCGCAGCATGGGTCCACCGCTCCGACGCCGCAGGAAGTGGTCGATAAGTTCGACTACAAGCGCGGTTTCGTGAAGGTGGTGTAAGGAGCATAGCCACGCCCCAAAGCCCCGGCACCCGTAAGGGTGCCCGGGGTTTTTTGTTTTTTAAACGTCATCGCCCGAATCGCGTAGCGATTATAGGGCGATCCATGCTGATAAATGGATTCCCCTATAGTTGCTGCGCAACTCGGGGAATGACGAACTACGCCGATTCCGCCTTGCGGCTTTCCCTCTTGCGCTCGTTCGGGTCCAGCTGCTTCTTGCGCAGGCGGACTGCGTCCGCCGAAGCATTACGCGCTTTCAGCTTTCCTGCTCTCTTTTTTCCGCTCGTTCGGGTCCAGTTGCTTCTTGCGTAGGCGGATGGATTTGGGCGTCACTTCCACCAGCTCGTCATCTTCAATACAGGCAATGGCCTGCTCCAGCGTCGGCTCTTTGGGCGGGGTGAGGCGCACCGCTTCGTCTGCCGATTTGGAGCGCACGTTGGTGAGTTGCTTGCCCTTCAGCGGGTTCACTTCGAGGTCATTGTCGCGGCTGTGCTGGCCGATGATCATGCCTTCATACACTTTCACGCCGGGGTGGACGATCAGGAAGCCGCGCTCCTCCAGGTTCCACAACGCGTAAGCCACGGCCACACCAGTGGAGTTGGAGATCAGCACGCCGTTGCGGCGGCCGGGGATGTCGCCCTTGTAGGCGGTGTAACCATAGAAAATGCGGGAGAGGATGCCGGTGCCGCGCGTGTCGGTAAGGAACTCGCCCTGGTAGCCGATCATGCCGCGGGAAGGCACCAGGAACTTGATGCGCACTTTCGCGCCGCCGGAGGGGCGCATGTCCTGCATCTCGCCTTTGCGCTGCGAGAGCTTGTCTACCACGATGCCGGAATATTCTTCATCTACGTCCACCTGCACTTCTTCGATCGGCTCCATCTTCTGGCCGCCGTCATACTGGAAGAGCACGCGCGGGCGGGAGACGGAGAGCTCGAAGCCTTCGCGGCGCATGTTCTCGATGAGCACGCCGAGCTGCAACTC
>CAZUKF010000097.1:0-7749 GCA_964620765.1 uncultured Rickettsiales bacterium | reverse complement strand
TGGCAGTTGCCGGTTAAGTGCAGCAGCGTGGGCACACGGCTTTCCTTCTCAACCCGTTCAGTGAGCGCCTTGCCGCCGCGCGGGATGATCACGTCGATGCTTTCCGTCAGCTGCAGCATTTCGCCTACGGCCGCGCGGTCCCGCGTAGGCACCAGCTGCACGGAATCTTCCGGCAGGTCGGCGTCCAGCAGCGCGAGGCGCAGGATTTCGACAATTGCTTTCGAGCTTTCCAGGCATTCGGAGCCGCAGCGCAGGATAACCGCGTTGCCGGCCTTGATGCAAAGCGCCGCAGCATCCGCCGTCACGTTCGGGCGGGCTTCATAAATCACGCCGATCACGCCAAGCGGGATAGACACACGCTGGATCACCAGCCCGCTAGGGCGCTCCCACTCATCTATAATGCGGTTGACCGGGTCCGGCAGCGTAGCCACGGTTTCCAGCGCGGCGGCCATGGATTCAATCCGCTCGGGTGTCAGAAGCAAGCGGTCCAACACCGCAGGCGGCGCGGCATGCGCACGCGCGTAATCCATATCCTTTGCATTGGCTTCAAGTATGGTAGACTGGCGGTCGCGCAGCAGCATAGCCGCATCCACCAGCGCCATGTCCTTCTGGTCGTTGCGCGCTTCGGCCAGCACGGAATAGGATTTGCGCGCGGCGCGCCCCATGCTCCGCAAGGCGGCGGCGATGTCTTCCGGCTCTTCCGTTTTCTTTGCAGCTTTTGCCATTACTCAAGTACCATATCATCGCGGTGCACCAGCGCCCCGCGTCCTTTAAATCCCAGAATAGTTTCGATCTCGTTACTCTGCCGGCCGATGATGCGCCCGGCATCGGCAGCCGAATAGGCCACCAGCCCTCTGCCCATGATACGCCCGCCTGTGTCGCGGATCAACACCGCATCCCCGCGGGAAAAATTCCCCTCCACGGCCTTAACCCCCGCGGGAAGCAGGCTTTTTCCGGATGCGAGCGCCTTGCCTGCGCCTTCGTCTACCACTAATGCGCCGGAAACCTGCAACATGCCGGAGATCCACTTCTTCCGGGCGGTAAGCGGGCTTTCATTGGCAATAAAGCGGGTGTGGCGGGCATTTTGCGAAAGCGCGCGCAATGGATGTGCAACATCACCTTTCGCAATCAGCATATGGCAGCCCGCTGCCAGCGCGATGCGCGCGGCCTGTAATTTCGTCGCCATGCCGCCGGTGCCGTGCGTGCTCCCGGCGCCACCCGCATAGGCTTCGATGGCAGGCGTGACCTGTTTTACCTCCGGGATGAAATTCGCTTTCGGATTGCTGCGCGGATCGGCGTCGTAAAGCCCGTCAATGTCGGAGAGCAGCACCAGCACATCGGCGCTGATCATTTCCGCCACGCGCGCGCTTAAGCGGTCATTGTCGCCCACCTTCAGCTCGGCGGTGGCCACCGTATCATTCTCGTTCACCACCGGCAGCGCGCCGGTTGCCAGCAGTGTTTCTATCGTCGCGCGCGCATTCAGGTAACGGCGGCGCACGGCACTGTCATCGGCGGTAAGCAGCAGCTGCGCCACCGGCAGGTTATGCGCGGCGAATGCATCACGCCATGCCGAAGCCAGCGCAATCTGCCCGCACGCGGCGGCGGCCTGCTTTTCTTCCAGCGTCAGCTGTCCGGCTTTGAGTTTCAGGATATGCCGCCCCAGCGCCACCGCGCCGGAGGTCACCACGATCACCTGCTTGCCTGTGCGCTGCAATTCGCTCACGTCTTCCGCCAGCGAGGCCAGCCATTCGGCGCGTGTTTTACCGGTGCTTTCATTGGCAATCAGCGCCGAGCCGACCTTCACCACGATGCGCTTCGCGTTATTCAGCATCTTCTTTTTCCTTCTCCGCAGCGATGGCAGCGAGCATGTCGCGCAGCACGTCCTGCACCCCTTCACCTGTCACGGCGGAGATGCAATGCACCGGCCCGCCGCTGGCTTCTTCCAGCGCGGTTTTCTGCTCTTCTACCTGTTCCGGCAGCAACGCGTCGCATTTGTTGAGCGCCACGATCTCCCGCTTGCCCGCCAGCGCTTCGCTGTATTCGGCGAGTTCACCGCGGATGGTGCGGTACGCTTCCGCGACATCATCCTGCGTTACATCCACCAGGTGCAGCAACACACCGGCGCGTTCCACGTGGCCGAGGAATTTCAGGCCCAGCCCAGCCCCTTCATGCGCCCCCTCGATCAGGCCGGGGATATCCGCCAGCACGAATTCCTTGCCGTCAATATACACCACGCCCAGTTGCGGGTTGAGCGTAGTGAAAGGATAATCGGCGATTTTGGGTTTCGCCCGGCTCACCGCCGCGAGGAAGGTAGATTTGCCCGCGTTGGGCAGGCCCAGCAGCCCCGCATCGGAAAGCAGTTTCAGCCGCAGCCACAACCAGCGCTCCGTGCCCGGCTCGCCCGGTGTGAACTGGCGCGGCGCCTGGTTGGTGGAAGATTTGAACATTTCATTGCCCAGCCCGCCACGCCCGCCTTCGGCCAGCACGGCCTGCTGCCCCGGCTCGGTGAGGTCGGCCACCAGCGTTTCCTTGTCGTCCTCAAAAATTTGCGTGCCGGGCGGCACCTTGATGACGAGGTCCGCAGCAGACGCACCCGTGCAGCTCTTGCCCATGCCCTGCTGGCCTTTTTTTGCTTTGAAGTGCTGCTGGTAACGGTAGTCGATGAGCGTGTTGAGGCCCTGCGCCACTTCCGCAATCACGCTGCCGCCCGCGCCGCCGTTCCCGCCGTTGGGGCCGCCATGCTCGATGAATTTTTCGCGCAGGAAGCTGACGCAGCCGTTGCCGCCGTCGCCGGAGCGTATGTAAATCTTTGCTTCGTCTAGGAATTTCATGGATGTAGTATGTAATGCCTCGCGCGGTGCTAGACAAGCCCCTTACGCTGCAGCTGCGTCTGCCCGTGTTAAATGCCGGAAAACGTCTTCCAGATCAGATTGATGGGTAGTGATATCACGAATATGCAGCCCCGCAGCCTGCAGGGCGGGCAGGAATTGCTGAATCTCGTCCTTGCTCGGCCGGTAGCTGATCACCAGCTGCCCGTCTGCGCTTAAAGCAGCTCCCAGCGTCTTCAGTGCCGGCGGCACTTCCTTCAGCGGCTCGCGCAGGGTGATCACCAGCTGTTTGGAGTCCAGCACGTTCATGAGGTTCACCTTGCGATCACGCGCGATCAGGCGGCCGTGGTTGATAATGGCGATCTCGTCGCAAAGCTCTTCCGCCTCTTCAAGGTAATGCGTGGTGAGCAAAATGGTGGTGCCCTTTTTGTTCAGCTCGCGCACATAGGCCCAGAGCTGCGTGCGCAGTTCCACGTCCACCCCCGCCGTCGGCTCGTCCAGCACCAGCACGCGCGGCGCGTGCACCAGCGCCTTGGCCACCAGCAGGCGGCGGCGCATGCCACCCGAGAGCCTGCGCGAATTCACATCCGCCTGCGCCGTCAGGCCCACCGCGTCGATGATTTCCTGCGTGCGGCGCTTGCTTTTAGTCACACCGTAGTAACCGGCGTGAATATCCAGCGCCTCGCGCACGGTGAAAAACGTGTCCAGGATCAGCTCCTGCGGCACCACGCCCAGGCTCATGCGCGCCGCGCGGGCGGATTTTTCAATGTCGTGGCCGCAGACGGAAACGTGGCCGCCGGATTTCACTACCAGCCCCGCCATGATGTTGATGAGGGTGGATTTGCCCGCACCGTTGGGCCCCAGCAGGCCGAAAAATGCGCCTTCAGGAATATCTAGCGTAATGCCGCGCAGCGCCTCTTTCGCCGGGCTGCTCTTGCCGGCAGAATAGGTCTTGGTAAGGTCGCGTATGGAAACAGCGGGCGTCATTCGGGTTTGTCGTCGTAGGGGTTCTTGTTTTTCTTCAGCTTAATGCGCAGCGGCACGCCCTGCAAATTAAACGTCTCGCGTAACCCACCCACCAGGTAGCGCTCATAATGCCCCGGCAGTTCCGAGAGATTGGCAAACAGCGTAAACGTGGGCGGGCGTGTCTTGGTCTGCGTCATGTAGCGGATTTTCAGGCGGCGGCCGTCGATCAGCGGCGGCGCGTGCGTGGCCAGCGCATCTTCCAGCCAGCGGTTGATCTGCGCCGTGGGCACGCGCACGTTCCAGGCTTTTTCCATGGCGAACACGGCAGCCATCATCTTGTCCAGCCCCTTGCCGTCTTCCGCCGAAACCGGCACCACCGGAACACCCGCCATCTGCGCCAGCATTTTTTCCATGCGCTTGTCCACCGCCTCCAGGTATTCCTCGCGGTCGCGCGCGGGCACCAGGTCCCACTTATTCACCGCCAGCACCAGCGCCCGGCCTTCCTTCTCCACTAGCGAGGCAATCTGCATGTCTTGTTTCTCCAGCGCGTTGGTGGCGTCCATTACCAGCACCACTACCTGCGCGTACTGGATGGAGCGCAGCGTGTCGGCCACCGAGAGCTTCTCCAGCTTTTCCTGCACGTTCACGCGCTTGCGCACGCCCGCCGTATCCACCAGCCTGAGCTCGCGGCCCTTGTATTCAAACGGCACGGCGATGGAATCCCGCGTGATGCCCGCCTCCGGCCCGGTCAGCAGACGTTCTTCTTTCAGCAGCCGGTTGACAAGCGTGGATTTGCCCGCGTTCGGGCGGCCGACAATGGCGATGGAAAGCGGGCCGCCCTCGCCTTCATCACCTTGCAATTCTTCTTCCTCTTCCTTGGGCTCAAACGGCGCCAACGCTTCATATAAATCCGCCAGTCCCTCGCCGTGCTCCGCCGAAATCGGCACCGCCTCGCCAAACCCCAGCTGGTGCGCTTCCGCCATCGCCTCCGCGCCTAGCTTGCCTTCCGCCTTGTTCAGCGCCAGTACCACCGGCCTGCCGGATTTGCGGGCAAGCTGCGCAAAATGCCGATCCATCGGCGTCAGCCCTGCGCGCGCATCCGCCACCATCAGCACCACGTCGGCGCGCTTGAGCGCCTGCAGGGAAAAATCCGTCATGCGGGCGGCGAGTGAGCCTTTCTCGGCCTGCTCTAGCCCCGCCGTATCCAGCACAGTGAACTTCAGCGGGCCGAGGCTGCCCTCGCCCTCGCGCACGTCACGCGTTACACCGGGCGTATCATCCACCAGCGCGTGCCGCGTGCCGGTCAGCCGGTTGAACAGCGTGGATTTGCCGACATTCGGGCGACCTATGATGGCAACGGTGAAAGGCATATCAATACAGCGCGTGGAGAGTGGCGTCCTGCGACACGAGGTAGAGTACACCGCCTGCCACTACGGGCGCGGCATAAACGCCTTCAGGTATTTCCACGGTATCGATGACGCTGCCGTCCTTCGGTGAAATTTCCAGCATGTGCCCGTGCGCCCCTGCCACCAGCAGGCGGCCGCCGGCCAGCACCGGCCCGTTCCACGTATACGCGGTTTTCTTGTCTTCATCCTCGTAAGCCGGGAGTTGTTGTACCCAGCGCACGCGGCCATCGGCGCGGTTCAGCGCCACGAGGGCTGAATCCGTGGTCAGCACGAAAATATTATCGCTCACCACCCACGGCGTGTTGAGTGAAGAAAGCGGCTGGTCCCAAACGCGCCGCCCGCTTTCCAGCTGGAACGCGGCGAACAGCCCGGCGCTGCCCGGCACGTAAAGCAGCCCGTCTGCCACCACCGGGTCGCCGCCGATACCGGTAAACACCGAGATCGCCGCCTGGCGCTGCGCGCCCATCACCGCGTCGCTCCACAGCGAGCTGCCGTCATCGGCGTTCAGAATGTGCACTTCGCCGGAAGAGTAAGGCGCGACCACCAGGTCACCGGCTGCCGCCGGCGTGGCTTCGATAAGGAAGCCCTTGCCTTCGCTGATGCCGCGATGACTCCACAGCACCGAGCCGGTCTTGGCATCAAGCGCGTAGAGCTCGCTGTCCACGGTGACGATGTAAACATGCCCCTCGGACACACGGGGCGCTGAACGGATGGGAATGTTAAGCGCCTGGCGCCAGATTTCCACGCCGGAGACAGCATCGAAGGCGCACACCAGGCCCTTGCCGGAAGAGGCAAAAAGCCGGCCGCCTTCCAGTGCAAGCCCGCCGCCCAGAATCGGCTCTTCGTCGTCCGTGGCCACGCCCGGCGAGATCCAGTGCACGGCGCTGATGTTTTTCATGTCGTGCGAGGAGATGCGGCCTTCCGCATCCATCGCGTAGACATTGCCGCCGCCCGCCACCGGCGGAATCACCAGCCGGTATGCAAACTCAACACCGTCTCCCGCATTGGCAGACTGGTTGCCCGCAAGCTTTTCAGGCAGTGCGGGATGATCCAGGTGCGCCTGCGCATTACCGCCATGCTGCGGCCAGGCATCATTGGCTTCCGGGCCCGGCACCTCGGCGGGGATGCTGGCCAGCGTTGCGTCAGCTTCGATCTGCGAAGCCGAGCGCATGACGCTTAAACGCTCGCCTTCTGCCTTCTCCACTGATTTTTTCTTTTCGCCACCCGCCCAGCTGGGCACATAGCTGCACCCCGCCAAGAGCAACGGCAAGAGAATAGCAAGATGGCGAAACGCAATCATTCTTTGCCTGGCGAAAGATACGAAGATACGGCTAATACGCGCGAACGCAGCACCGGCGGCGCATCCACGTCATTCACGATGGAAAGGAAGCGTTTTATTGCCTCGTCTTTTTCGCCCGCCGCGTAATATTTCCAGCCTTCGGCTTCCTGCCATGACAGCGCAAATGCATTATTCTCCGGCACAGGCTTGGTATCTTCCGCGTCGAGCGAATTATCAATCGCCGTGTGCACGGCCAGCACTCGGCCCAAATTGCGTAAGCTCCCGTCCTTCGCGTTTTCACCCACGTCACGGTAGCCGGCAAGCGCTTCCTTCACATCACCGCTTTCGCGCGCCTCCGCCGCAAGGTAAAGCTGTGCCAGCGCGCCCTGCGCACGGCTGCCGGCAGCTTTTGCCGTTTCTTCCAGCGCGCTGCGGCGCTTTTCATCGTCCGTCTGTGTCACGGCAGCAAGCAGCATGCCGGTGAGCCGCTGATTCTTGCTGCTTTGGTAGTCCTTCCACGCCACGCCCACACCGGTGCCGATAATCACCGCGGCGGCAATGCCGATAATGGTGGTGCCGTATTGGTCCCACAGCTGCTTGGCCCGGTCGCGGCGGATGTCTTCCTGCAGTTCGCGTATAATGTTGTCTTCCATGTTCACTCCCACTCGATGGTGCCGGGTGGCTTGCTGGTTACATCGTAGACGATGCGGTTGATACCGCGCACCTCGTTGATGATACGATTGCTGACCCGACCTAAAAATTCATGGCTGAAATGATAATAATCGGCGGTCATGCCGTCCGTTGAAGTCACGGCACGCAAGGCGCACACATAATCATAAGAGCGCGCATCGCCCATCACGCCCACGGTACGCACGGGCAGCAGCACCGCGAAGGCCTGCCAGATATCATTATAAAGCCCGGCATTGTGGATTTCTTCCAGGTAAATGGCATCGGCGCGGCGTAAGAGCTTCAGTTTTTCTTCGGTAATTTCGCCGGGAATGCGGATGGCAAGGCCCGGGCCGGGGAACGGGTGGCGCCCCACCATCTCGGCGGGCATGCCCAGCTCCAGCCCCAGCGCGCGCACTTCATCCTTGAAGAGTTCGCGCAAGGGTTCCACCAGCTTCATGTTCATGCGCTCAGGCAGGCCGCCTACATTGTGATGCGATTTGATGGTCACGCTCGGCCCGCCGGTAAAGGAAACGGATTCGATCACGTCCGGGTAGAGAGTGCCCTGCGCCAGGAAATCGGCGCCGCCCGCCTCTTCCGCTTC
>CAZUKF010000096.1:0-7810 GCA_964620765.1 uncultured Rickettsiales bacterium | reverse complement strand
GGCCGCGCCGGACGATTGAGGTGCGTCCGGCGCGTTGGGAAGGAGGGGGCCCCTTTGCGGGGCCCCCTTTAATTATGGCCGGTTACGGTCTTTCGGCCCCCCATTTTGTGCGGCTGTCACAGATTCTTCTTTATTCTGAAGGCGGCTTTGCCTTGATTTTAGGGCATAAAAACGCGATTATTAATGCCATGGCAGACCCCACCGGCAAAAGTTTCCAAGAGGTATTTGGAGATATCCCCCTGACCGACCAGTACGGCAGGAAATTCGATCCCAAGTCGCTCGGCGACGGGCCTTGCATCGTGCTCTTTGGCTATGACGGTTGCCCGTTCTGCACCGGCATTACTGATACCGTTGCCGCCATCCAGCAGGATTTCCTCAAGCAGGGCAAGCAGGTGCCGATTGTTGTCGTTTCCGTGCAGCCGGACGAAGACCGCAGCCAAATGAGGCGCTATATCAACAATTATTACGTCGAGGGCGTGCGCCAGTTCCCGGACGAGAAGCTCCCCGTGGCAGACGGCGAGGCCGCGTATGACGCGTGCAAGGACAAGCCCGGTCGCATTCTCCACGTAGTCTGCCCGCCGGATGACCCGGAGAGCAAGGCAAAGAATGAATCAAATAGACACTCCCGCGAGATCCAGACCCGGCTGGGCCTGCCTACCAACAGGAACCTGCACCCGAAGCCCGGCGAGCCGGACAGGATGGGCGTGCAGCATTCCGCCCGGATCACCCTGTTCGATAAGGGCAAGGTAGTGAAGCAGTATGCCGCCCTGCCTGCTGCCGGTTACAATGAAGAAACACTCCAGGCACACGCAAAGAAAACGGCTGCCGATGTTTCCGCGGATGTTGCCGCGATTCAGGCCGGCGGTTCGCCCGCACCGACGACCACGCCTGCACCGGGTGGCGGCAATAACCTGCTCCTGAACATCGGCATCCCGGCGGCGGTGGGACTCGGGACCTTCCTGCTCACGGGCAGCAATCTCTCGCTGGGCGGGCTGCTCATGCCGCTGCTGGCGGCGGGCGCGGCGTCTCTTGCCACGCAATATTTCACCAAGACCTGGCTGTTTGAAGAAAAGCCAAGCGCGGATACCAGCAAAGCCGCTGGGGGCGAAAAGAAGCCGGAGCCGGGGCACGATAAACCACGCGCCGCCGATATTGAGACAGCCCATGCGCAGGCCGCTGAGATCCGCGCCGGCAGCGACCGCATCATGGCCATGCCTGGTGGTGCGCCGCCTGCCGCGCCGCCGCCGCGCCCGGCTCGCTCCACTGCACAAATCCAATAATGCATGCACAGGCCCCTGCACATAGGCCCGCTTGATCAGGTAGAGCCTAAGCGAAGCCTGCTTACGCGCGTGGCCATCGGCGGCATGGTGGGCGGCGGCGCCATCATCCTCGCACCGCATGTGCTGCCCGCGCTCGGCATGGGCTCCGAAGCGATGGCGCAGGAAGCCTCTTTCGTGCTGCATACCAGTGCCGATGCGGGTGGCAGCGGCCTTGCCGGTGCAATCAACAGCCTGCTGGCCGAAGTGCCGCTTATCGGCGAGTCATTGGCCGAGGGCGGGCTGGTCAACGCGCTGGCCACCGGCGTGATCGGCATCGGCGGCGTGCTGCTGGGACGCTCCATGCGCCACCATGAACACGGCGACGGTATCCCCTGGGGCAAGGTGGTGCAATACGCTGCACTGGCCACCAGCGCGCTGATTGCGCTGCCCACGGTGCTCACCGCGTTGGGTACGGGGCTGATTTATCTTTCTACGCTCGCAGGCAGCACCGAGTTTACCAATGATGTTATTTCCGGCGTGGACAAAACGCTGGGTACCATGAGCGGCAACGCTCACAGTATGATGGGCTTCTCCGGGCTTGCCGCTGTGATTCCGCACTTCCTCACCTGCGGCGTGGCGATGGTACCCGCCGCGATGGCGATGTCGCTGCCCGACCCGCGCGGCAATTTTGCCGAGCGCGTGCACACACCCTATACCGGCGAGCCGCAGAAATATTCCGATGGCTCCATCCGCATGGAGATGAAGATCAACGCGCCGACCTCGCAGGACGTGCCGGCGGATGTGCTCCTGCGCCTGACGCACAGCGACACCGGCATGCCGCTGACGATGGAGGAGCTTGCCACCGTGCATACGCAGAAGATGCACCTGCTGGTGGTGGACCAGGGCCTGAAGGATTACCAGCACATCCACCCGCAGCCGACGGACGAGCCGGGCGTGTTTGCTTTCTCCTTCACGCCGAAAACGAACAACGCCTACGGCGCGTGGGCCGACATCACCATTAATGGCAGGAACCACAAGCTGCACACGGATTTCCCCGCCGCCCACCCGCGCCCGGTCAAGCCGGCGAGCCGCGCCAACACCGAAGCGCAAGCGAAGGATATGTCTTTTGTCTGGGAGGGTGAGCCGCTGGAGCAGAGCAAGGGCTCTATTGTTAATGTGCACGTGCTGGATGCGGCGGGCCCGGTGAAAAACCTGCAGCCCGTGATGGGTGCTTACGCACACCTGGTGGGTTTCAGCGCGGATGGCCAGTCTGTTGTGCACTCCCACCCGCTCGGGCCGGAGCCGACCTCAGCGGACGAGCACGGCGGACCGAGTTTACGTTTCCACGTGGAGCCGGACGCGGCCGGGCCGGTGCAGTTCTATTTACAGGTGCGGCGGAATAATGAAGATGTATTCGTGCCGTTCGGCCAGCAGGTGAAGCAACCGCTGCTCGCAGCGGCCCGGCCTCAGACCGCGGCGGCGTGGCCCGCTTCCAGGGGCGCCTGAACGCGGGTTGCCCACGTACTCTTGTTAATGCTTTCGATCTTATGGCGGATGGCGCCTGCCAGCTGTTCTTCGCTCATCGTCACGTGTGAGAGCTCGCTCACATAGGCTGCTGTTTGCTGGATAGCCACTTCGCGCACTTCCGGCTGCTGCTGTGCCAGCATGTTGGCGGAAAGCAGCACCAGGTCATCCATGATCTGTTTGTCGGCCTTGGTTTCTTCCGGCCGCTTGCTGCCCGAGAGGCCGAACAGCGAATGCGCGATGAGGAACGAGCCGGCGGACAGCACGTTCCACGCGTAATCATGCTGCTTGTTGATGGTATAGGCGAGGTGTGCATGCGCCTCCGGCGTGTTGGAAGTCTGAACCTGCTTTTGCGCATCAATGATCTCGCGCCTGAAGCGCGCTCGCTCGCCGGTAACCGGGTTCAGCGAGCCCCAGAGGTTGGCGAGGTTGTTGCCCATGGCCAGCGGCTGCGCGATGCATTTGCGCGGGTTGTCCATCATGATCTCGGCGATGTTCGAGGGCTTGGGCTTGCTGCCGTCGAAAATGCTGTGGCCGGGCGGGTCATCCAGCAGGAAGGTGGCGAGCCAACCGGAGGAGATCAGCATACCGGCGGCGAGTTTGCCGTTGTTGCGGTTGCCGGGCTTGGTGGCCGAATGGATGGTAAAGAGGCCGCCCGCGAATTCCGACAGGCACTTGATGTGGATGATGTGGCGGCGCATCCACCCGTTCGTGGCCTTCGCAATGCCGGTTTCGTAAAGCGTTTCCGGTGTCAGCGCGTCTGCCTCGGGGAGCTCGATGCCTTTTTTCTCCAGGTAGTCCGTGAGGCCCTCGTTGACGGCCTGCAGCTCTTCGTCGCCGCGGTGCTTGCCGTACATGGTCATCAGCACGTCGCCCGCGCTGAAGGCGGCGCCGATCATTAGCTCGGATTTGTCATGCGGCGTCATGCGGCCGTTCTTGTTGTGCCGCCCGCGCATGATGCCGGAAGCAAAGAACGCCGCGTTGCCGATGTCGTAGAAAATGGCGGAGAGGAAGAGAGACTGGTCGCGCACCGCGTCCCGGTAGCCGCGTTTCTCGGCGAGGTCGTCCGGCGTGGTTTCACGCTCGATGTTGGTAATGCCCGGCTCCATCTTCTCGATGGCGGCCAGCAGGTCTTTTTCCTTGCGCATCCCGCGCACCTGGATGGCGGCGCGGCCGTCTACCGTGTCCTTCAGGGTGGAGAAGCCATTTTCGGCCACCGCTACGCGCAAGCGCTCCAGCTGCTCGGCGGTGATGTTTTCCTTCGCAATAATCGTCGCTTGTGCCACGCCCCGGCGCGGAGGGCTTATCTCCATGCGGTCGATCAGGCCGGAATGCGTGTAACGGTATATAGGCATTTTTTCACTTTACCTTATTGGTGTTTCCAGGCGGGCCAAAGATTTATGAAACGGTTTATTACAGAAATATGTCAATCCGGGGGAGGGCAGGGCCGTTAACCTTAAGGGCTTGATTCAGGTTAAAAACCCGATTATCTTTCCGGCTCGTTTTAAACATGGCCGCTATGAACCAGAAAACGCCTCTTTATCAGGAGCATGTCTCCGCGGGTGCCAAGATGTGCCCCTTTGCCGGGTATGACATGCCCATCAACTATTCCACCGGGGTTATCCAGGAGCATGAATGGACCCGCTCCAGCGCCGGGCTGTTTGACGTTTCCCACATGGGGCAGGCCATGGTGAGCGGGCAGGGGGCGGCCGAGTTTTTCTCGCGCATTACCCCGAGCTCCTTCCTCAAAACGCCGCACAGCATGGCCAAGTACACGGTGCTGACGAATGAGAAGGGCGGTATCGTGGATGACCTGATCATCACCCGCATGGCGGACGAGAAATTCTTCGTGGTTTTCAACGCCGGGCGCAAGGCGGTGGACATTGCCTGGATGAAAAAACACCTGCCCGCCGGAGTGAAATTTGAAGAACTGGCCGGCAACGCGCTGATTGCGCTGCAGGGACCGCGCGCCGAGGAAGTTTTGGCCAAGGAAATACCCGCCGGGGGTATCCCGGAATTGGGTTACATGCGCATGAAAGAAGCGAGCTGGAAGGGTACACACGTGTTTGTGAGCCGCCTGGGCTACACCGGTGAAGACGGTTTTGAAATCAGCGTGCCTGCCGCGAAAGCCGTGGAGCTGTGGCGCGCGCTTCTGGCCAACCCGGCAGCAAAGGCCATCGGTCTTGCCGCGCGTGACAGTTTGCGCCTGGAAATGGGCTACCCGCTTTATGGGCATGACCTTGATGAAGAAACCACGCCGGTGGAAGCCAATTTAAGCTGGGTGATCAGCAAGGAGCATAACAATTTCATCGGCGCGGATGCCGTGCTGAACCAGCTAAAACCGGGGCCGAAACGCCTGCGCGTGGGCGTGCGGCTGCTGGAAAGCGGCATCGCGCGTGAAGGCGCCGCGGTTTTTGTGGGTGCGGAAAAAGTTGGCACGCTTTCCAGCGGCGGTTTCTCACCCTCGCTGAAGCAGGCCATTGGCCAGGGTTATGTTACCAGCTCGTTTGCCCGCACGGGGCAGGCGGTGGAAGTAGAAGTGCGTGGAAAGAGGATCAAGGCGGAAATCACGGGCCTTTCCTTCGTTCCCGCGAAAACGAAACGTTCAGTGAAAAAGGATGCAGCATGAGCAACGTACCGGGCGGTTTGAAGTATACGGAACAGCATGAATGGGTGAAGCTGGATGGCGATGTGGCCACCGTGGGCATCACCGATTACGCGCAGGGCGCGCTGGGTGACCTCGTATTCGTGGAGCTCCCGGCCAAGGGCCGCAAGGTGAAGCAGGGCGAGGAATTCGTGGTGGTGGAATCCGTCAAGGCCGCCAGCGAAGTTTACGCGCCGCTTTCCGGCGAAGTGGTGGAAGTGAATGACGGGCTGAACGGTTCGCCCGCGCTCATCAACTCCGCGCCGTACGGCGAGGGCTGGATCTGCAAGATCAAAATTACGGACAAGGGCGAGCTCGCCAAGCTGCTTGATTCCGAAGCCTATCAGAAGCTGGCCGCGTAATACCCTGTCATGCTGAACTTGTTTCAGCATCCACCTCTCAACTGCATTGCTTTTGCGGATGAAGCGTGGGTCCTGAAACAATTTCAGGACGACAAAGATAAAAAACTTTTTTGGATTAAATATAATGCGCTACTTACCACTGACTCCCAAAGACCGCGCCGACATGCTCAAAGCTGCCGGTGTAAAATCGGTCGATGATTTTTACTCCATGGTGCCTGCAGCCGCGAAGCTGAAGGGCACGATTGATCTTCCGGCCCACCAGGGGGAAATCGAGGTGGAACGCGCGCTTAGCGCCATGGCAGCGAAGAACCACCCGGCCGGTTCCGGACCGTTTTTCTTAGGTGCCGGTTGCTATAATCACCACATTCCCGCGACGGTGGACCACATCGTGCAGCGCTCAGAGTTTCTCACCGCCTATACGCCCTACCAGCCGGAAATTTCGCAAGGCACGCTGATCGGGATTTTTGAATACCAGACCATCATCGCCAATTTGACGGGCATGGATATCGCCAACGCCTCGATGTATGACGGCGCGACCGGCACGGCGGAAGCGGCGCTGATGGCGCGGCGTATCACCAAGCGGCCGAACGTGCATATTCACGGTGCGCTGCACCCGCAATACAAAGAGGTGATCGAGACCTACACTTCTTCCTATGAAGATTTTGAGATCAAGGCCGATGCGCCGGACGAGCAGGCCGCCTGCGTGATCGTGCAGACGCCGGATTTTCATGGAGAAGTGCAACAGTTAGCTGACTTACGCAAGCAATGCACCGAGAAGGGCGCGTTGCTCGTTGTCGTCGTGAACGAGATTCTCTCGCTCGGCCTGCTGCCGCCGCCGGTGGAAGCAGACATTGTCTGCGGTGAAGCGCAGTCCATCGGGGTGCCGATGAGCTTCGGCGGGCCGCATCTTGGTTTCTTCGCGTGCAAGAAAGAATATCTTCGCCAGATGCCAGGCCGCCTGTGCGGGCAGACGGTGGATAAGGACGGCAAGCGCTCCTACGTGCTTACCCTGGTGGCGCGTGAGCAGCATATCCGCCGCGAGAAGGCGACGTCTAATATCTGCACAAACCAAGGGCTTTTTGCGCTCTCGTTCACCATCCATATGAGCCTGCTCGGCGAGCACGGTTTTACGCGCCTCGCGCGCCTGAATCATGAGCGTGCCTGTACCGTTTTTGACCGCCTCTCGAAGGTGAAAAAGCTGAAGCTGGTGAACAAAACGTTCTTCAACGAGTTCGTGGTAGAACTGCCCGTAAGTGCTTCTGAAGCTGTGAAAAAACTGGCCAAGCAGGGCATCATCGCCGGCTACCCGTTGGACGGCGGCAAGCTGCTGGTGGCGGCCACGGAACTGACCACGGAGGCCGACATCGAAGCGCTGGCCAACGCGCTGGAACAGGTGGCGCAGACCGCGCAGAAGGAGGTTGCATGACCTTGATTGTCATCCCCGCCGGAGCGCAGCGCAGAGCGGGGATCTGGGAGGAGTCCGGATGCTTGTGCGGATGCCTGAGATCCCCGGTCAAGCCGGGGATGACAACTACTAAGAAGGAGGTTGCATGAGCGCCAGTTATTTAGACAAGGGCCGCGGCCTCAACGTCGAAGAAAATTTGTTGTTTGAAAAAGGCACGAACGGCGCCTGCGGCGTGGATCTGCCCGAGCCGAAGAATACGCCTCTGCGCACGGGCACCAAAGCGCGCGCGCATGTGGGCCTGCCGGAGGTGAGCGAGCCGCAGGTGGTGCGGCATTTCGTGCGGCTTTCCAAGCTGAATTACGCGATTGATACGGGGCTTTACCCGCTGGGTTCCTGCACCATGAAACATAACCCGCGCCTGAATGAAAAAGTGGCGCGTTTGCCGGGCTTCAACGGCATTCACCCGCTGCAGCCGGAAGGCACTATCCAGGGCGCGCTGGAGGTGATTTACACCGTGCAGCAATGGCTTGCGGAACTCTCCGGCCTGCCGCACGTGACCCTGAACCCCCCAGAGGGCGCGCACGGCGAATTCGCCGGCATCATGGTGATCCACAAG
>CAZUKF010000095.1:0-7863 GCA_964620765.1 uncultured Rickettsiales bacterium | reverse complement strand
TGGTGCGCTTTTTTTGCCCTGCTCGAACATGTCACGCACGCGGCTCGCGCCCACGCCGACGAACATTTCCACGAAGTCCGAGCCCGAGATGGTGAAGAACGGCACCTTCGCCTCGCCGGCGATGGCGCGGGCGAGCAGCGTTTTACCGGTACCTGGCGGGCCGACGAGCAGGCAGCCGCGCGGGATCTTGGCGCCCAGCTTCTGGAATTTCTGCGGGTCTTTCAGGAATTCGACAATCTCCTGCAGTTCCTCGCGCGCTTCATCAATGCCTGCCACGTCTTCAAACGTCACGCGCTCGGTTTTTTCCGTGAGCAGGCGCGCGCGCGAGCGGCCGAAGCCCATCGCCCCGCCGCCTTTGCCGGACTGCATCTGCCGCATGAAGAAAATATAGACGCCCAGCAGCAGCAAGATCGGGAACCAGGAGAACACCGCGCCCCAGAACGAATCCGTGCGCGCGTCATCCACGCTCGCCACAATTTTCACATTCTTGGCGGCGAGTTTGTCAATCAGCCCCGGGTAATCCGGCGCCATGGTGTAAAACGTGGTGCCGTCCGAGAAATGGCCGCTGATGATGGCGCCCTTGGCCCCGCCCTGCCGGATGACAACATCCGCCACCTGGCTGGCATCCACCTTGTTGAGGAAATCCGAGAAGGGCAGGCGCTGCGACGTGCCGGGCTCCACGCTCCCCTGAAACATGTTGTACAGGCCGACCAGCAACAGCAGCAGGACCAGCCACAGGGTAATGTTTTTCGCGAAATTCGGCATATGTCTTTAATATATGGCTTAAGAAGGGCCGGTATTCAAGTATGTTCGGGGCGAAAGGTAATGTATCCCTTTTTCCGGGTTACGATACAGCCGCCCAAAGTTACCCGGCAGTCACCGGCAAGAAGCGTCTTGCAGAGCCGCTCCAGCGAGGCAAAACGCGGCGGGTAGGCTGCACCGCCTGCCTCCACCAGCAGGGCCGAAAGCACAGCAAAAGCCAGGTCTTTGCCCGCCGCTTCCAGCGCTTTCGCATCCAGGCTTCCGGAGCGGACATGGGCGGCGAGGAACGCCTCTTTCTCCTGCACGCCCGCTTCACGCAACTGTCCCAGCTTTTCGGCGCTGGCGGCAAGGTTCGCCAGCACCTCCTCACGGTTGGGCAGCTTGGCCAGCAGCTTGCGCAGGCGGTTGCGGTCATAGACCGTGTTTTCATTGCTCGGGTCTTCAATCCATTCCTGCCCGCGCGCCTCCAGTGTCGCAATCAGCCGCGCCTTGGGCACCGTGAGAAACGGCCGGAGCAGCGTAATCCCCTCCATCTCCTGCGCGGCGCGCATGGCGGCCAGCCCCGCGATATGGCTGCCGCGCTTCAGGCGCAGCAGCAATGTTTCGGCCTGGTCGTCACGGTGGTGTGCCAGCAGCAGCTGTGAAACGCCGTGTTTTTTGCACCACTGGGCCAGCAATACGTAGCGTGCCTCGCGCGCGCGGTTTTGCTTGGCTTTGGGCGCTTTCCATTTCAGCGTGTGATGCTGCATGCCGTGTGCCTTGAGCCATTTGCTCACCTGCTTTGCCTCGGTTGCCGCTTCTTTGCGCAAGCCGTGGTCCACCGTCAGCGCGACGGTATTACGGTCATGCGCATGCGCGAGCAGCGCCAGCGCCATGCTGTCCGCCCCGCCGGAAATGGCTACGGTAAGAGGGAATTGGGGTTTGAGGGGTTTGAGTAACCCAGCAAATTCTGCGCTGGGGATTGGGGATTGGGGATTGGGGATTGAATTTTTCACCCTAATCCCCAAAGCCTAAAGCCCAATCCCTATCTGCATCCAATGCGCGTGCGCTCCGCATCGGCTTTCTTGGCGACGCTGGTGGAGCTGTCCTTGAATTTCACCAGCAGCTGGTCCAGCACCACGCAGGCTTCCTTGGTTTTTTTCATGGCTGAAAGTGCCATGGAGAGCTTGAGCAGGTTGTCAGCCGCTTTCGGCCCGCCGGGCAACGCTTCGAAACCCTGCCGGAAATTATCGGCGGCCTTCACGTAATCGCGGCGGATGTAATACGTTTCGCCAAGCCAGTAATACGCATTGCCCACCAACGGATCCTTGGGGTATTTGCCGGTGAACGCTTCAAAATTCTTGGCGGCTTCTTCGTAGCGCGTCTGGTTGATCAGCCGGAAGGCATGGTTATAAAGATCACGCGGGTTGTCGAACTCGCCCTTGGGCAGGGTTTTATCCGGCTCGCGCAGCACGCCGTCACCGGCGGTGGTTTCGCCCGGTTCGGGCGGCGCGCCGTCATCAGGAATCTGCGGCACCGAGTTATCAACCGGCGGTGTTTCTGCCGGTACGTCGCCGGCCGCGGCCGGCGTGGCGGCGGCACCGGCGGCAGGAGCGGTGGCGCGCTCGTTGAAGCGGAACTCCACGTCCTGCTGGAATTTGTTGAAACCTTCGGTCAGCTTGCGCATCTGGAATTCATTTTCTTCCAGCTTCCCGCGCACGGCGCGCAGCTCGTCTTCGATGGCGCTCATGCGCACTTCTGCCGAAGCAGCGCCTTCACCGCCATTGGGGCCGCCCGCGGTTTCGAGATCCAGGTTCATGCCGCGGCGCGCCAGCTGTTTCTGCACGGTCATGATGTCGCGCTCCAGCTTGTCCATGCGGTCTGCCACTTCGCGGTTCTGTGCGAAGGCGGAAGAAGAGAGGAGAGTGGTGGCAAGAAGGACGGCAAGAAAACGCATAAAAACCGCTAAAAAGTTACGCCCCGCCACTGAAACAGAGGCGGGGCGTAAACGTCAAGTGAATTGGACGTAATTAATTATTGGCCGCCAATCTTATTGACCACTCGTAACAACGGTTACGGCGCGGCGGTTCTGGGCCCATGCGCCTTCGTTGGAACCGATCACAGCCGGACGTTCCTTACCATAGGAAATGGTAGAGATGCGGCTCGGTTTTACACCAAGGCTGACCAGATACTTCTTCGCAGCGGAAGCGCGGCGCTCACCCAGCGCGAGGTTGTACTCGCGGGTGCCGCGTTCGTCGCAATGGCCTTCGATCGACACGTTGTTGCTGTTGGACTTCAGCCAGGTGGCCTGGCGCTCCAGGGTGCCCTGGGCATCGCCCGAAAGCTGAGAGCTGTCTAAGTCAAAGAAAACACGGTCCGGCACGCCGGGAGCGAGTTCGCTCACGCTGCCGCCCATGCCGTCGGCGCCGCCGGCGCCACCTGCACCACCCGCACCGCCGGAGCCTTGAGGACCGGTTTCGCAGGCAGTCAGCAGGAACACGGCGGAGAGCGCCGCGAGCAGCTTGGAAGAGAGTTTCATAAAATGGCTCCTTAAAAGAAAATTTCGTTGCAAATTATTCTGACCGTTTAAGACGGAGAATTGCCGGGCAAAAGCGCAAAATGCCGCGCCACAGCCTGTAGCAACCGTTTAACGGGTATGGGCTTAAGAAGTACCGGCGCAGGCGAGGAAATCAATGTGTTTTGCCTGCGTGCGCGTGATAAATGAACTTGTTGTGCTATAAAGGCAACAGTGGCGACCAGGCGGGGTCCGACGCGTCAATCGGCGTCGCGACTTCGCGCAGGTTATGTCCCGTCAGGTCCACCGAGAAGAGGCGCGAGCGGCCGCCGCGTTCCTGCCGGTTGAACATGATGACGCGGCCATTGGGCGCCCAGGTGGGGCCTTCTTCCATGTAGCTGCTGGTCAGCTGGCGCTCGCCGCTGCCGTCGGGTTTCATGACGCCGATGGAGAAGGTGCCGCCCGACATCTTGGTGAAGGCGATCCAGTCGCCGCGGGGAGACCATACGGGCGTGCCGTACCTGCCGTCGCCGAAGCTGATGCGCTGGATGCCCGAGCCGTCGGCATTCATGACGTAGAGCTGCTGCGAGCCGCCGCGGTCTGAATTGAACACAATCCGCCGTGAGTCAGGCGAATAACTTGGTGAGGTGTCAATGCCGGAGCCATTGGTAATGCGGCGTAAACCGCGGGCGCGGAGGCTCATCGAGTAAATATTGCTGACGCCGTTTTCGGCGATGGACATGACGATGCTGCCGCCATCCGGGGAGAAGCGCGGCGCGAAGGACATGCCGTCGAACGCACCCAGCGTTTCTTCGCGGCCGGTCTGCAGGACGCGCAGATAAACTTTCGGCACGCGCCCGGCATAGGACATGTAGATCACTTCCTGCGAATTGGGCGAAAAGCGAGGGGTGAGGGAGAGGTATTTTCCATCGGTCAGGAACTTATGATTTTCCCCGTCCTGGTCCATGATGGCGAGCCGCTTGATGCGCCTCTGCGCTGGGCCGGACTCGGCCACGTAAACGATGCGGGTGTCAAAATAGCCCTGCTCGCCGGTCATGCGCTTGTAGATTTCGTCGGCGATCATGTGCGCCAGGCGCCGCCAGTTGGAGCGGTAGGTGACCAGCTCGCGGCCGGCGATCTGCTGCTCGCCATACACGTCCCACAAGCGGAAGGGCACGCGGATCTTATCGCCCTCGATGCTGATGGTGCCGGTGACCAGCGCCTGTGCGTTGATCTGCCGCCAGTCGGCAAAGCGCGGGATGGAGGTGGCGGCGGTGATTTTTTCAATATACGCGCCCTGCTCGATGGGGCGGAACAAACCGCTGCGCTCCAGGTCTCCCGCCACGACGCGCATTACGTCTTCGCCCAGCTGGCCGGCCTCGCCACCGCTGCGGGCGTTCAGGTCGGGCAGGGCGATGGGCATGGGTTCCATGCCGCCACGGGTGATGTCGATGCGCAACTGGGCGTGCGCGGGCGCGCCTGCAAATGCGGTTAGGACAAGAAGGCAAAGCGTGCAGAGTAATTTCATTTCTCTTTTTTCCTATCGGTGTCGTTTACGTGTATCAATTCCAACTGCTTTAAGCAACGGAATCAAATCGGCCTGTAATCCAATTAAATCATTTTTTGTGTCTTCCCTACGCTTAAGTTTATCCATTTCTTTTTTTGCTCGACTGGCAGAAACATCAGGATCATTCTGGAAATGTTCTGCAAAACCGGTTTGCCTTGCTACGCTGGCTTGCATACTTGAAAGGCATTGGCCAAGCAGGTCAAAACCATCTCTTAGCGCAACCCTGTCCGGCTGCTCTGCATTCGCCAATCCCTCAATTGCAGCAACAAATGCCTCAAATCTGGCAAGCCGTGTGCTTTTCTGATCGAGAGGAAGATTGTCCGGGTCGATCTCCAAGTCATATCCCTTGTCACGGTCAATCGCCATATCCTGGTAGTCAAAATCCGGTACCAATCTTTGCAGGGTTGCCCTGTGCCTTTCCAAAAAAGCAGCAGCCAATGGCTGCGGATCTTCGGGCGGTTGTGCAAGGGGAGTTATGTCTGGCATAGGGGCCTGCCTTCAACGGGTTTAAAGCAGCATTTCACGCGGGTCGAAATGCAGTTCCATGTCGCGCCATGTGTCGTATTTTTCGGGAGAAAGTTCTTTGAGCGGGCTGCACATGCGCACGGCGCGGATGGCGCTGTCTGCCGCCGCCCGGAAGTAAGGGTCCTTGTAGCGCGCCTTGCTGGCGCCGGCGAGCTCCACCTTCAGATAGCTGCCGTCGCGGTCATACTGCACGCGCAGAACAATGACGAGATCATGCGCGTCGCGCGCACCGGCGGGCACCGTCCAGCATTTCATGATCTGGTTCTTGATCGCATCCTTCTCGGAAAGAGACATGGGCATGGAGGGGTCATATTTCTGCGACTTGCTCTGCTTTTCCGAGGTTTCGGTGGCATCCTTGGTGTTCTTTTTGCCTTCCTTGCTGGCCGTTTCCTTCACGGCTTTCAGCACGGCCAGCAGGTCTTCCTCCTTCATCTTTTTCTCGGGTTTTTTCTCTTCCGGCTTCTTCACTTCCTCTTTTTTCTCCGGTTTTTTCTCGGTCTTTTCCGGCGGCGGGGGAGGTGTGGCCTCGGCGGTTTTCACCGGCGGCGCGGGCTTTTTCGCTTCGGCGGGCTTCTCCGGCTCCTTCTTGGGCGCGGGCTTGCTCTCGGAGGGCTTCACATTGGTGATGCCGGTGATGGGAAGAATTTCCACCGTGATGGCGGTGGGTTCGTTATCCGGCGGCGGTTCGAACAAGATGGGCAGCCCCGCCACCAGCAGGATAAAGACGAGGAGGTGAAGTGCGCCGGACCAGGTTATGCCTTTTTTGCGCTCGAGCTTCATGGGCCGCTAGCGGCCTTTGGATGAGGCCGTTGCGGTAGGGGAAGACGACCCGGACTCGGTCACGAGCGAAACCTTGGTAAAACCCGCGGCATTGATCTCACCTACTACCTGCATGATGCGGCCGTAATCCACCGCCCTGTCGCCGCGCACGAAGATGCGCGTATCTTTTTTCTCACCGGCGATGGCAGCGAGCTTGGCCTGCATCTCCTTCACGTCCACCTCGTTCTTTTGCAGGAACACCTTGCCGTTGGAGGAAATACTGATGGAGAGCGGTTCATCTGTTCCCGCGAGCGGCTTGGCGGCGCTTTGCGGTAGATCCACGTTCACGCCCGCCGTCATCATGGGCGCGGTAACCATGAAGATCACCAGCAGCACCAGCATCACGTCCACGAACGGGGTGACGTTGATCTCGGCCAGCTGTTCGCTGTGAAAACGGTCGCCGTTGTTAGACTTCATCGCCATGGGCTATGCTTCCATCTGCCTGGAGAGGATAGTGTTAAACTCTAGCGAAAAATCTTCCATTCGCCCTGAGAATTGCGAAATCTCTCGCGTGAATTTATTGTATGCCATGTAGGCGGGGATGGCCGCCATCAGGCCTACTGCCGTTGCAAACAGCGCCTCGGAGATGCCAGGCGCCACCGCCGCCAGCGAGGTGTTCTTGCTCATGGCAATGCCGTGAAAGCTGTTCATGATGCCCCACACCGTGCCGAAAAGGCCGATGAACGGCGCAGACGAGCTGGTGATGGCCAGGAAGGAAAGCCCGTTTTCCAGCTTTTCCACCTCGCGGTTGCGCGCCACCTGCATGATCTGCATGATGCGTTCGCGCGCGGCCGCCTTCATGCTCGCGGCCATGGCAGCGGGCTTGGAGCGGAACCATTCCTCCATCGCGGCGGCGAAGATGATCGCCATCGGGTGGTTGCTGCGCTTCTTGATTTTGTCATGGAACTTGTCCAGCGCCTCACTGGCCCAAAAATCGCGCTCGAAACTGCCCGCCTTGGCGCGCACGGCGCGGAGCAGAATCCACTTTTCGAAGATAATCGCCCAGCACCAGAAGGACATCAATATCAGCCCGATCATCACGCCTTTGACCACCAGGTCGGCCTGGATGAACATGCCCCACGGCGAAAAATCATGCACCGGCATGGAGCCTGCGAGATTGGTCGCCTGCACCGGGTCAACGGCGGTAGGGACGGGAGCGGTATTCGTGGGCATGACGGGCGCTTATCCTTTATTCTTCAAGTTTTACATAAACATATTCGGCAGGCGCTTGCGTAAGTCAGCAGGCAGCCTTGCCGGTTTGAATTTCGCATCCACCACGCCGAGGCGGACATTGAGCGTGACCAGAATCTCTTTGCCACGCCGTATTTCCTGCTGCAGGCGCAAAGACGCAGGGCCACTATCGACCAAGCGGGTTTCGATTGTCAAGCGGTCATCCAGCCTTGCAGGCCTGAGAAATTCGGCCTCCACGCTGCGTACCACGAAGGCGATTCCCTCTTTTTCGGCCAGCTCGCGTTGCTCGATCCCATTGGTGCGCAGGCATTCGGTGCGGGCGCGTTCGGCGAATTTCAGGTAGTTGGCGTAATACACCACCCCGCCGGAATCGGTGTCTTCGTAGTAGACGCGAACTTCAAATTTTTTAGGTTTCATATTACTTCGTCGTCCCGGCGAAGGCCGGGATCCAGCGGCGCGTCTGCGCCGTATAAAAGAACTGGGCCCCGGCTTTCGCCGGGGTGAC
>CAZUKF010000094.1:0-7960 GCA_964620765.1 uncultured Rickettsiales bacterium | reverse complement strand
CGCGCTTGCGGGTGCAGGCGAAGCTCAGGTCGCTGATCACGTCGGCCATGATGGGGTCCAGCCCCGTGGTGGGCTCGTCGAAGAAGATGATCTCCGGGTTGTGGGCGATGGCGCGGGCGAGCGCCACGCGCTTCTGCATGCCGCCGGAAAGCTCGGCGGGCGAGAGCTTCGCCACGTCTGCCGAGAGGCCGACGGCGGCGAGCTTTTCAATCGCCAGCGCCTTGGCCTTGTGGCGCGGCAGGTGGTCATTGCGGATGAGCGAGAAGGCGATGTTCTCCCACACCGGCAGCGAATCAAATAGCGCCCCGCCCTGGAACAGCATGCCGAATTTGCGCATGAGCTGCTGGCGGTCCAGCCGCGAGAGTTTCGTGGTTTCCACGCCGTCCACCCTGATCGAGCCCTTGTCGGGGTGCACCAGGCCGAGGATGGTTTTGATCAGCACGCTCTTGCCGGAGCCGGAGCCCCCGATCACCACCAGCGACTCACCTGGCGCGACGTCAAGATCCACGCCGTCCAGCACCTTCTTGGGGCCGAAGGCTTTGTACAGGCCGTGCACGGCTATCTTGGGTGCGCTCATGACTACCTGTCGATTACAATATCTGGTTTAACATTATCGTCGCCGGGCCGTTTTTTATAAGGAACCGTGACGTTGCCCCATCCGCCCAGGCCATCGCGAATAGAGTGACCTCTTTCTCTAATTTTTTCAGCATAGCTTTCCCAGCCTCCCGGTGGTTCAGGCGTGTCATCGGCCGGGTTGTTCGGGTCAGTCATGTGAAGAACACTGCGGTTAAAGCGTAGTTGGCGAGCAGGATGAGCACAGAGGAGGAGACAACGGCCAGCGTGGTGGAAGCGCCGACACCCTGCGCGCCGCCGCGCGAATGAAAGCCGTGGTAGCAGCCCATCAGCGTGACGATAAAACCGAAGGCGGAGGCCTTCACCAGCCCGGAGACTACGTCTCTTGTTTCGAGGAATTCAAACGTGTTCTTGAGATAGGAGGAGGGGTTGAAACCCAGTTCGTGGACGCTCACCAGGTAGCCGCCGAACACGCCGATGATATCGGCCACCGCCACCAGCACCGGCAGCATCAGCACGCCGGCGGCAAGGCGCGGGAAAACGAGGTATTTGTAAGGGTCTGTTGAAAGCGTGGTGAGCGCGTCGATCTGCTCGGTCACGCGCATGGTGCCGATCTCGGCGGCGTAGGACGCGCCGATGCGGCCCGCCACCATCAGCCCGGCCATGACCGGCCCGAGCTCGCGGGTGATGGAAAGCACGACAACAATGGGGATGGAACTTTCGGCGGAAAAGCGTGAGAAGCCGGAATAGCTCTGCAGCGCCAGCACCGCGCCGGTGAACAGCGCCGTCATGCCGACCACGGGAAGGGAGAAATACCCCACTTCCATCATCTGCTTGGTGATCTGGCGGCCGTACCACGGCTTGCGCCAGCCGCCCGCGAGCGCCGTACCGGCAAACAGCGTGAGCCTGCCCACGGCTTCCATGAACGCGATAAATACGCACCCGATAACGGCAAGGGGGTTCATGGGAGGAATTTGTAAGCGATAGGGTGTGCGATGTAAAGGCTAGGGCGTATAGACACGGCGGACCCGCCTTCCCAGCCGGGTCAGCACTTCATAGCCGATGGTATGGACGGCTTCCGCGATGTCGTCCACCGTGGTTTGGCTGTTGATGAACTCGGCCATCGCGCCCGGGGCGAGCGCGGCGGCGGGAACTTTTGAAACGTCGAGTGCCAGCATGTCCATCGAGATGCGGCCCGTCACCGGCACGGTGTGGCCGCCGATATAGGCTTTGGATTTGACCTTCTTGTCGCCCAGCAGGCGGAAGAAGCCGTCTGAATAACCCAGCTGCATGATGGCCAGCCGCGCGCCCTTGGGGACTTTTGCGGTGGCGCCGTAGCCGACGGTTTCCTCGCGGTCGCACTCGCGGATCTGCAGAATGGGGGCGGTGAGCTTCACCACCGGGCGCATCGGGTTAGGGCCCATGCCCGGGTTGATGCCGTAGAGCGAGCAGCCGGGGCGGGCGAGATCAAAATGGTAATCCTGTCCGAGAAAAATGCCGGAGGAATTGCAAAGCGAGGCGGGCACCTTCGGCAGCAGCGCGCGGGCGGCGCGGAAGCGCTCGCGCTGCTCGAGGTTTTTTTCATGCGCCGTTTCCGAGGCGCAGGCCAGGTGGCTGATGAGCATCTGCAGGTTCGGCGTATTGAGGCGGATGACGTTTGCTTCCAGCTCCTGCTGCGTGAGGCCGAGGCGGCTCATGCCGGTGTCCACGTGCAGCGCGAAGGGCGCGTTGCCGTGCCAGCGCAAAAACTGCTCCATGCTGTTGATGACCGGGATTAGCCGGTGCTGGATGTATTCCATCTCCTCACCGGCATAGGGGCCGTGGAAAACGGCGATGCGCGCGCTGGGCATCAGCCCGCGAAGCTGCAATCCCTCTTCCAGCGTGGCGACGAAAAACGTGCGGCAGCCATCGGCGTGCAATGCCTTGGAAACCGCTTCCACACCGAGGCCGTAGGCGTTGGCTTTCACCACGGCGGCACATTCCTTGCCGGAGAATTTTGTGCGCAACAGCTCGTAATTCTCGCGCAGGGCGTGAAGGGAAACGGTTAGTGTTGGGCCGGGATGAATCGCCATATTAATGATGGGCGGGCAGCCTGTCGTTGAACGCCAGCGAAGTGAACTGCGTGAGGTTGGAGTTGAACTGCAGGCGCACCGTGCCGACCGGGCCGTTACGGTGCTTGGCCACGATCACCTCGGCGACGCCGTGCACCTTTTCCATCTTCGCCTGCCATTCCGCCATTTTGTTGTGGTCGTCCTGCGAGGGCATGCGGCGCTCCTCATAATATTCCTCGCGGAAGATGAACATCACCACGTCGGCGTCCTGTTCGATGGAGCCGGATTCGCGCAAGTCTGAAAGCAGTGGGCGCTTGTCTTCGCGGCTTTCCACCGCGCGCGAGAGCTGCGACAGCGCGATGACGGGAATATCCAGCTCTTTGGCAATCGCCTTCAGGCCCTGTGTGATTTCAGAAACTTCTTGTACGCGGTTATCCACCGCTTTGGTAGTGGCGGGGCGCACCAGCTGCAAATAGTCTACCACCACGAGGCCGAGATTATGCATCCGCTTTAGGCGCCGCGCGCGGGCGCGCAACGCGGCGATGGAAAGCGCGGGCGTGTCATCAATGTGGAACGGTATCTGGCTCATCTCGGAGCTCACGCGCACCAGCGTGTTGAACTCGTCCTGCGTGAGATTGCCGCGCGTCATTTTCTGCGAAGGAAAGCCGCAGGATGCCGCCAGCAGACGTGTGGCCAGCTGTTCAGCCGACATTTCCAGCGAGAAGAAGCCGACACTTTTCCCCGCCTTCGGGTTTTCGCCTTCCTCCTTCTCCTGCCGCCCGAAAAAGAGCGCAGCGTTATAGGCGATGTTGGTGGCGAGCGCGGTTTTGCCCATGGAGGGGCGCCCGGCGAGAATGAGTAGGTCAGAAGGTTGCAGGCCGCCCAGCATTTCATTGAGGTCGGTGAGGCCGGTGTCGACGCCGGTGACGTTGCCCGCGTTTTTCAGCGCGGCTTCGGCACGGTAAATGGCCTCGGTGACGGAATAGCGAATGGGCTTGAAACCGCGGTCATCAATGCCTTCCATGGAGAGCTTGAACAGCTTCTGCTCGGCGGCTTCGAGCTGGCCGTTGCCGTCCGCATCCATGTCCGGCGCGTAGGCGGTGTTGACAATCTCCTCGCCCACGCCGATGAGGGAGCGTTTTAAGGCCAGGTCTGAAATCAGCTCCGAAAGATCACGGATGTTGATGACATGTAATGAAGCCGCTGCGAGTTTGACGAGGTATTGCCCGCCGCCGATGTCTGTCAGCGCTTCATCCTGTTCGAAGTAGTGCTTGAGGGTAACGGGGTTTGCGATCATTCCGCGGTCATGGAATTTCAGAACCGCTTCAAAAATGCGCTTGTGAACGGGTTCGTAGAAATGCTCGGCGCGCAAATTGTCGCCAATTAAATTGATTTCTTCGTTGTTGACAAGCAGCGCGCCCAGCAGCGCCTGTTCAGCCTCGATGTTGGAAGGAGGCTGGCGATAAACAGCAGATTCTGTTTTTGGCTTTTCGAGAAGAACTGCGTCAGGCATGGGGGTTGGGCTTTGGGAATTTGAAATTGGGAAGTTACCCTAATCCCTAATCCCCAATCCCTCAATCCCAAACTTAGGCTTCGTGCTCGCTCTTGGCGACGATGACGTCGAGCGACACAACCACGTCGGCGTGCAGGTTCAGCTTCACCTGATAGGTGCCGAGCGTCTTGATGTTGTTGCTGATGATGATCTGGCTCTTCGGCACGTGGTGGCCCATGGCTTCCAGCGCCTCGGCGATGTCGCGCACGGTGACGGAGCCGAACAGCTTGCCTTCTTCGCTCGCTTCGCGCGTGAGAGTGACGGACACGCCTTCAAACGCTTTCGCCTGCTTCTCGGCTTCGCCGCGGACGGAGGCGTTCTTTGCCTCGATCTCGGCGCGCTTGGTTTCAAACACTTTCTTGTTCGCGTCGGTGGCGCGCAGCGCTTTCTTCATGGGGATGAGGAAATTGCGCGCGAAGCCGTTTTTCACGCGGACGACGTCTCCGGTGCTGCCTAAGCGGCCGATGCGTTCCAGCAGAATGACTTCCATTTTAATTCTCCTTAAATTCCTTCGGGGGGTGCATACTAAGAGCAATGGCAGAAAATTCAACAAGAAAAAGGGCTTTCAGGCCTTTAATTTGGCATTCAGGCGGGCGAGGCCCAGCAGAAACCAAGGCAGGAGGGAGATAAGCAGCAGAATACGGGCTGAAAAAGCAAGTTCTTCGTTGCCCGCAAGTAGGGTAAGAAAGCACCCGGCAGGGAGGGCGGCGTGCCAGAGGGGCAGGTGAAAAAGCCCCAGTCCAAGCTTTGGGAGACCTGCTTTGCCCTGCTGCGCGAGCATCCACCTGGCGATCAGGGCGTGGATCCAGACCAGCAATATCCACCACCAGCCGCTGACGGCTACGGCGAGTATGGCGGCGGTTTCACCCGCCTGGTCCAGCGCGGCCTGCATCTCCGGGTTGCCTTCCGCACTGACGCTTTCACGCAAAAACTTCATGATTGAGGGCCGGAAACCGCCCTCGTCGGCCAGCGAGAGCATGACGGCAATGAATATCAGGAAGGCATAGACGGTGATGTCCGCCAGAATCTCGCCGGTGGGGCGGCCGGCATGGGCGGCGGGGGCGAAGAGCAGCACGGGGATGCCAATGAACCCGGCATAGTAAAGTGCACTCATGCCGCCGCTTACGATCAGCACCAGCGAAAGCGCGGCGACCAGCGCAGCGAACAGTAGCTGCGGCGGGCGGGAGAGGCCGATGGAAAACAGGGGCAGGGTGGGGATCAACATCAGCAGTGAGCCGAGGCCGAGGCCGTAAATCACCAGGTAAAGCCCGGCCGAAAGCATCCCGGCAGCGATGCCGGGCATGTAAAGTGCGGCGCGGGGGGACAATTTACTGGGAGACGAAGGGGAGCAGGGCGAGGTTGCGCGCGCGCTTCACGGCGGCGGCCAGCTCACGCTGCTTCTTGTGCGACACCGAGGTGATGCGCGACGGCATGATCTTGCCGCGCTCGGAGACGAAGCGGGTCAGCAGCTTCACATCCTTATAGTCCACTTTCGGAGCCCCGGCGCCAGTGAGCGGGCAGCTCTTCTTGCGGCGGAAGAAAACCTTGCGGCCAAAGCCGGGGTTGGAAGCGGATTGGGGTTCCATGCTCATATGTTACTCTTTGGATTCGGTGATGGTTTCAGCGGGGGTGAACACTTCGCCCTCGCCGTCTTCGCGGCCGGAGCGCATGTTCATCATGGCGGAGGGGTTTTCGTCGAGCTCGTCAACGCGCACGGTGAGGGTGCGGATGATTTCTTCCTGGATGCCCATGGTACGCTGCATTTCCTTCACCGCCGCAAACGGAGCGTTGATGCCTAACATCGTGTAATGGCCCTTGCGGTTTTTACGTATACGATAGGCGAGGTTACGTAAGCCCCAGTACTCGTTTTTAACGATTTTTCCGCCGCCATTTTCAATAATAGACGTGAATTGATCCGTCAGTTTGGTGACGTCCTGCTTTGACAGGTCCTGCCGGGCGACAAAAGTGCTTTCGTACAAGGGCATAGCTATTCCAATAATGTAAAAGGGACACGCAAAATAGCGCTTTTTGCATAGATTGCAAGCCAAAAATATTGCATTTTGGGTCCCGTGCGATTATTTTCCGCGCTTCGCCAATCGAAAGGAAGGTATTGGTATGATGCAGGCATTCATTTTCCCCGGCCAGGGCTCGCAGGCCGTAGGCATGGGCAAGGCGCTGGCCGCCAACTTTAAAGTGGCCCGTGACGTGTTCGACGAGGTGGATGCCGCACTCAGCCAGAAGCTCTCTACCCTCATGTTCGAAGGGCCCGCCGAGGAGCTGACCCTGACCGAGAACGCCCAGCCCGCCATCATGGCCGCCTCCATCGCTGCCTTGCGCGTGCTGGAGGAAGAGACCAACCTGCATGTGCGCGACGTGGATTTCGTGGCCGGCCACTCTTTGGGTGAATACAGCGCGCTTTGCGCGGCGGGCGCCCTGAGCTTGACCGAAACGGCCCGCCTCTTGCGCGTGCGCGGCCTCGCCATGCAGAAGGCGGTACCCGCCGGTGCGGGCGCGATGGCGGCGCTGCTCGGTGCCGATTACGCGCTGGCCGAAGAAATTGCCAAGGAAGCCGCCCTGCGCGACGTTTGCGCGGTGGCCAATGACAATGCCCCCGGGCAGGTGGTGATCAGCGGCACGAAGGAAGCCGTGGAACGCGCGCTGGAGATTGCGAAAACCAAAGGCGTGAAGCGTGCCATGATGCTGCAGGTGAGCGCACCCTTCCATTGCCCGCTGATGGCGCCCGCCGCCGGTATCATGCAGGAAGCGCTTTCCGCCGCGACTTTGCGCATGCCGCACCCGCCGCTGGTGGCCAACGTTACCGCCAACGCGGTGGTAGACCCCAATACCATCCGCCGCCTGCTGGTGGAACAGGTGACCGGCATGGTGCGCTGGCGCGAATGCGTGGAATACCTGAAGGCGCAGGGCGTGCGCCGCGTGGTGGAAGTGGGCGCCGGCAAAGTTCTCACCGGCCTCAACAAGCGCATTAGCCCGGAGATGGAGGCGGTGTCTGTCGGCGTGCCGGAGGACTTAAGTTTTTTTCTCGCAGCTGAGGCCGCGTGAGCGATCCTGAAGACGCTGGCGCCGCGCAATTCAAGGCGCTTTCAGAGTATAAGGTCCGCGGGCTGCATGTTTACCTGCAGCCTGCCTATGAGCACGGTACTCCTAATGTCACCGGGTTTTTTGTTGCGATTTCCTATGATGATTTGGCAGATAAAACCGGCAAAGGTAAGGCTTTAAAACGAGCACGGGAATACCGGGATATATTTTCCAGCAAGTTTCATGTTCCTGAGGGCGGAGAAATAAAACAGGAAAAGCAGCAAGACGGCGAAATGTTTATGGTTGATGCAGAAAATTTTGAATTCAATTGCATGATCGGAGTAAAAAATGATGCAGGGCGGCAGGCATGGGCAGAAGCCAATACCGCTAACATGAAACGCGCGTTCGATGCTGCGCACATGCAAACGGTGTCGGAGATGGATCTCAAACGTGCGGAACGTGACGGGCGGGGACGTGGCGACGAATGGCACGTGGAATAATAATCGAAGAGGGTAGAAAGATGTTTTCTCTAAGTGGCAAAAAAGCACTCGTCACCGGTGCGACCGGCGGCATCGGCGGGGCGATTGCCAAGACATTGCATCAAGCGGGTGCAAAGATTGCTGTATCGGGCAGCAAGCAGGATAAGCTTGATGCGTTTGTAAAAGAATTGTCATCCCCGCGCACGCGGGGATCTCAGGCATCCTCTGTGTCGCTCGAGATCCCCGCTCAAGGCGGGGATGACATTATT
>CAZUKF010000093.1:0-7965 GCA_964620765.1 uncultured Rickettsiales bacterium | reverse complement strand
CGATAAGTGTTTTGGAACCAGCCACGTAGGCGCCCGCCGCGCCGCCCAGCGCCTTGCCGAGCGTGCCGGTGACAATGTGTACGTCTTCTTCCACGCCGAAATGCTCCGCCGTGCCGCGGCCGTGTTTGCCCATCACGCCGACGCCGTGCGAGTCATCCAGTATCACGGAGGCATCATATTTCGCGGCGAGTTCTAAAATTTCCGGCAGCTTGGCAATGTCGCCTTCCATGCTGAACACGCCGTCGGTGATAATAAACAGGCGGCGCGCGCCCTTGGCTTCCTTGAGTTTTTCCTCCAGCGCCTTCATGTCGGAATGCGGGTAGACAAAGCGCTTGGCCTTGGAGGCGCGGCAGCCGTCGATCAGCGAGGCGTGGTTCAGCGCGTCACTCACCAGCGCGTCCTCGGCGCCAGCGACGGCAGGGATGAGGCCGGTATTGGCCGTCCAGCAGGAAACGTAAGTCAGCGCCGCTTCCTTGCGGTGCAGCTTTGCCAGCGCCGCTTCAATCTTGCTGTGGATGGAGAATGTGCCGCAAATGAAGCGCACCGAGGCCGTGCCAGCGCCGTATTCCTTCAGCGCGTCCACACCCGCCTTGATGACTTCCGGGTGGTTGGCAAGCCCGAGATAATTGTTGGAGGAAAGCACCAGCACGTCGCCGCTTTTTTCTTCCATCTTCACGCTGGTATCCATCGGCGAGCCGATGTGGCGGTAGTTCTTCAGCGTGCCCGCCTTTTTCATGGCGGCAAGCTCGGTGTTGATGGAATCATCCACGGAATTCGTCATTGCCAAACCTTTGTTCAGTGCCTGTGTCATGCCCAATCCAATATCACTTTGCCTGATTGCCCCGAGCGCATCACGTCGAAGCCTTTTTGAAAATCCTTGTAGTCAAACCGGTGGGTGATTACCGGCGTCATGTCCAGCCCGCTCTGGATCATCGAGGTGAGCTTGTACCATGTTTCGCCGAACAGGCGGCCGTAGATGCCGCGCAGGGTGAGGCCCTTGAAGACCACCGCGTCCCAATCAATGCCGGTTTTTTCCGGCTGGATGCCAAGCAGCGCGATCTTGCCGCCATGCGCCATCGCGCCGATCATGGAGTTGAGGCCCGCCGGGTTGCCGGACATTTCAAGCCCCACGTCAAACCCCTCGGTCATGCCGAGTTTTTCCATCACTTTATCCAGCGTGGTGTTCTTCACGTTCACCGCTACGTCTGCGCCCATTTTTTTGCCGAGTTCAAGGCGGTAGTCATTCAGATCTGTAATCACTACGTAGCGCGCGCCCGCCTTTTTCGCCATCGCTGCCGCCATCACGCCGATGGGGCCGGCGCCGGTGATGAGCACGTCTTCACCGACAAGATCAAACGAAAGTGCGGTGTGCGCGGCGTTGCCCAGCGGGTCGTAAATCGCGTAGAGCTCCGTCGGCACGTCTTCATTGCAATGCCAGACGTTGAGCGCCGGTACCGCCACTTTCTCGGCGAACGCACCGTCGCGGTTCACGCCGACGCCGAGCGTATCGGAGCAGAGGTGCCGCCGCCCGGCCTGGCAGTTGCGGCACTGGCCGCAGACGATATGCCCCTCGGCGGAAACCAGCTCGCCCACTTTCACATGGCTTACATTACTGCCCACGGCTTCGACGCGGCCGACAAACTCGTGCCCCGCCACGGTGGGGACCTTGATGGTTTTCTGCGCCCAGCTATCCCAGTTATAAATGTGCACGTCGGTGCCGCAGATGCCGGTTTTGAGCACCCTGATCAGCACGTCGTCGATGCCGTATTTCGGCTCCGGCACATCAGCGAGCCAGATGCCCTCGGCGGCTTTGGATTTTACTAAGGCCTTCATGCGTAAACTGAATTTGAAAAAGAGAGGTACAGTAATGCGATGTTATAAGGGATGCAAGGGGGGACTGGGGGTATACCATGGTCAATCCGCCTTCGCCTAAGCGGGCTACGGCGTGACAGTCTTCGCTTAACTGCTCCCCTTCGTCTCAGCTTAGATTTTGTTCTTCAGGTTTCTTACCTTTCCCTGTATGAGCGATCATCCGGGTTATTAATATCCATAGAAGCATGTTTTTTATTTGCCCGCAGATAATCAGCAATAATATTTCTGACTGTTAATGTCAGATTTTCCATCGCTTCCTCAGGGTTTTCTGTAAATTGATCTCCCGCTTCTTTGAGCATCTGGTGGTGCCCTTGGTTTAACTGAATCTTGCTCAGCATAAGCTGGTCTTGCTCCAATTCAAACATACTCCGTTTGAGGCTGATTTCCGGCGGCTCGTAAAGTTCAAGCAGATTGTACTGCATTCCCTTTCCTATAAAGCTAATGGACAGTTTTCGCTTATTGGCGACTTCCTGCGCTTCCTCGTCGGTAATTTTATCCTTCCAATGATGATAGACATCTTCAAGAAGTGTAAGCGTATAAGAATCAAGTACCATACTGCAGGAGTCCAGAGAACCTTGCAGCATCATACGGTCAAAATCGGCATATTTTTCTATATCAGGTAGCACCTGCTCTATTCTCTCGTAGTTGCTTGCTCTAAAACGTACATGATTAGCACCTGCCCAAAAAACCTCCCCCACTTCCCGCGGCACGTTGGTTTTCTCCGAAAGTAATATTTTTCCCGTTTGCTGAATTGCATCACGGTCTGCTTTCAGTTGCTCTAGTTGCTTTATTTCTTCCAGCTTGGAAACATTTCGTCGACGCAGTATGCCCTGGCGATTAGGTATATTATCCAGTTTTCTTTGCTGTTCTTCGATGACCTTATCCAGTACACGGACGACATCTTGCTGTAAATTCTGGGCATCTCTTCTGAGCAACGTGACGGATATTTCTGTCTTTGGTGAAATATCAGGGCGTTCTGTTCCTTTCGGTGCCTCGGTGCCAAACGTAAATATCTGCTTTGCTACCAAATAAAGCAGCTTTTGCTCTTCCTCAGAAATATCGTATTTATCCAGCATATGTTTACCGCAGTAAAACTATATAATTATAAACAATAAATGGTCGGGGAGACTGGATTCGAACCAGCGACCCTCTGCTCCCAAAGCAGATGCGCTACCAGGCTGCGCCACTCCCCGACATTCAACGTCATACCGGCGAAAGCCGGTACCCAGCAATAGTTTATTGGGCTCACGCCCAAGGGAGACAGGAATTGACTCGGCTCGTTTTACTCGCCTCGCCCTCCGGGCAAATGCTTTGCATTTGTCCCGCGCCCTTATCGGGTCGCGGTGAACCTGCGACTTCTAGCTCCCAAAGCTAGCACTCTACCAGACTGAGCTACTCCCCGAACCGGTAGACGGTTGACGGTAAACCGTAAACCATTAAACTGCCGCTTCTTTATATTTTTAACCCCCAGCTGTC
The DNA here is from genome assembly GCA_964620765.1 of uncultured Rickettsiales bacterium. Lineage (GTDB taxonomy): Bacteria > Pseudomonadota > Alphaproteobacteria > Rickettsiales > SXRF01 > CAZUKF01. The sequence goes on along the minus strand of CAZUKF010000093.1, from coordinate 4,617 downwards.
CAGCGTCAACACCCATCATGTTCAAAGGTATTTACACGGCGCTTATTACGCCGTTCAGGAACGGCAAGGTCGACGAGCGCGCTTTCCAGGATTTCATCAACTGGCAGATTGAAGAGGGCGTGCACGGCATCGTCCCCTGCGGCACCACGGGCGAGTCGCCCACGCTTTCGCACGAGGAGCACAAGCGCATTATCGATCTCGCCGTGGAAGTGGCCAAGGGCAGGGTGCCGGTGCTGGCGGGCACGGGCTCCAACTCCACCGAGGAAGCCATTCATTTTACCCGGCATGCCAGGAAGGCGGGCGCCAACGGCGCGCTCATCGTGGCGCCTTATTATAATAAGCCCACGCCGGAGGGGCAGTACCAGCACTTCAAGGCCATTCATGATGCTGTGGATATCCCCATCGTGCTCTACAACGTGCCCGCGCGCACGGTGATCAACATGACGGATGAAACCATTGCCCGCCTCGCGGAGCTGAAAAATATCGTCGGCATTAAAGATGCAACGGGCGATCTCGCGCGGCCGTGGCTCTTACGCGCCAAAACGGGCGCGGATTTCCTGCAGCTTTCCGGCGAAGACCAGACGGCTGTTTCTTTCAACGCCTCGGGCGGCGTGGGCTGCATCTCGGTGAGCTCCAACATCATGCCGCGTGCCTGTGCGCAAGTGCAGGAGGCGTGCCTGGCTGGCGACTATGCGAAGGCAACTAAGCTGCACGACTCACTGGTGGCGTTGCATGCTGTGATGTTCTGCGAAACTTCGCCTTCGCCGGTGAAATACGCCGCATCGCTGCTCGGGAAATGCGCTGCCGATGTGCGTTTGCCGCTGCTTCCGCCGTCTTCCGAGAATCAGCAGCGCATTCGTGAAGTTTTGGTTAATTTGCGCTTGCTATAATTAGTATTTTGGTTTTTAGTGAGGCTCCCTTGCTTAACAAGTGCATACCATGAGTGGTGGTGACGACTCCAACGGGAAAACCGTGGCCGTCAACCGCAAGGCCCGGTTCAACTATTCCATCGAGGAAGAGTTTGAGGCCGGCCTGGTTCTCACGGGCACGGAAGTCAAGTCACTGCGTGCAGGCCGCGCCAATATCAGCGATGCCTTTGCCAGCGAGAAGGAAGGGGAAATGTGGTTGCTGAACGCGGAGATTCTTCCGTATGCGGGGGGTAACCGCAACAACCACGAACTGAAGCGGGCACGCAAGCTTCTTCTGCACAAGCGGCAGATAGCGAAGATGGCGGGGCGCTTGAAGAACAAGGGCGTAACACTGGTGCCGCTCTCGCTTTATTTCAACTCGCGTGGAATCGCGAAAATAAAGCTGGGGCTGGCGACAGGGCGCAAGGAATACGAAAAACGCGCGGCAATCAAAGAGCGCGAATGGAAAAAAGAGCAGGGCCGAACCTTGCGAGACAAGCGCTAACGGACAAGATAATACCCAACGGGAGAAGGTCATATGCTGGATGTCATCACGGACTTCTGGAAGCCGGTGAAAAAAGCGACGTCGCTTGAAAAGCCGGATTTAAACGGCCTGCAGGTGGGGAGCCATGTCGGCTTCGGCACCGTGCCGCAGGGCAATATCAGCAACAAACGTTTCAAGGTAAGCGCGGTCAACACCTACCAGTTTGGCGACGAGCGGATGACCTCCTTCGTGCTCTCCAACGAGCGCGATGACAGCGTCTCCCTCATCGTGGCGAGCTCCGAGGGCGAGCAGTACCTGGCCATTTCGCGCCGCATTGCTTTCTCTGACCGCATGCGCATGTTTGACCCGGCAGAACTGGAAGCCGTGGTGGAGCAGCCCGACGCGGTGAAGCTCAACTGCCGCGAGATTGACGTCAACTGGAAGCACTGGGTTGTCGCCAATTACAAAAAAGAGATCAGCGGCCTGCGCGGTTCGGTGATCAAGGGTGATTACCGCAACCAGCCCGCGCCCACCGGCGCCAACGTGCTGCCGTTTGACTACATGCTGCTCACCAGCGACAGCAACGAATACGCCATCGAGGTGGAGCGCTACGCCGACGGCCGTATTGAGCTTTATGCCACGGTGTACCGCCGCGTGAGCGACCTGGTGGACCTTGAAAACCCGCAAGGCGAGCGCCCTGCCACCGGTCCGACGCTCGAAGTGGTGAAACCGGAAACACCGTTTGTTCCGTTTGAGCCGGTAGATCTTGCGCCGAAGGAAGCGCGCAAGGAAGAAGAACGCCCGGTAGCAGAAGAAAAGGAAAAGCCTGCTCCTGTTGCCGCAACACCTCAGAAACCCGCGGAAGAAGAAGTGCCTGCACGCACGTCCTTTCCCGCTCTTTCCGCATCAACAACTTCTATGGAGAACCGTCCCATGCAACCCAACCAGACCAGCAACGGCGCCGCCGATCTGAAGTCGCGCTTCGGCAACACCGGCAACGATACGCACAAGAAAGACATCAAAGCCGTGCCGAACCGCAACGTCGAACTGGAGAATGACTCCGTCGAGTGCGATCTGCGCGTCGCCAACAAGATCATCGAGGAAGCCATCCGCAACGAGATGCGCCTGTCCGACGTGGTCCGCCGCATCATCGCGCTGCCGGTGGCGAATCCCGAGTCGGTGCAGATCCCGATCACGCTGACGGACTCGGACTTCCAGCTGCTCGCCATCCGCTACGGCGTGCCCGCGCAGGACCGCCACGCCATCCGCAACCGCATCATCGAAGAAATCAACGATTTCTCCGGCGGCCCGAAGGCGTAAGTAAGGTTTCGAGGTTGCGTAGGTTTCGTAGGTAATAAAAAACTTCGAAACCTACGAAACTTTCGAAACTACTTTCTGCACGGCGCTGGTAAGTTTTGTCAGCTCCGCCCCGGAGATCACCAGCGGCGGCATGAGATAGATAATGTCCTTGAACGGGCGCAGCCACACGCCGTGTTCGATGAATTTCGGGCGGAGTTTGGTGACATCCACCCCCGGTTCCATCTGCACCACGCCGATGGCGCCTTTCACCCGCACATCCACCACGCCGGGCAGGTTCTCGCACGCGGCGAGCTCTTCAATCAGCTGCGCCTCGATGGCCTCCGCCTGCGCCAGGCGCGGCTCGCGGGCGAACAAATCCAGCGAGGCGTTGGCGGCGGCACAGGCCAGCGGGTTGGCCATGAAGGTGGGGCCGTGCATGAGGGCGGCTTCCGGGTCATCGCTCAGGAACGCGTTGAACACTTCCGGCCGCGCCAGCGTGGCGCCGAGCGGCAGCGTGCCGCCGGTCAGCGCCTTGCCGATAGTCATGATGTCCGGCGCAATGCCCGCCTCGTTGCAGGCAAACATGTTGCCGGTGCGGGCAAAGCCGGTGGCGATTTCATCGGCTATAAACAGCAGGTCATATTTCTTGGTCAGGCGGTAGAGCTCGGCCAGCACGTCCGGCGTATGGAAGCGCATGCCGCCCGCGCCCTGCACCAGCGGCTCGATGATCACGCCCGCCAGCTGCCCCTGCACGCCGGCCAGCAGCGTCTCCAGTTCCGAAAAGCCGTATTCATCGGCGGGGATGTCCACCACGTATTGCTTGGCGGCCACGTGGCGGAACGCCTTGTGCATGGATTTTTCCGGGTCGGAGACCGACAGGGCGCCGAACGTGTCGCCGTGGTAGCCGTCGCTGAAGCAGAGGAATTTGTCGCGCCCGAACTTGCCCTGGTTGCGCCAGTATTGCAGCGCCATCTTGAGCGCCACTTCCACGGCGGTGGAGCCGGAGTCCGAGAAGAAAACCCGAGAAAGTCCATTAGGAACAATATAAGTAAGCCGCTCAGCTAAGCGGTAGGCCTGCTCATGGGCCAGCCCGCCGAACATCACGTGCGGCATGTGCGCCAGCTGCTTGCCGAGGCAGTAGAGAATATGCGGATGGTTATAGCCGTGGCAGGCGCTCCACCAGGATGAGATGCCGTCTACCAGTTCACTCCCGTCGGCCAGCTTGAGGCGGCAGCCTTCCGTGCCCACCACCGGCAGCGGCAGCGGCGCCGTCTTCATCTGGCTGTATGGCAGCCAGATATGCGGCCAGCCGGACTCCAGCCACTCGGGAGCGGTGTAGGAGGCCTTGGCCACTTTCGCGGCCGATGAGGTAAGCAGGCGGCGCGGCATGGGGTGCTATGCGGCCTCCGATAGCGGAGGTGAGGGCTCGAACACCTTCAGCCCCAGCTTGTCGAACAGCTGCTTGTCGGCATCCGCCTCCGGGTTGGGGGTGGTGAGCAGCTTTTCACCGTAGAAAATAGAGTTGGCCCCGGCAAGGAAGCAGAGCGCCTGCGTTTCCTCGCTCATCTCCTCGCGGCCGGCGGAGAGGCGCACGAAAGAGCGCGGCATCAGGATGCGCGCGACTGCGATGGTGCGCACGAACTCGATGCCGTCCACGCCCTCGGTTTTTTCCATGGGCGTGCCGGCAATGCGCACCAGCATATTGATCGGCACGCTTTCCGGGTGTTCGGGCAGGTTGGCCAGCGTGCGCAGCAGCCCGGCGCGGTCGGCCCGCGCTTCGCCCATGCCGACAATGCCGCCGCAGCAGACATTCATCCCCGCCTCGCGCACATGGGCCAGCGTGTCCAGCCGGTCCTGGTAGGTGCGGGTGGTGATGATTTCGCCGTAAAATTCTTCCGAGGTGTCGAGGTTGTGGTTGTAATAATC
>CAZUKF010000092.1:0-7994 GCA_964620765.1 uncultured Rickettsiales bacterium | reverse complement strand
TCTTTGCCGTGCACTACTAGCGCGCGGCTCACACCGAGCGATTTCAGCACATGCGCCACCGGCTCCACCCATTTTTCCGCGTACACGCCGACAAGCTGGTATTCAGGCCGCGCCGGGTTGCAGAGCGGCCCCAGCAGGTTGAACACGGTGCGCAGGCCCAGCTCCTGTCGCACGGGCGCCACGTGCCGCATGGCCTTGTGGTAAAGCGGCGCGAAGAGGAAGCAGATGTTGAGTTCGCGCAAACTGCGCTCCATGACCGCCGGCTCCGCGTCGATACGCACGCCCAGCGCGTCCAGCACATCGGCCGAGCCGCTCTTGGAAGAAACTGCGCGCCCGCCATGCTTGGCCACCGGCACGCCCGCCGCTGCCAGCACGAAGGCAACGGCGGTGGAGATGTTCAGCGTGCCCTTCTTGTCGCCGCCGGTGCCGCAGGTATCCATGCAGCCTTTGGGCGCGGCAAACTTTCCCGTCTTGGCGCGGATGGCTTCCGCCCCGGCGGAAATTTCATCCACCGTCTCGCCCTTGACGCGCAGCGCCGTGATGAACGCGGCAATCTGCGCGGGTGTGGCGCCACCGTTCATAATGATTTGAAATGCGCGCTCCGCTTGTTCACGTGAGAGGTTTATGCCGTCGGCGGCCTGCGCAAGCAGTGGGGTGAAAGCGTTTTCGGTCATTGCACGGTCCTCCTTGCCTGCCGCGGCTTTGGGTATTTTGCCATCTGCGCAGCTCCTATTTCCCTTAGCTTCGTATCCGGTGTGCCGGAGATATCATCGAAATACGCATTCGCAGTGAGCTCGCCGTGGTTGGACAGCGCCACCAGCGTATCGTCCACCACTTTTTCCGGCTCACAGAAATAACCTTTCAATACATGTTTCGTGTCCGCGGCAACCACCTGCTTGTAGCCTTCCAGCGCGATCCAGCTGTTACGCGCCCATACGCGTGCCATCATTAGCCCGTGGCCGTATTCGCCGTTTTTGAAGTTATCGATGACTTTGGCCTGTATGGTCATGCCGGGGAAAAGTTCGTGAGAGCCGGTCTGCACTCCCACGGTGCCGCCTACTTCAATGCAATCATGCGTTTCCAGCGGCTGGCCCGGCAGCAGGTTCTCCAGGTGGCAGCGGCCGTCACCGCCGAGGGATTCCATGAACAGCCGTTCGTGTTTTGCCATGTCGCGTTTGAGGATGCGTGTTCCGGCCACGACCTTGTCATCCTCCACTCCCAGCACGAAGACGGTGGATTCACGGCGGTCTTGCTCGTCTGGCCATGTGCCGTAACGCTTTCTGCCCGCATCGCCGTACATATCGAGATAGCGCTGTGCGCGCAGGGCGAAATATTGCTGGAGAAGGTTGTCTTCTGCCTTGCTGTGTTCCGGGTTGTGAATCTCGATGATATCCATGCGTCAGATCAGATCCAAGAAGTTGCGCAATAATTCATGCCCGAATTCCGAGGCGATGGACTCGGGGTGGAACTGCACGCCGTGCGTGTTGTGCTCCTTGTGCGACAGGCCCATGATGGTGCCGTCATCCGTTTCCGCGGTGATCTGCAGCGCCGCGGGCAGGGAAGATTTCTCAACGATGAGCGAGTGGTAGCGCGTGGCGGTGAGCGGGCTGGGCAGGCCGGCGAACACGGTTTTGCCGCGATGCTGCACCGGGCTGGTCTTGCCGTGCATGGGCTCCTTAGCGCGGATCACCTTGCCGCCGAATGCCTGCCCGATGGCCTGGTGGCCGAGGCAGACGCCGAAAATGGGGATCTTGCCGGAGGCCTGCTTCACCAGCTCCAGCGTGATGCCGGAATCATCCGGCGTGCCGGGGCCGGGCGAGATGACGATGCCGTTGGGCTTGCTGGAAAGCACCTGCTCCACGGTGATCTTGTCATTGCGCGCAACCGCCACTTCCGCGCCGAGCTCGGCGAGGTAGTGCAGCAGGTTATAGGTGAAGCTGTCGTAGTTATCGAGGAGCAGGATTTTCATATAACAGCCCCTGTCATCCCTGCGAAAGCAGGGATCTTTCTTGTTGTACGAGATTCCAGCTTTCGCTGGAATGACATGCTATTCTCCATCATACGAACTTGATCGCCTCCTCCGCCGCGCGCATCAGCGCCTTTGCCTTGTTGCTGGATTCCTGGAACTCCGCTTCCGTCTCTGAATCTGCCACGATGCCGCCGCCCGCCTGCACGTGCAGCGTGCCGTCTTTGACGAGGCCGGTGCGCAGGGTGATGCAGGTATCCATGTTGCCGTCCGGCGCGAAATAGCCCACGCAACCGGCGTAGAAGCTGCGGCGGTCCGCCTCCAGCTCGTCGATGATTTCCATGGCGCGGATCTTGGGTGCGCCGCTCACCGTGCCTGCCGGGAAGCCCGCCACCAGCGCGGAGAGTGCATCATATTTCTCGTCGTCGATCTGCCCCACCACGTTGGAGACGATGTGCATCACGTGGCTGTAATTTTCAATCACGCTGCGCTGCGTGGTTTTCACCGTGCCGGTTTTGGCGACGCGGCCGACATCGTTGCGGCCGAGGTCCAGCAGCATGAGGTGCTCGGCGAGTTCTTTGGGGTCGGAGAGCAGGTCTTTTGCGAGCGCGGCATCTTCCGCCTTGTTCTTGCCGCGGCGGCGCGTGCCCGCGATGGGGCGGATGGTGACTTCGCCGTCGCGCAGGCGCACCATGATTTCCGGCGAGGAACCCACCAGCTGGAAATCACCGAAGTTGAGGTAGAACAGGAACGGCGAAGGGTTGAGATAGCGAAGCGAGCGGTACAGCGCAAAGGGCGGCAGTTTGAACGGTGCCGAGAAGCGCTGCGACAGCACCACCTGGAAAATATCCCCGGCGCGGATGTATTCGCGCGCTTTATCAAGCATGCCGTCATAGGTGGTGCGCGGGGTGTTGGATTTGAAATCCTCCATGTTCACCGCCTTGTGGCCGTTGGCGTTGGCCGCGGGCACGGGCGCCTTGAGGCGCGCGACGACGCCTTCAATGCGGGATTTTGCATCGGCGTAGGCCGCCTTCGCATCCGTGCCGGATTTGCCGGCCCAGATGGTGGTGATGATGTACATCTTGTCGGCTACCGAATCAAAAATCACCATCACGTGCGGGCGGATGAAGCAGGCGTCCGGGATGTTGATCTTATCGGGCCGCGTGTCGGGCAGTTTTTCCATGAGCTTCACCATGTCGTAGCTCATGTAGCCGATCAGGCCCGTGGCCATGGGCGGAAGCTGTTCGGGCATCTCGATGCGGGAGGACTGGTAGAGATCGCGGAAGGCATCCAGGCTCGGCTTGCTGCACGGCTCGAACTTCGCGCCGTTCAGCGTATCGGAATAGGCAATCTCGGCCTTGTTGCCGAAGCAGCGCCAGATGAGCTCCGGCATCAGGCCGATGACGGAGTAGCGGCCGCGCGTTTCACCTTTTTCAACCGATTCGAGCAGGAAGGAGGGCCGGTCCGGCTCCATCAGCCGCAGCATGGCGGAGACGGGCGTGTCGAGGTCTGCCGGGCGGACGGTCCACACCAGCTGCGACCTGCCCGCGCCAAACGCCGCGCTGAACTCCGGTTCAGAGGGGAAGAGTGGGGTCATGGCTGATCAGCGCTGTAGGCGTCCAGTGCTTCGGTGTTGATGGTCACGTGATACTTGGTGCGCAAGTGCGCGAGGTATTCTTCCAGCAGCTGCTCGCGCAGGTTTGTTTCAAGCTGCTCTTTGGCCAGCTTGAACTCGCCGTCCTTCTCCAGCGCTTCCGGCGTGGTGCGGGGCGGCAGACGCCGCTCGCGCACGATGGCAATAAGCTGCCTTCCTTCCGTGCCCGGGTAGGCCTTGGTGGCGCTGCCGACATTGGCGGCGAAAATCTCCGCCACCAGCGCGGCGGGCAGGGGCATGCCGGACGAGTTCTTCTGGTCGCCGCGGCGCACAGCGCCGGAAGAGGTGATGGAGAGGCGGTGCTTGGAGGCCACCGCCGCGGGCGTTTCAGATGCCAGCATTTCCTTGGCAATCACCCCGGCTTCGGCGGCGGCGTGTTTTGCGGCTTCGGATTTTTTCCACGCCTCGACAATTTTCTCGCGCACGTCTTCCAGCGGCGGCGCGGACTCGGATTGCACGCGCTCCACGCGCAGCATGTAGTACGTGCCTTCGCGCGCCGGGATGAGGGCGGATTCGCGGCCTTCTTCTACCTTGAAAGCCGTTTCAAGGAAGTTGGGGTACTCCGGCAGGCTCACCTTTTCACCGTTCAGGTTTTTGCCTTCGCGGTCAAACGGGCCGGCGCGGCCGGAGCTGAGGTGCAGTTCTTTTGCCGCTTCCTGCAGGCTGCCGGAACCGGCGATCGCGTCTTCCAGCTTCACGGAAAAAGCGGAAACGGCTTCATCCATCTTGCCGCGCTTCAGTTCTTTTTCCAGCGCGGATTTTACTTTTGCATAGGGCTCCGCCGCGTCACCGAACAGGGCGGCTTTTTCATCATACGCGGCTTTCAGCTCTTCCTCGGTGATGGAGAAACCCTTCAGCAGTTCATCCGTGCTGACGGTGAGATACGACACACCGCGGTATTCCGGGCGCATGAACGCATCCTTGTGCGAAGTGTAGAATTTTTCGATCTCGGCATCCGAGGGTGCGGGCACGTCCTTGGCCGTAGGTGCCAGTACGGCGATGTCGGCCACGCGTTCTTCCTTCGAGGCTTCATAATAGCTGCGCGCCATGACGCGGTTGAGCGGCGCGGAAGCGCCGATGCCCTGCAGCAACGTACGCGTGGCCATTTGCCGTTTAAGGTCTGCCACGAATGCCTTCTCCGTGATGCTCCGCTGGCGCAGGGCGTTCACAAAAAGGTTCTTATCGAATGCGCCTTTCTCGTTTTTGAAAACCGCGCGCAGCTCCTGGATAACCGCTTCATCGGGCGGGATGAGGCCCAGCTCGTGCGCTTCCAGGTTCAGCATCTCGGCGGTGATCATGTCCTGCAGCACCTTGTTTTCGATGCGCAGCATCTTCAGCAGTTCGGGCGAATAATTCTTGCCCAGCTGCGCGCGCATGGCGTCTGCCTGGTAGCGGTAGGCGCGCTCGAAAGATGCGCGTGAAATCTCGCGGCCGGCGACGCTGGCCAGCTCGCGGCTCTGCCCGCCGTAGCGGATCATGTCTTCGATGCCCCAGACGGAGAAGCTCAAGATAAGCAGGGCAAGCAGCAGCTTGGCGACAAATCCACCCGCGCCGCTGCGCATGGCATTTAACATATTTCAGTCCAACCTATTGAAATGATGAAGGTCTACCGTAGAGAAGCCGATTGTCAAAGGCAATTTATAATCTATACGCTTACTACGCAGCGCAAACCCACCGCTTCCGCGGTGGTTTTGATACCCGTTTAAGGAATTTCTTCCTCAAACGGGTATATTTCTGTTACGAAAGACTCCGTGAAAAAGATCATCGCCGGGAACTGGAAGATGCACGGCACGCGCGAATCGGCGCGGGCGCTGGCGGCGGCCATCCGCCCGGCGGCGAACGCAACTATCATTCTTTGCCCGCCTTTTACGCTGCTGGCGGAGGCGGGCACGAAGTTCGCGCTTGGAGGGCAGGATTGCCATGCCCAGGCGCAAGGGGCCCATACCGGCGATATTAGCGCCGCCATGCTGAAGGATGCGGGCTGCACTTACGTGATTGTGGGGCACTCCGAGCGGCGGCAAAACCACGGCGAGACAGATGCTTCCGTGCATGCCAAGGCCGGGGCCGCGCTGACGGCGGGTCTTACCCCCATCGTCTGTGTAGGCGAGACGCTGGAACAGCGCAAATCCGGGCGGGCTGAGGCCGTTGTGGCCCAACAGATCAGGGAATCTGCCCCTCAGGGTGAGTTTATACTTGCTTATGAGCCGATTTGGGCTATTGGTACGGGCGAGACGGCGTCGGAGGCGGATATTGCCGCGATGCATCGGCATATCAAGACCTTGCTGCCCGCCAACACACCGGTTTTATACGGCGGCTCGGTCAAGGCGTCCAACGCGAAGGAGATACTCTATATCCCGGGCGTGGACGGCGTGCTGGTGGGCGGCGCCAGCCTGAAGGCGGAAGAATTTTGTGCAATCATAGACGCAGCTTGAAAGAAGTATGTATACCGTTTTACTCGTTATCCACACCATCCTCGTTATCTTCCTGATCGCCATCATCCTGCTGCAGCGCCCCGAGGGCGACGGCATGGGCGGCTTGAGCGGCGGCGGCAGCAACCTGTTTTCCGGCCGCGCGGCGGGCAACGTGCTCACCCGCACCACCGCCATTCTCGCCACGCTGTTCATTATCTCCAGCCTGGTGCTGGCTTCCATGAGCGGCCGCATGCACACCACTTCGATTACCGATTCCATCGCCGACCAGGCGGAAGAATCCACGCCCGCGGAAGAAAAGGCACCGGCCAAACCGGCGAAGGCCAAGAAAGAGCCCAGCGTTCCGAAGCCGGAGTAAGCTGGCACGTTGCCCAACGAAAAAGGGCATGCTAAACGAGTGGGTATGACACGTTTTATTTTCATCACCGGCGGCGTGGTTTCGAGCCTTGGCAAAGGCCTTGCCAGCGCCAGCCTCGGCGCGCTCCTGCAATCGCGCGGCTACAAGGTGCGCCTGCGCAAGCTGGACCCGTATCTGAACGTAGACCCCGGCACGATGAACCCCACCCAGCACGGCGAAGTCTTCGTTACCGATGACGGTGCCGAGACGGATCTGGACCTCGGGCATTATGAGCGTTTCACCGGCGTGGCGGCGCGGAAGTCTGACAGCGTCACCACCGGCCAGATTTATTCCAAGCTGCTCACCAAGGAGCGCCGTGGCGACTATCTGGGGGGCACGGTGCAGGTAATTCCGCACGTGACGGACCTCATCAAGGAATTCATCCTCAACGACACCGAGACGGAAGATTTCGTGCTCTGCGAAATCGGCGGCACGGTGGGTGACATCGAGGGCCTGCCGTTCCTGGAGGCCATCCGCCAGCTCGGCTATGAAATGGGCCGCGAGCGCGTGCTGTTCGTGCACCTCACGCTGGTGCCCTACATCGCGGCGGCGAAGGAGCTGAAAACCAAGCCGACGCAGCACTCGGTGAAGGAACTGCAATCCATCGGTATCCGGCCGGATATCCTGCTCTGCCGCGCCGAACAGGAAATCCCCATTTCCGAACGCCGGAAAATCGCGCTTTTCTGCAACATCCGCGAAGAATGCGTCATCCAGGCGATCGACGTAAAAAGTATCTACGAAGTGCCGCGCCGCTACAGTGAACAAGGTTTAGACCGGCAGGTGCTGAAGCATTTCGGCATCGACAACGAAACCGCACCGGACCTGACCCGCTGGGATACGATTATCGATCACGTGCAGAACCCCAAGGGCCAGGTGAACATCGCCATTGTCGGCAAATACACCGGCATCGGCGACGTGTATAAATCCCTTGGTGAAGCGATTGACCACGCAGGCATTGAAAACCAGGTGAAGGTGAATGTGCGCTGGGTGGATGCTTCGGCGATTACGGATAAGAACGCTGCCGAAGAACTGAAAGACGCACACGCGGTGCTGGTGCCCGGCGGGTTCGGCGAGCGCGGCGTTTCGGGCAAAATTGCTTCCGTCACCTACGCGCGTGAAAACAAGGTGCCGTATCTTGGCATCTGCTTTGGCATGCAGCTCGCGTGCATTGAATTCGCGCGCAATGTGCTGGGCGATAAGGAGGCCACCTCCACCGAGTTTGGCCCCTATGCCGGCAAGGACGAGCGCGGCCCACTGGTGGGGCTGATGACGGAATGGCTGCGCGGCAACGTGCTGGAAGTGCGCCGCAGCGACGGCGACATGGGCGGCACGATGCGCTTGGGCGCGTATGACTGCGTGCTGGGCTCCGGCACGCACGCGCACAAGGCTTACGGCGCGGCGCAGATCACCGAGCGCCACCGCCACCGCTATGAAGTGAACATCCAGTACAAGCCGGACATGGAGGCCAAAGGCCTCGTATTCTCCGGCATGTCGCCCGGCGGGCAGCTGCCCGAGATCGTGGAAATCAAGGACCACCCGTGGTTTGTG
>CAZUKF010000091.1:0-8008 GCA_964620765.1 uncultured Rickettsiales bacterium | reverse complement strand
CGGGCGGCACCATCGCCTCTTTATAGGTCCAGATCAGTTTCCCGTCCGGCTCCATGCCCGGAAGCACGCGCGCACGCGCGCCGGTGGCGAGGATGATGTTTTTGGCGGTGATCGTTTCCACCACCTTGCCGTCTTTTTCAACGGAGAGTTTTCCCTTGCCCGCGAGCTTGCCGTGCCCGTCGAACACCGTGACCTTGTGCTTCTTCATCAGGCCGGAAACACCCTTGGAAAGCTGCCCGGCCACCTTGCGGGAACGTTCAACTACTGCATTAAGATCAAACGATAAATCTTTGATTTTAATTCCAAAATCACCGGCGTGATGCATGAGGTGATAAAGCTCGCTGGTGCGCAGCAGCGCCTTGGTGGGAATGCAGCCCCAGTTGAGGCAGATGCCGCCCATGTGCTCGCGCTCCACCAGCGCGGTCTTCATGCCCAGCTGGGCGGCGCGGATGGCGGCAACGTAGCCGCCCGGCCCGCCGCCGACGATGACGGTATCAAAAGAGTGGTCTGCCATTTTTTATTTCCTTCTTCACTTGTCATTCCTGGGAATTGTCATCCCTGCGAAAGCAGGGATCTCTCTTTGGACCTTGAGATTCCTGCTTACGCAGGAATGACACCACAAATTTCAGGGTACAAGTCTTTCCATGAAGGATTCTGTTTTTCAAGCAATTCTATCTTCCATTCCCGCTTCCATGCCTTCATCTGCTTTTCCTGAAGGATAGCCTGCGTTACATCCTCATGCTGCTCGTAATAAACAAGATTTTTGATGTTATACTTTGACGTGTGCCCGGGAATGATACCTTCCTTGTGCTCAAATACACGTTTTATAAGGTCCGAGGTAACACCGATATATAAAGCACCGTCCTTGCGGCTGGCCATGATGTAGACAGAGTAATACTTCACCCTGCCCTCCTCCTGTCATTCCTGCGTAAGCAGGAATCTCGACGCCCAAAGAGAGATTCCAGCTTTCGCTGGAATGACACTATTTGTTTAGCCATTCCACTTGTTTTAAGTTCCAATATTCATTCCCGCTGTACTTGATCTCGGCTATGTATCCGGAACGAATAAGCGCCCCAAAGCCATTCTGTGAGTCCACATATCCAACAATTCTAAAAGTGCAATCAGCTAGCTTCGTTATGCTAATTTTTTCTCTTTCAGGGTATATTGCAGTGGCGGGTGCTTTTAATCTTCTCCCTATCAGTTCTTGTGTCATTCTGTAAGCTTGACGCTCGCTATTGCAGCCTGCTTCATCACGATTACCTGATGGCCTACGCTACCAAGAATGCAAAAAAACATTATAAAACAGAAAAATATCCAGAAACCCTTGCTGCTTCGCTTAACTTTTGCTCCACAATGAGGGCAAGCTTTAGCTTTGGTGCTGACTTCCTTCTTGCATTCTGAGCAAGCTATTAAAGCCATCCCAAGTCTCCTCTGGCAAATTACGCCTCCGCGTCGGCGTGCTCCCGGGCTTCGTGGCGGGCACGGCGGGGCTCTTCATAACCCGGGCTCAGCATGACCGGCAGGGCGGCCTCGCCGCGCAAAACCTGCAGCAGGCCCTGGCGCAGAACGGCGGCTTCGTCTTCAGCCGACTCCCAGTGCTGCGGCACGTAGCCGCCCTTCATGATGTTGATCTGGTTTACGCTGCCGATGCGCAGCACCGCCGTGATTTCGGAAATAAGCTGGGTGAACAGCACCTCCCGCTCGTTCATGATCTGCTGCCACTGATCGTTATTCGCGCCGATGGCGGCGAGGTTGCGCAAATATTCTCGCCACGCGGCGATGACCTTCTTTTTGGTATTGAATTCCAGCTCGATCAGGTTCAGCGCATTGAGGTGGCTGGCCGAGAGCTTGTTGCGGCGGGTATCCATCAGCGCCTTGTAGAGCTGGTAGCGGCGGTCTGCGCGGGCGCGGCGGTCATCCAGCATGCGGGTGACAAGCACGGCCAGCGTCGGCCCCATCACCAGCGCGATCAGCGTGAGCATTTCAAACGTGAACATAAATCCCCCCTTAAATTCCCGGCAGTTATACCAGAAGAAGGCCCGGGCGCTCTACGTAATTTTTGAATGCCTGTAAAAATTCCGCGCCTACTGCGCCATCTACGACACGGTGGTCGACCGAGAGGGTGGCGTTCATCATGGTACGTGCAACCATCTCGCCGTGGCGTACCACCACCTTCTCCTCACCCGCGCCCACGGCCAGTATGCAGCCCTGCGGCGGGTTGATGATGGCGGCAAAATGCGAGATGCCGTACATGCCGAGATTGGAAAGGCTGAACGTGCCGCCCTGGAACTCCTCCGGCGCCAGCTTGTTGGCGCGGGCGCGGGAAGCGAGGTCCTTCATTTCATTGCTGATCTGCACCACGGATTTCTGGTCGGCGTTTTTAACGATTGGCGTAATCAGCCCGTCCGGAATAGCCACCGCCACCGAGATATCCACGTTGTTGTAACGCAGGATGGCTTCGTCGGTCCAAGACGCATTAGCGGCAGGGATTTTCTTCAGCGCCAGCGCGCTTGCCTTGACGATGAAATCATTAACGGAGAGCTTGTAGGCGGGCTTGCCTTCCTTGCCAGCGGCGCTTTCGGCCTCGAAGTTCAGGTCCTTGCGCACGTCCAGCAGCTTGTCCAGTTCGCACTCCACCGTGAGGTAGAAATGTGGCACGTGCTGCTTGGACTCGCTGAGCCTGCGGGCGATCACTTTACGGATATTGTTGTTCGGCAGCGAAGTGAATTCCTGCGCGTTGCGGCGCACCACGCCGCGGGCAGAACCGCCGGTGGCGGCAAACGCCTCGACATCAGCCTTCACCACGCGGCCATGCGGGCCGGAGCCGGTGACCATGCCGATGTTAATACCTTCGGACGTGGCGATGCGCTTGGCCAGCGGGCTGGCGAAGACGCGGCTGCCGGTAGAAGGCATTGGGGATTGGGGATTGGGGATTGGGGTGGCAGGCGCAGGAGCCGACTTCTTTTCTTCCTTCTTCCCCAAAGCCGAATCCCCAACGCCCAATCCCCCCTTGGGTTTGTAGGATGCAATGGCCCCCTTGTCTTCGCCCTCTTCCAGTAGCAGCGCGATCAGCGCGTTAACTTTTACCGCCTCGGTACCGTGCGGGATGACGATCTTGCCCATCACGCCCTCGTCCACGGCCTCGACTTCCATGGTCGCCTTGTCGGTTTCAATCTCGGCGATCACCTGGCCGGATTTCACCTTGTCGCCTTCCTTGACCAGCCACTTGGCGAGGTTGCCCTCCGTCATGGTGGGGGAAAGCGCGGGCATCAGGATTTCAATGGGCATGTCCTAAACCTTAATCACAGTTGCCGCTGTTGCGGTATTTGTTGACGCTGACGCTTACCGACAATTTCTGCTTGGAGAGCTGCTCCATCAGCGCGAAGGCCTGGTCGGCGTTATCGGTGTTGTAGCTGGCGCTACCGGAGAGGTTGTAGGTCGCCTCGCCCATGTCATAGCCGCCGTTGGCGGAGACAGAGTAGTTCATGGACTGGAGCGACCATTTTTTCAGCTTGGCCTGCTTCACGAAGTTCTCGATCTCGGCCAGCTTGGCGTCGAACTTTGCCTTGGCCTGCGCGGGCGAGGCCACCTGGAAGTTGAAGCTGATATTCACGTTCACCTGCTCCGTCATGGAGCACTCGGTGGTTTTCGAGATCATCGCCCGTTCTTCGGCGGCGGCGGCAAACGGCAGCAGCAGCAGGGCGGCGCAAAGCAGGGTTTTCATAATGCCTCCTATTTTTTCGGTACGCGGGCGGCGCAGGCTTCCACTTTTTCCTTGCGCGTGTCGCACACGGTGAGCACTTCTACCCAGTAGAGCCAGTCCTGCGTGATGTCCTTCAGCGGCGTCACGGCGGGTCCGCGCACGGCGCGCTGCAGGTTCAGCAGCATGCCCGCGGTGATATAATAGCGGTAGGTTGTGCGCTCGGGCTGGCCGGAATAAATGGCCTTCGGGCATTCCGTCATCAGCGTGATCATTTCGAACGGGTCATGCTTCTGCTCACGCGTAACCTGCGCGATCAGGCCGGGGCAGGCTTTCTCGCCACCGGCCTTGAGCATGTCCACCAGCTGCTTGCCGGTGACGGGTTTATCAATGGCAGCAAAATGCAGCGTCACCATTTCTTTCCAGTTATCCACCGTCTGGCCCTCGGGCACGAATTCCAGCAGGCCGGAGTTCTTGCCGTCGCCGGTCTGGTAGGCGCGGATCCACTTGCCGGTGGTGGGAAGCGGGAAAACCACCGCGTAAGGGGGAATGACATCGGCCGTCACCAGGTTGCTTTCCGGTGCAGGGGCAGCAACCGGCGCTGCCGGTGCGGGTGCGGGCGCAGCCGCAACGGGCGGCGCGGGTTCTGCCGGTGCGGCGGCAACAGGTGCAGCTGCCGGGGGCGACGCCACCACCGGCGCGGCAGGTACGGCTGCAGCGGGCGCGGCATCGGTTGAAACGGTGGGTACGCCGGGCGCGGGCTCCGGCAGGCCGGGTAAGCCGGGAAGCGCGGGCGGAGGCGGCGGTGGCGGGGGTGCAGCTAATGCCGGAACGGCGGCAGTCAATGCGGCAACACAGACTAGGACTTGTAGCATATCTCCCTCGCGGCTTTGACGATGTTCTCCACTTGCGGAAGCGCGAGCTTTTCGATGTTGGCGGCGTAGGGCAGCGGCACATCGGCGCCGTGCACGCGCATCACCGGCGCATCCAGGTAGTCAAAGGCGTGTTCCATGATCATCGCCGCGATCTCGGAACCCACGCCCGCCACCGGCCAGCCTTCTTCGGCGGAGATGATGCGGTTGGTTTTCTTCACGCTCTCGACGATGGTTTCAATATCCAGCGGGCGCAGGGTGCGAAGATCAATCACCTCGGCGGAAATGCCGTCTGCAGCCAACTGCTCGGCGGCCTGCAGCGCCTTGCCGACCATGATGGAAAACGCGACGATGGTGACGTCTGTTCCCTCGCGCAACACGGCGGCCTTGCCCAGCGGGATGATAAAATCCTTGTCATCCGGCACCTCGAAGCCCTGCCCGTACATCATTTCATTCTCAAGGCAGACAACGGGGTTGGGGTCGCGGATCGCGGCTTTCAGCAGGCCCTTGGCGCTGGCCGAATCATACGGCGCGATGACCTTGAGGCCCGGCACGTGCGCGTACCAGCTGGCGAAGCACTGCGAGTGCTGCGCCGCGACGCGGGAGGCAGCACCATTAGGGCCGCGGAATACGATGGGGCAGGAAATCTGGCCGCCGGACATGTAACGCGTCTTGGCGGCGGAGTTGATGATGTGGTCAATCGCCAGCATGGCGAAGTTCCACGTCATGAACTCGATAACGGGTTTCAGCCCCGCGAAGGCGGCGCCGACGCCCAGCCCGGCAAAGCCAAGCTCGGTGATGGGCGTGTCCACCACGCGGTTCGGCCCGAACTCCTGCAAGAGGCCCTGCGTAACCTTGTAGGCGCCCTGGTATTCGGCGACTTCTTCACCCATGACAAAGACTTCGCCATCACGGCGCATTTCTTCGGCCATGGCGTCACGCAGGGCTTCTCTTACAGTAAGCGTGGCCATGTTAGGCGGCGTTCTTGGTTTCCTGGATTTCCTTGCGGCGGGCGTCGCAAAGCTTCTTGATCTCCATCAGGGCCTTGCGGGCGCGGGTGCCGGCAGCGCTGTTGCCGCCTTCGAATTTCGCGTTTTCCATGAGATAGGACTGGAGGGCGGCTTCGATCTGGCTGGTCGTAGACATGGTATCTCCTTGATGAAGTTAATTAGGTTGGAAGAAGGGGTCGAAAAAATCCCCTCAACGTGTAATGGCTTGGACCCCACTTGGCAAGCGTGGAACGCCCTTTACGCGCAAATAGAGCATCCCCTGTGGATAATTTCCCGGCACGCGCTCCAGCCACGGCGGCAGGCGCCCGGCATTTACCTCGGTTAAGAACAGGGGGCCTGAAGCACCGGGATAAGGCGAAAGCATTGGTTTTTCAATCTCGGCGAGGCAGAGCAGCACCACGCCCACCCCCCTGCCCGTGAGCGCGACATAGGCCTCCTTCTCGCCCCGGGCGAAGAGGAAACGGTCCAAGTCACGCAGGCCTTCCACGTTATTGTGGTAGTTGGAGGCAAGGGTGCGGTGCGGCGTGTGGTAAAGCAGCTGCGCAGCGACGTTGGTGTTCACCAGCACCACGTCATCTTTCGCACGCACCACGGAGAACATCGCATCGCGCTCCACCATCTTCGTGAGCGCACGCACACATTCGGCGCGTTCCTTATCGGGTGTAGTGACATCTCTTGAGTAAACTTCCAGCAGCATCACGCGCAACCCCAGCAGCAGGATGCAGGCCAAGAGCAGCGGCGCGTGCGGCCCGGCCTTGGGCAGTTTCGGGAAGCGCGCGGGCAGCAGCACCCAGCCGAGGCACGTCACCACCGCCACGTAGCCGCCCCAGCGCCACTGGAAACTGGCCAGCACCAGGAACGCCGCCAGCACCAACGTCCACAGCGTGAAGTAGCGGCGGAAGGCCAGCAGCGCAATAACCGGCGAGATGTAAAACGCGAGCGACGCAAACGGGTGCGCACTGTTCCATGACGGGCGCATCTCGCCCATCTGCGCATCGAAAGCGGCAAGCATGGCGGGGTCGATATCCGCGAGGCCACCACGGTGAAAGCCGGGGTAGAGGCAATATAACAGCACGAGGCCTGCCGCCCCCGCCGCGCCCGCGAAGAGCAACCGCTGCTTGGGGTTGAGGTATAGCGCCAGCAGCACCACGCCTGCGCTCAAGCTCAGCATGGTGACATGCACAATGGAAATGCGCCCGTGTGCTACGGTTGCCCACTCGGCAGGCGGCCATTCCAGCATCACCGCCAGCAGCAGCACCGCCAGCGCCTGCAACGAGAAACGCAGGCCCTGCTGCAACAATGCGCGCTCGCCGGTTTCAATCCAGCGCACGCCGAGCCACACCAGCACCAGCGCAATGACGGCAAGGAATTCCGGTGATACCCAGAGGCCCAACCCCGCCAGCGCCCCCGCAAGCAGGGCGTATTTCTCCATGCGCAACCCACAACCCAGCACCCAAACAAATAATACCAGCAGCAGGCTGTGGTGGTCTGCCCGGCCGATGAGAAAAGCGTTGAGGATATTCGGGTCTGTCAGCCAGAAGCCCAACACCACCCACGGCGCCACCGCGTGCAGGCGCAGCGGCTTCAGCGCCCACAGCGTGCCTGCGAGGCCCGCGAGCAGCAGCAGCGCGTTATACACAATGGCGGAAGACCACAGCGCCTGCTTGAACGGCATGAAAAAGGTGAACGGCCACGCCAGCACCAGCAGCAGCAAATCAAGCGGGCGCGTCCAGTGGTTGGTCACCCCCTCCGGCGCGGAAAGCCGCGTGAAGTGGCGCTCATACCAGCCGCCACCATTGTGCAGGTGTTCCACCAGCAGCAGGCGCAGCCAGACATCCGGGTCCTGCACGCCCACCGGCACGCCGGGCGCGGCCCAGCCCTGCAGGGTCTGAAAAACCATGAAAACGATGATGGAGGAAGCGGCCGCTAAAAAGAGAAGCGTTTGCGCGCGCGCGGTCACACAATCACGTCGGTCCAGAGCTCATCTTCCGGCGGCTCGGGAGATTGTTGCGCGAACTCGGCGGCCTCATTCACCACCTTCTTCACCTCGGCCTCGATGGCCTTGAACTCGTCTTCCTTGACGATCTTGTCGCCCAGCAGGTGCGCCTTCAAACCCTCGATCGGGTCCTTGTGCTCCTTGTAATCCTCCACCTCTTCCTTGCTGCGGTATTTGGCGGGGTCGGACATGGAGTGGCCGCGGTAGCGGTAGGTTTTCAGTTCCAGCAGCATCGGCCCGTTGCCTTCGCGCACATACTCCACGGCTTCCATCGCTGCTTCGCGCACGGCCAGCACGTCCATGCCGTTCACTTCGCGGCCGGGGATGCCGAAGCTCTCGCCGCGCTTGTAAAGCTGCGTCGCCGCGTGGCTGCGCTGCACGCTGGTGCCCATGGCGTAGTTGTTATTCTCGATGATGAACAGCACCGGCA
>CAZUKF010000090.1:0-8139 GCA_964620765.1 uncultured Rickettsiales bacterium | reverse complement strand
CGCGGTTAAGGGAAGGGTCTGCTTGGCTATAGGTAAAGAGGCAGATCATGAGGTAGAGCGCGGCCGCGCAGATGATAAAACCGCCGAGGGCTTTAAGAGGGCTTCGTTCTGAAGAGGCGGTGCGGACCTTGGATGCCATCCAATGTTGATAGCAAAACGGCGTTTGTTTACCAAGTTGTAAGTTATCCCCAAAGTCATCCCCGCCGGAGAGCGGGGATCTGGGGGAAGCCCCTCAATCCTGCGGATGTCTGAGATCCCCGCGCAAGGCGGGGATGACTTTGGGGAGGGGTTTTGCTTTACAGGTGGAAATCAGGCATAATGCCTGTGTCCAATACCCGCTTTCCCCCAATAGCTTAACGAGTTTTTAGGATTGCTTTCCTACAATGAGACGAATGACGCCCAAAGAACATCCCAAGCGCACCAGCCAGGTACTGCAGGACATCATCGATAACAGCCAGAACGGCTCGATATCGCTGGGCCGCTTCACCGACAAGCTGGGAGACCGCGGCTTCGCGCTGGCCATTCTCATTTTCGCGCTGCCGAATTCACTGCCCATTCCCGGCATACCGGGCTTCTCAACCATCACGGGTCTGCCCATCACGTTCATCGCGCTGCAGATGGTGGTGGGGCGCCAGACCATCTGGCTGCCGGACCGCATCGCCCGCAAGGAATTCTCCATGGATGTGCTCAAGCGCCTCCTGAACAAGGCCATGCCGGGCGTCATCAAGCTGGAGAAATATCTCACGCCGCGGTGGGACTGGGTCACCTCGCGCTTCGCCGAGCGTTTCCTCGGCCTGCTGTTCGTGGTGCTGTCGCTCATCATCGCGCTGCCCATTCCCGGCGGGAATTTCTTCCCCGGCCTTGCCATGTCGCTCATTGCGCTGGGCATGCTGGAAAAAGACGGGCTCTTTGTTTCCTGCGCGGTGGGTTTCTCGCTCATGGCCATCGCGCTGATGGTGGGCGTGATCAAGCTGTTCTTCCAGGCCCTCTTCAAGTGGGCGGGTTTCTAAAAAATAGAAATTATGTTCGGTACTGCCTAATGGCCACGGCATCCAATTCGCCGGCTGGCACGAGTTTATAATGCCGCTCCTCCACGACCTTTACTAGGTCGTCCTCGACGGTAAGCTCGAAAATAGCAATTAAGTTCTCGTTCATGAATTGCGCGGAAATAGCACGGCAGGCGATTCCAGGAAATTTCTCCTCGCACCAGCGTATGTCCTGCTTGGTTTGGACTACAGAGATTTGATCCTTGCCACCCTTCGCTTGGACGGGAATGACGTAGTGGCATCCGTGCTTATCCAGCCCGATATACAACTCGTCGATTTCTATTTGCCCCATCCCCTTGACGGTAGTGCGGAGATGGTTTTGCAGCGAATAGGTGGTAAGACCTAGGAAAATATCGATCAGGCGATTATACCGCACTTTCGCCAGCAGCGCCTGCTCATCGTCCAGCGCATAGGACGCAATAATCTCCGGTGTAGCATCGGGGACCTTGATGGTGACCAATTCGGCGCGCGGAACGATTCGATTAAGCTTAACAAGCCGAAAAGCATATTTTGCCCTGCCGGTGCCTTCGATGATCCATTCTTTTCCCGTGGGTGTTGTATCCTGGATGGATTTCGGTAGGGATGTACGGTAGCGGAAAGAATAGAACAGATCGCCGATGTTTTTCGGTAGCGGCTTGCCGAGTTCATTGACAATAGTCTCTATCTCAGAACGCTCGAACTCGAATTCCTGTATGCCATTGCTATAGTGCCGCTGGAATAGTTTTTCGATGATGACGGAATACAGGTTATCCGTGCCGGTTTTCTTTTTAGGCATAGGCGCTTTCCAGAATTTCTTGAGGACGTTTGCGTTTGGGAATGACAGTGTTGGACACTCCGAACAACAACGCGGCTTCTGCCATGGAAACCCCAAGCAGGCGCTCATCACCCAGCTTCAAGGACTCTTTCGGACGAATAGGTTTTACTTCCATTGCTTCCATGATTTTACCGGCCACGGCTTGCGCCAGCAGCGGCGGCACGGAATTGCCTATTTGGCGGAACCCATGCCATTTCGTGACATGGCACCGGAACCAGTCGGGATAGGAATGAATCCGAGCAGCTTCGCGCACCGTAATGCAGCGCGGCGTATGGGGATGGATCGGCCGGGGAGAGGTAAATGCACCTCTGTCGCTGTTGGTACCGGCACGCAGCGTATTGGATACGCCCTTCGGATCAAGCTTGAAGAACCGGCTAACCGGCTCGGTTTCCCCATGGGGCGTATCCGCGAAGCGCTGTCTCGATAATGCGGAATGCTCAGTGCGCAAACTCGACGTAAGTACATCTCTATCGAAATCGCGGTCATATCCGTAATGGCTGGATTTATTGTCCAGACGCCGCAGTTTTCTAGCATAGGCTGAAGGTGTGTCGAATTCGGCTCTTACCCAGTCTTTCTTGAAAAGTTCCGGAAAATTTTCGGCTTCTGGCAAGTCGCCGATAGCATCCCATACCGTCACTGCGCCACGGCTCTTTGGGTAGCTTGGAAGGCTTTCGCCTTTTCTTGCGCCGAACAGGAACAATCTCCGCCGGTCTTGCGGCACTCCGTAATCGGCGGCATTCAAAACGCTATAATTCGACATCACCCGGTATCCGCCGTCTTGGAAAGCTTCGATAATTTCGTACAGAAATTGCTTATGCTGACCGATAGTCAGCCCTTTGACATTCTCAAACACGAAGTATCGGGGGTTCAGCTCGAGAACAAGGCGCACGAAATGGTGCACCAGTTCATTGCGGGGATCATCCAGAGCGCGCTTGCCCATCAGTGAAAACCCCTGACATGGCGCGCCACCGAATACAACGTCTATGTCTTTTTTTCCAAGCCCTGCTTTTCTGCGGATAGCAAAACCGTCGATGTCTATGACGCTACTGCAAATCGTCACGCAGCTCGGAAAGTTGAATTTATGGGTTGCGCAATGGATAGGGTCAATTTCCACGGCCGCGGCAACATCGAACCCGGCCTGCTCGAAGCCCAAGCTTAAACCGCCTGCTCCTGCGAAAAGATCAATGCCTATCGGCCGGTCACGCAACATGCATCCATCCATTCATATGACGAATTATATTAAATACCATAGCAAGTTACCCGATTATATCTTTCTGCCAAGAAGGTTTTAAATAGTTTAAGATGCCTATTGAGTCGCGCGGTTGCGTGGTTATACTCGCAACTTGGCTGGCGGCGGGCGAGAGGTGCCGTAAACCCGGTCAGGCCGGAAACGGAGCAGCCGCAGCGGATTTCCCTCGGGTCGCCGCCAGTCATCTAACATTAGCGCATCATGGAATACAGAGTCCTCGCCCGCAAATACCGCCCCTCTACTTTCGCCGATCTCATCGGCCAGGAGGCGCTGGTGCGCACGCTCTCCAACGCCATCAACACCGGCCGCCTCGCGCATGCGTTCCTGCTCACCGGCATACGCGGCGTCGGCAAAACCACCACGGCCCGCATCATCGCCATGGCGCTCAACTGCGAGAAGGGGCCCACCATCGACCCCTGCGGTGTATGTAGCAATTGCAAAGCCATCGCCGAATCCCGCCACGTGGACGTACTGGAGATGGACGCGGCCTCCCGCACCGGCGTGGGCGACATCCGCGACATTATAGATACCGTGCATTACGCCCCCGTCGCTGCCCGCAACAAGATCTACATCATCGACGAAGTGCACATGCTCTCCGGCAGCGCCTTCAACGCGCTGCTGAAAACGCTGGAAGAGCCGCCGCCGAGCGTGAAATTTATTTTCGCTACCACCGAGGCGCGGAAAATCCCCGTCACCATTCTCTCCCGCTGCCAGCGCTTTGACTTAAAGCGCATCGGGCTGGAGGTGTTGGCCGCGCATCTGTCCGGCGTCGCGGAAAAAGAAGGCATGAAACTTTCACCCGAAGCGGCGCGCCTGCTGGCGCAAAGCGCCGAGGGCAGCGCGCGCGACGGGCTCTCGCTGCTGGACCAGGCCATCGCCATGGCCACCACGCCCGGTGAACCCATTGGTGAAGCCGTGGTCCGCACCATGCTGGGCCTGGCCGACAAGGGAAGGGTGCTCTCGCTGCTGGCGCAGGTGTTCGAAGGCAAGGCGCAACAGGCGGTGCAGGAGCTGCGCGCGCTTTACCACGCCGGGGCAGACCCGCTCTTGGTGCTGCAGGACATGCTGGAGTTCACCCATTTCATCACCCGCATTAAAATCGGCGCCGGCACGGAAGACGCAACCTACGGCGAGCATGAACGCAACACCGCTGCCGCGCTTGCCGGCCAGCTCTCCATGCCGGTGCTCGCCCGCATGTGGCAGATGCTGCTCAAGGCCGTGGGCGAAGTGCGCTATGCGCCGTCGCCGCTGACTGCCGCCGAAATGGCGCTGGTGCGCGCGGCCTACGCCGCCGAACTGCCTACCCCCGCCGAGGCGATACGCGGCCTGCAGGGCGCACCTGCCGCACTCCCGGCGGAAAAAAAAACGCCTGAGCCTGCCGTCCCCCTAATTCAGAAAGAAATTCAGCCGGTAAAGCAGGCGGCACCGGTGCTTACAGCCGTCGGATCCTACCCTGAGTTGGTCGACTTACTGGCGCGCGAGAAGGAACCGCTGCTGGCCGGCCAGCTGCGCCAGTTCGGCTCACTGGTGTCTTTTGCCCCAGGCCTGCTCGAGGTATTCATGAAAACCCCCGTGCCGCGCGAGTTCAGCGGCCGTGTTACCCAGGTGCTGAACCGCGCCACGGGCATGGAATGGAAGATCGTGCTTTCCTCCAAGCCCGGCGCGCCGACGCTGGACGAAGAGGCTGCGGCAGCCCGCTCGCAGGCCATCGGCGAGGCAACGAAGGAGAAGCTGGTCGCCAGCGTCTTCGAGCATTTCCCGGGTGCGGAAGTGGTGAACGTGAAGTAAAAACAAGAAAAAGGAGCAGAGTATGAACTTACAGAAAATGTTGAAGCAGGCGCAGGAACTGCAGGGCCGCATCACGGACCTCCAGTCCAAGCTCGAAGGCGAGAGCAGCGAAGGCAGCTCCGGCGGCGGCGCGGTGAAAGCCGTTGTCAGCGGCAAGGGCTACGCCGTGAAGATCGATATCGACAGCAAGCTGATCGACCCCAATGAAAAGGAAATGCTGGAAGACCTCGTGGTCGCTGCGTTCAACGACGCCAAGACGAAAATGGAAGCACGCTTCTCCGGCGAGATGAGCAAGCTCACCTCCGGGCTGAACCTGCCGCCGGGCTTCAAGCTGCCTGTTTAGTGCTGGTGGCTGGTGCTGGTGACTGGTGAAGTATGACAAACGCGATAGATTCGCTGATCCACCATTTCTCCAAGCTCCCCGGGCTGGGGCCGCGTTCGGCACGGCGTATTGTTTTGCAGCTCATTCGTGAACGCGAGAAGAAGATGCAGCCGCTCGGCGAAGCGCTGAAGCGCGCCATGGAAGAAGTGCGCACCTGCAGAGCTTGCGGCAATCTAGATTCCTGCGACCCCTGCAACATCTGCGCCGATCCGCGGCGGGACCCGGCTACTATCTGCGTGGTGGAGGAGGTGGGCGATCTCTGGGCCATCGAGCGCTGCAATTTATATAAAGGCTTCTACCACGTGCTCGGCGGCACGCTTTCCGCCATCGATGACCGCGGGCCGGACAAGCTCAACATCGAGCCGCTCATCCTGCGCGCGGCGAAGGAGGAGGTGAAGGAAATCATCCTCGCCACCAACGCCACCATCGAGGGGCAGACCACGGCGCATTACCTCACCTCGCGGCTGGAGGGCTGCAACGTTTCCATCTCGCGGCTTGCGCAGGGCATCCCCATGGGCGGCGAACTTGATTACCTGGATGACGGAACCCTCGGCACCGCCCTCAAGGCGCGGCTGCCGTTTTAGCAGATGTCACCCCGCATTTATTGCGGGGTCTCCATCAAATTGCAGGAGATGCCGCAACAAGTGCGGCATGACAAATAAACATTAAGGCGCGGCTGCCTTTTTAATCAAACCCTGTTCCTGGCAGAACTTCAGCACCTCCGGCACGAAACGCTGGGGAACCAGGTCATTATGCCCGAGATCCGGGAAGAACACGCCCTTCTTCGGCTCGTTGGCGGCTTCCAGCATTTTCTTGCCGTGCGTCACCGGCACGATGGTGTCCGGCTCGCCGTGCAGAATCAGCAGCGGCGCTTCCACGTTGTGAATCTTGCCCAGCGAATCGAAACGGTCTTTCACCAGCCAGCGGGCGGGCAGGAAGAAATAAATCTCCGCCGCGCGCTGCACAATGGAGGTGTAGGGCGCATAGAGCACCACCGCGCCGGGCTTGGTTTCCATCGCCATCTGCACCGCCACACCCGTGCCCAGTGATTCGCCGTAATAAATAAGCTGCTTGAGTGCCAGCCCATGTTTCTCCGCGAAGGCGATGGCGGCGCGCGCATCCTGGTAAAGCCCTTCCTCGGTGGGCGAGCCGGTGCTGGTGCCGTAGCCGCGCCACGAAAGCGCGATCACGCCGAAACCTTCTTCCGCGAAACCGTGATACACCCCGGCGCGGTAGCCCAGATGCCCGCCATTACCATGCAGGTAGATGATCGTGGGCATTCCCTCGCGCGCGGGCGCGTACCACGCTGTCAGCTCGGTGCCGTCTTCTGCCACCAGCTTTTCGGCGGTAAAGTTTTTTAAGCCGTAATACGCCGGTGGTTCCATGTTGCGCATGGGCAGGTACATCAGGCTGCGCTGGTAGTGCCAGACCAGCAGGGTCAGCCCGATATAGCCGATAAGGAGTAAAAGCAGGAATTTCATATACGCTCTTCAATTTCCTCCCCCTGGAAGGGGGAGGATTAAGGTGGGGGTCATCTCTCCTGAAGTTCTATCGAAATTGTTTGTAACACGCCTTCGATATTCTCCATTACTTCATTATTCCAAAAGCGGATCACTTTATAACCAAGCTCCTTTAGATACGCTTCACGTTTCTTGTCATAAGTGTGCTGTGATGCGTGCTGACCGCCATCGATTTCAATAATGAGCTTACTGCTAATACATATGAAATCAGCAATGTAATTTCCAAGGGGATACTGTCTGCGGAACCGGCGCCCTTTGAATTGCTCATGACAGATATAAAACCATAGTTTTTTTCGGCTTCTGTCATTTCTTTCCGCAATTTGCGCGAATGCGTCAGAATGCGCGGAGAAAGCTCCCGAAACTGTTTAGGTTGTGTCATGTTGAACCGGACCCCCACCTTTATCCTCCCCCTTCCAGGGAGAGGAATAGCAGTTGCATCAACCTGTTGTTAAGCTTTGTGCACTATAACGGAATCGAAAAAATTCGGTAGCCCCTATGGCAGTCTTTTTCATCGTCCTCACCGTGCTCATGGCGCTCGTGCTTTATTTCGACGCCACGAAATACATCATCCCCAACTGGCTCGTCGGGCTCACCCTTGCCGTCTACCCGCTCATGGTGGTGATGTCGCCCACTCCGATTGACTGGTCGCGGGCAGTACTGGCCACGGTTGCGGTGTTCGTCGTCGGCTACGGCATGTGGAAGATGCGCTGGATGGGCGGCGGCGATATAAAACTCATCACCGCCTGCTCGCTGTGGGCCGGGGCGAGCCTGCTGCGGCTGTTTGATTTCCTGATCATCATGACCGTTTTCGGTGGCGTGCTGGCGCTGGCTGCTATCGTCATCCGCAAGGGTCTGCCGTGGGTGGCGCCCGCCATGCTCGGTTCGCCGAAGCTGCCGCGCCTGTTCAAGGACGGTGAGCCGGTGCCCTACGGCCTCGCCATTGCGCTTGCATTCCTGTTCCTGCTGTGGAAGCAGCAACTGCCAGGGCTCACGCTGAAGTAGGGGGCGGCTCTTCCGGATCTTCGCGTTCCACCACCTTCATGCCCGCCCACGTGCTGATATGGTGGTTGAACTCCGCGCCGAAAATGAAAATGATATTGCATATATAAAAGAAGATGAGCGCCGCGATAATGCCGCCGAGGCTGCCATACACAATTGTCAGCTGGTGCGAGTAGTTGAGGAACAGCACGAACAGCCGCGCCGCAAAAGTCCAGCCCAGCACGGTGATGATCGCACCCGGCCACACCGACAGCCAGCGCTGGCGGATATTGGGCACGGCGTAATAGGTCCACGCCACGAGGCACACCAAGAGCAGCAGCGATCGACCATACGCCACGCGG
>CAZUKF010000089.1:0-8353 GCA_964620765.1 uncultured Rickettsiales bacterium | reverse complement strand
GTGACAATTCGAAGAAATCTGGCGCTTTTTCCCAGGATAGGGTATGCTCAAAGCTTGGGTCTGCCCGGTTCGACAGGTCAAATTGTTCCTTGGGCCGATAATCTTCATCTCGGGAGCTGTCCCTGCCTTTGGGCATAGTCCTTTGGTATATGGCACCCACCTGTACACACAGGGCCGATGAGACATTCGACCACCGGCCAGGGCGGATCCTTTTTAAATTGGCCCTCAGCGCTTTCGCGCTTGGCGCCGGGCAGGCTGCGCTCCCGCTTGGTCGCTAGTCGTCGCTGCGCTCCTCCGGAGTTCTTTCTGAACAAATCCGAATTACGCAAAGAGTTTTTGGAAAAGCGCAAGATGCTGGATGCACACGCGCTGACGCCTGCGCTGACGCAAAACATTTTGCAGGCGCTGCCCGAAGGCGTGGTGGCCGGCTACATGACCACGCGCAACGAGGCGCCGGTGGAAAACGTGCTGGCGGCGCTGGCCGCGCGCGGTGTCACCACGTGCCTCCCCTGCACGGATATTCTCTCCAAGAAACTCACCTTCCGGCGCTGGAAACCGGGCGATGCGCTGGTGCAGGGCGCGTATGCCATTTTAGAACCCGCGAAAAGTGCCGAGGCGGTGACGCCGGATATTTTGCTCGTACCCTTGCTGGCGTTCGACCGGCGGGGCTACCGGCTGGGCTATGGCGGCGGGTATTACGACCGTATCTTAAAAAGCCTGAAGCCGAAGCTCGCCGTGGGTGTGGGCTTTGCCGCGCAGGAAGCACCGCGCATCCCCGAGGAGGCGCATGACGTGAGGCTGGACCTCATCGTTACCGAGGCCGGAATCATCCACCCTTAACCGTCATTGCGGCGAAAGCCGCAACCCAGTGCGCCGCGTCCGCGGCGCGAATATGTTCTACTGGGTCCCGGCTTCCGCCGGGATGACGGGGTTAACGGGGTTCTGAAACATGCAGCACGTTATAAAGCTGGTAGCAGTCCGTGCCCGGCGGCTCGGCATGCGCCTCGTTCTTCCAGAGGGAATAGCGCATCACCTCCCAGCGCTCGGCATCCAGCGCCACCAGGTGCATGTAGCACATGGGGTTGGACAGCAGATGCCGGTGCGTCTCCTGCTCGACGCGCGTAAAACGCTGCAGGCATTCGCCGACCGGGATCACGTCCACCTCGCGGCAGGCGTATTCGGGCCGGGCATCGCGGTTGCCGTAGCCCATCGCCAGCACGAACCAGCTGCGCACGCGGTGGCGGCTGAACGCATCCACCACGCCCTTGAACAGGTCATCCAGCAGGAACAGCCGTGCCTGCTCCACGTCGCGCCAGACGTAAAACGGGGCGTAGAGATGGTCCGTGGCGCTGTAAATGAAGGATTTGTGCAGCAGGCCCGAATGGTCGTCAAACAGGCAGCGGCGCTGGTCCACCCGCTCGCGCACGCGCGCCGCGTCGTAATTCGACGGCAGGGGAATGGAATATTGCATGGCCAACATAAACACTTATTTATGCTGAAAAACCGCGCTGCTGCAAGGGCCGGGGCGCAATTCCTGTTGACTAATGCATGCCCGCCCCGATATTTACACCCTGCCCCAATGGCAGCCTCGCCCAATGGCTCCTTCGTCTAATGGTTAGGACACCGCCCTTTCACGGCGGCAATACGGGTTCGAATCCCGTAGGAGTCACCACCCTGCGCCCTTACGGGCTTCGGGTGGCAGGCCACTTTAGGCCTGACAGCCGGAACCGTTAGGGCGCAGTGTCTCCCGAAGCTTTAGCGTAGGGAGGCTGGAGCAACACATGTGGTATGTTTACTTTCTTGAACTAAGTAATGGCCATATTTACGTGGGTTCAACCCCCGATCTCAAAAGACGCTTTAAATCTCACACCGACGGTTTAGTGCTTTCAACCAAAGCTTATCGGCCTATGAAGTTACGGGCCTACATTGCCGTGGAGAATGAGAAAAAAGCGAGAGAGCTTGAGCAATATTTTAAATCCGGCTCAGGTAAGGCGATTGCGATGAAACGATTTTTATAACCTCACCGCCCGGCGGCCTGGTCCTTGTCGTCTTTGAAATTGAAGACGTCCTTCAGCTTGTCGATGTTGTTGGAAAGCAGGATCAGTGCGCCGAAGGTAATACCGGTGACGGAGGTGGTTTCCGCGAAGATCTTGAGCTTCTGGTTGTCGTGCAGGGCTTTCCAGTAATCATCCATGCCCTTGTAGCCCCAGTTGCGGATGCGGGCGTTGACGGCCTCACGGTAGCCGTCCTGCATGTTGCGGATCTCGGTGGGCACGTCCACGTGCGGGTCTTGCATGCCGCTGGTAATGATGCTGTCGATCTTGCCGCTCAGCGGCGCCTGCATGTCGGCAAACATCTTGCGCTTGGCAAAGTTGCTGTAGAATTCGTGGTGCACATCGCTATTAAACGTGAAATACCCCACTGCGGCGCTTATCGGGTAAGCGGCCAGGTTGAGCCCGCGGCTTAGCAGGCTGCGGGACTCCTTCTTCGGCTCGGGTGCCTTTTGTTCTGGTTTTTCAGCCGTATCCATAACGAAAACTGCGTACTCCTCGCTATTGTGAAAGATAAGCTTTCCGGCCTTGCACAACAAGTTACAGTTCCGTGACTTCGTGTTGAAAACTGTATTTGTTTATTTTCAATAGGTTAGAAAGATGAACGCCGCCCGGGTAACCCGGGCGGCGCTTTGTGCTACTCAACCCGGCGGCAACTCCACCATGCTCGCACCCTTGCCGCGGCTTCCGCCACGGTTGTGGAGAGTCCTGCTGCGGTCCAGCCGCTGCGAGACCACGGGGCCGTGCAGGCGCCTGGTGCTGCCGGGCGGCGGGTGCCTCGGCAGGCTCGCCGCCTTGCCGAACCGCGCCACCAGCTGGTTGAGGGGATTGAAATTGCCCATAGGGCAAAAGCTCCACCCGCAAAGAAAAGATTTGGCACCACCCCATATGCGGGGAAAAAAGGGAGGTGCATTCCAACGTCCGGACCACCTGCAGGTCCACGCAAACTGCAAGGATATCGCAGGTGAACAGACCGGGAATGCAACGATTATAGGGATTCTGACAAAGATTTCCAGCCGGAAAACGGCCCTGAAAAGACGAACGTTAATACAGGCACGCGCCGCGGCGGCTATTCCGCCGGAAGGCGCTGCCTGGCACCAGGACACGAACGTTCGTGGGCTCACCGCTCTTGCGGTGCCCCACCCTCAGAGTGCCGGGGTGCTCCGGCAGGCGGCATGACTTGAGCATCCTCGCCGCCAGTTGGAGAAACGCCTTGCTGCCGTTCATGGCAGACTCCCACCTGCAGGTCCATCGCATGACTGCGAAATGGGCTTCGCAGGTGAATAGACCGGGAACAGAATGATTATAGGGAGAAAAGGGCTTACAGCCAGCCTTTTTTGCGGAAATAGAGGAAGGGTACCAATGCGCAAAGCATCATGATTGCAACCGCCATGGGGTAGCCGAACGTCCAGTTCAACTCCGGCATGTTGTGGAAGTTCATGCCGTACATGCTGGAGACCAGCGTCGGCGGCAGGAAGAACACGGCAACAACCGAGAAAATCTTGATAATAAGATTTTGTTCCACATTTATCATGCCCAGCGTCGCATCCAGCTGGAAGGTGATCTTGTCGGAGAGGAACGCCGTCTGCCGCACCAGCGCCGACACGTCCGTCAGCAGGATGCCCACGCTTTCATCCAGCGCCGTGTCTGACTTGTTGGTCTGGCGGAAAAAGGTGAGCATACGCTGGAAGCTGTGCAGGCTTTCGTTGATCTTGGAGTTGAGGTCGTTGCAGGCGCCGAGGCGGTTGAGCACGCCTTTCATCGCCTGCGAGGGGTTCTTGCCGTTGCCCAGCAGGCCGTCGCCGAAAATATTGTGCGACAGCTCATCGAGCGTCTGCACCACCACTTCCGAATTATGCGCCACGCGGTCGATCACTTCCTCGAGCAGGCCTTCCAGCACCTGGCTGGGGCTGGAGTAGGACGCCGCCTGCTGCACCACGCGCTGCGCGAACGTCTGGAACGAAGTGGGCGTGATGTAGCGCAGCGTGAAAAGATAGCCGGGCGAAAGGATGAAGGTGATGGAGCTAGTCTGCGGGTAGGGCGAGTCCGTCTTGGTGATGACGGCGGCGGTCATGTAGGTGACGCCGTGTTCCTGGTAGAGGCGGTTGAGCACCTGGTTCTTCCAGACTTCCTTCTTGGAGGGAATCTCGATGCCCAGCTGCTGCTCGACCGCAGTTTCCTCTTCCAGCGAGGGAGACTGCATGTCGATCCACAGCGCGTCCGACGGCACGGCTTCGCCGGGCGAAAGCACGCGCGGGCGGATGGCAGTTCCGGATTTGCAGTAAACGGTGATCACGCCTTGAGTTTAGCGCGCAATGATTAATAGAGTTTTGCCACAAAAATGAAGCAGAAATGAAGAAGGTCCGCCCGCTTAACGCGGACGGACCTTCTTTTCACACCCTGTCAGGGCTTACATCACACCCACCGGCTTTCCGAAGCCGCGGACGGCGGCGGGAACGGCTGGGGCGGGTGCGCTCC
This sequence comes from uncultured Rickettsiales bacterium, assembly GCA_964620765.1. Lineage (GTDB taxonomy): Bacteria > Pseudomonadota > Alphaproteobacteria > Rickettsiales > SXRF01 > CAZUKF01. The sequence goes on along the minus strand of CAZUKF010000089.1, from coordinate 3,824 downwards.
GTCGGATGGGCCGGGAGGCATGGACAACACCCGATCCAGCAGACCCGGGGTCCGCAGCAGCAGCTCCACCGCCACCGGATCACCGGTGATGAAGACCAGCTGCGGCGGCTTGCCATCTGGCACCGGCACGGCACGGCCGCACGCGGCGCGGCCCGGACAGGTGGAACAGTTGCGGCGGACGCCGCACGGTAAAGGGAACATAGTCCCTCCAACATAGGAAACTCCCGGTTTTCTACGCAGCATGACAGGGGCTTTCAGAAAGCGAGGAGACCCCGCAACCGATACCCTGATCACAAAAACGCATGCCAGGACAAACCGGTAAACCTGCCGGGAATATACAATAACCTTAACCTTTTGCCAAGGGCGCCTTGCGAAAACAGGGCGAATTTGCCGTTGCGTCCTGAAACGTGCCGCCTATAATGCGTTCTTTACTTTTGGAGTAGGATTTTGAGCGCGTTGCCCGCCATGGCGCCTTTTTCTGCCAGGAAAATCAAGTCGGTAGTTATTTCCGGCAAGGAAGTGTTCCCCATCATCGAGGGGGGCAAAGGCATTGCCGTGACCAACAGCAACACCGCCGGGGCGTTTGCCGCGGCCGGGGCCGTGGGCACGTTTTCCGGCGTCAACCCGCAGCGGTTTGACGCGAACGGCAACCTGATTCCCTATGTCTACCATAGAACCCTGCGCACGGAACGGCATGAAGAGCTGGTGGCGCAGAGCATCGCCGGGGGCATCCAGAACGCGAAGATCGCGCATGAAATGTCAGGCGGCCAGGGTCGCATCCACGTGAACGTGCTGTGGGAAATGGGCGGCTGCGAGCGCATATTGATCAGCATGCTCGAGGGCGCAAAAGGCCTGATCCATGGCGTTACCTGCGGCGCCGGCATGCCCTACCGGCTCGGCGAAATCTGCGCCGGGCACGGCGTGTATTACTACCCCATCATCTCCAGCGCCCGTGCGTTTAACGCACTGTGGAAGCGCGCCTACAGCAAAACCAGCGAGTGGCTGGGCGCCGTGGTGTATGAAGACCCGTGGCTGGCCGGCGGCCATAACGGGCTTTCCAACAGCGAAGACCCCAATATCCCGCAGGACCCCTACCCGCGCGTGGCCGAGCTGCGCAAGGTGATGAACGAGGCAGGCCTGCACAATACGCCCATCGTCATGGCGGGCGGCGTGTGGCACCTGGCGGAATGGGAAGACTGGCTGGACAACCCCGAGATCGGCCCCATCGCCTTCCAGTTCGGCACACGCCCGATCCTCACGCAGGAAAGCCCCGTCTCCGAGGAATGGAAGCGCCGCCTGCTGACGCTGAAAAAAGGCGACGTGTTCCTGAATAATTTCAGCCCGACCGGCTTCTACTCTTCCGCCGTGAACAATGATTTCATCGGCGAACTGCGCGACCGCAACGAGCGGCAGATTGCGTACGCTGCCGCGCCCGAGGGCGAGCTTTCCGAAGCGCTACCGCTGGGCCCGCGCGGCCGCCCGGTGTATATCCGCGCCGGTGATATGGGCAAAGCGAAAGCCTGGATCGACGCCGGGTTTACCGACGGCATGAAGACGCCGGATAACACGCTGATTTTCGTTACACCGGCAAAGGCGCAGCAGATTCACACCGACCAGGTGGAGTGCATGGGCTGCCTCTCGCACTGCCGCTTCTCCAACTGGAAAGACAAGGACGACTACACCACCGGCAAGAAGGCCGACCCGCGCAGCTTCTGCATCCAGAAAACGCTGCAAGATATTGCACACGGCGCGGGCGTGGACAACGAGCTCATGTTCTCCGGCCATAACGCCTACCGTTTTGCAACGGACCCGTTCTACGCCAACGGCTTCATCCCCACGGTGAAGCAGCTGGTTGACAGGATGATGACGGGGTATTAGGCGTTCGGCGCGAGCAGCGCAGCGTTTTTCACGGCGAATTTCCAGAAATCAAGGCGCTTGTGGATCTGGTCCACCGTCACGGGCTTGGTCAGCACGTCGCAGATGCCCGCGCTCATGCACTTCTCCACGTGGCTGTAATCATGGATATGGCCGGAGAGTGCTACGATGAAGGCGTGCTTGCTCTTGCTCTCCGCGGCGCGCAGGCGCTTGCAGAGCTCATAGCCGTTGATGGAAGGCATCTCGATATCGAGCACGATGTAATCGAAGGCGCTGGCCATGCCGAGTTTGAGCGCTTCCTCCGGCGTCTGGGAAGCATGCGTTTCCATGCCCAAGCGCTCCATGATGCCCTTGGTTGTCAGCAGGCATAAGGAGTCGTCGTCTACAACCAGGGCTTTCGGAGCATGCAAATTCTTGTCACCGCCCATTCGGAGAGTCTCCCAATTTCTTAACCCAAAGACCCGAAAATCCGGGCCTTTCTTAACTCTCTTCCTTAATTAATATTTTACGCGTTAATTACTAATAAACGTTTAAAAAATTAACCATTGCTAAACCATTGAAGCTGCAATATGTATTCCCCATGTCCAAAGTCTACCGCGATGCACCATCCGCCCTGGAGGGATTGCTGTTCGACAACATGACCATCATGTCGGGCGGGTTCGGCCTGTGCGGCATCCCCGAACACTGCATCCGCGCCATCCACAAAGCAGGCACAAAGGGTCTTGTTTGGATCGCCAATAACTGCGGCGTGGATGATTATGGCAGCGGTATCCTGCTGCATACGCGCCAGATTAAAAAAATGGTGGCCTCCTACGTGGGCGAGAACAAGACATTCGAGCAGCAGTTCCTCAACGGTGAGCTGGAAGTGGAGTTCAACCCGCAAGGCACGCTGGCCGAGCGCATCCGCGCCGCCGGTGCCGGTATCCCCGCTTTTTACACGCGCACCGGCTACGGCACGGTGATCTCCGAGAAAAAGGAAACGCGTGCATTCGGCGAGCATCATTACGTAATGGAAACGGCGCTGGATGCCGACGTCGCGATTGTGAAAGCGTGGCGCGGCGACACCGCAGGCAATTTGATTTACAAAAAAACCGCGCGCAACTTTAACCCCATCATGGCGATGGCGGGCAAGGTGACCGTGGCGGAAGTGGAAGAGCTGGTGGAGCCCGGCGTGCTCGACAAGGAAATGATCCATACGCCCGGCGTGTTCGTGCAGCGCATCTTCCAGGGTGACAATTTCGAGAAGCGCATCGAGTTCCGCACCACCCAGGAAAACCCGACGGGGAAAAAGTCATGAGCTTAAACCGTGGTGGCGTCTCGCCAAAAATGCAAGTATTGGCCTATCTGCGTGAAAAAGCGCGCGGGCTGGAGCTGGTGGAACAATACCCCACGCCGGAAGAGCTGACACCCGGCGGGTTCGCGGTGACCGTAACGGGTGATGATGCGCGTAAGCAGCATTTCAAGAACGAGCTGGACCGGGTGCTGAAAGCACAGGTGGAAGTGCGTACTGAACAGGGCGGGCTGGCCGTGCGAATCCGCTCGCCGTTCCTAGCGCTGCGCGCCGCCTCGGATAATGATTCGGCCACCTTTGCCGAAGCGCAGAGCAACTTTGCCAATGCAGGGTAATATATGACCTGGACCATTGAACAAATGTGCCATCGCGCCGCGAAAGAGCTGAAGGACGGCTATTACGTGAACCTCGGCATCGGCATGCCGACCCAAGTGGCAAATTACATTCCCAAGGATATCCAGATCACGCTGCAGTCGGAAAATGGCATGCTCGGCATGGGCCCCTTCCCCTCCGAAGCGAAAGGTGAAGTGAACCCGGACCTCATCAACGCCGGCAAGCAGACGATTACCGAACTTGCGCACAGCGCGTATTTCGACAGCGCAACCTCCTTTGCCATGATCCGCGGCGGACATATCGACGTGGCGATTTTAGGTGCGCT
>CAZUKF010000088.1:0-8429 GCA_964620765.1 uncultured Rickettsiales bacterium | reverse complement strand
CTTGCCCGCGTCAATGTGGGCGCAGATGCCGATGTTGCGATAGCGATTGAGTGGAGTCTGACGTGGCATAAATTAAAAGGATCCCTTACCAGCGATAATGCGAGAAGGCCTTGTTGGCCTCTGCCATTTTATGAGTGTTTTCGCGCTTGGTGACTGCACCACCACGGCCGCCGGCCGCGTCGATCAGTTCAGCGGCCATGCGTTCTTTCATGGTCTTGTCGCGGCGGGCGCGGGCGGACTCGATGAGCCAGCGCAGCGCAAGCGCGAGACGGCGGTCGGTGCGCACTTCGGTCGGCACCTGGTAGGTGGCGCCACCAACGCGGCGGGAACGCACTTCCACGCTCGGCTTCACATTGTCGAGCGCGTCATTGAAAATCTTCATCGGGTCCTGCGAGGTGCGCTTCTGGATAACGTCGAAAGCGCCGTAAACGATCTGTTCGGCGACGGATTTCTTGCCGGAGATCATCAGGCAGTTCATGAGTTTGGAAACGGTGAGATCTCCGAATTTCGGATCCGGGTGATTTTCGCGTTTCTGTGCGGCATGGCGACGAGACATATGTAAATCCCTTATTTCGGACGTTTCGCGCCGTAAGCGGAGCGCGACTGTTTACGGTTTTTCACGCCCTGCGTATCCAGCGTGCCGCGGATGATGTGGTAGCGAACGCCGGGTAAGTCTTTCACGCGGCCGCCGCGGATCAGCACCACGGAGTGTTCCTGGAGGTTGTGGCCTTCGCCCGGGATATATCCGAATACTTCATAGCCGTTGGTTAAACGGATACGCGCTACCTTGCGCAGCGCCGAGTTCGGCTTTTTGGGCGTGACGGTCTTCACCTGGGTGCAAACGCCGCGTTTTTGCGGGCAGGCTTCCATCGCAGGCACCTTGTTGCGGCGCTTTTGCGGGTGACGACCTTGGCGCACCAACTGGTTAATCGTTGGCATGTAACATCCTCTAAAATTTCAGTTTTTCGGCTTAAAAAAGGCCCCCGCCGGTCAAGGCGAGGCGCGTAATTTAAGGGCGATGCCCCCTCCCGTCAAGCGCTTTATTAGCTAATTCGCAATGAATTTGCCTAAAAATACGAATCGACTCTTTAGGGGTTGGCAGCGGGTTCTTTTTCGCTTATTCAATTTTTAAGCATGTAGCCCTTATACTTAAAGAATGTATCGGAAGTATCATCAAGCGCCGGTGCGCATCATATCCAACTCCCTGGCTGCTGCCCGGATCAAACGCTTGCGCGTCTCCTGGTTCCTGCTCGGCACCGCCTGCGGTTTTGCCTTTGCTTCCGGCATTTTCCTTGCCATTCCCATCATTGCCGGCCCGGCCGCCACGGTGGCGGAGTTTGCCCCCGCCGCAGCCCAGCATAGCGCCGCGCCCGTAGCCGCTCAACCGGTGCTGGCCGCCGCGCCCGTGATCCCGCCGCCGCCGGCCGCCCCTGTATACCCTGCATCCTTGAGCCTGCGCCTCGGCTCGGGCGACACGCTGCTCGCCATGCTCACCGATACCGGCATTTCCTATGAAGAGGCCGAAGCCGCGGTGAAAGCCATCCGCCAGATTTATGACCCCCGCAAACTCGATGCCGGGCTTGAAGTTGCGCTCAAGCTTGACGCCAGCGACGAAAATCCCGCCTCGCCGAAACTGCGCAGCCTAACAATGCCGGTTTCCAAAACCGCGAAGCTCGAGCTGCAGCGTGAACGCGACGGTAGCTTCAAGGCCCAGAAGATCGAAGCCCCCCTTGTAAAGAAGCTCGTGCGCACGAGCGGGCGCATCAACAGCAGCTTCTACCAGACCGGCACGGCGATCGGCGTTCCCGTCGACACGCTGACGGACCTGATCCACGTCTACAGCTATGACGTGGACTTCCAGCGCGATATCCAGCGCGGCAGCTTCATGGAAGTGCTGATGGAGCGCATGGAAACCGCCGACGGCACGACGGCCGGCTACGGCAATGCCGTGTACGCATCGATTGATCTCGGCAAGCGCAAGCTCAGCGTTTACCGCCACACCGATAAAAGCGGCAACGTGGATTACTACAACGAAAAAGGCGAGTCCTTACGCAAAGCGCTGCTGCGCACGCCCATCAACGGTGCGCGCATCACCTCACGCTTTGGCATGCGCACGCACCCGATTCTCGGCTACAGCAAGATGCACCGCGGCGTGGATTTCGGCGCCAACTCCGGCACGCCGATTTACGCGGCCGGTGACGGCGTGGTTGATTACGCCGGCTGGAAAGGCGGCTACGGCAATTACGTGAAGATCGAGCATGGCGGCAAATACGCCACCGCCTACGGCCACGCCAGCCGCCTTGCCAAGGGCATCAAGCCCGGTGTGCGCGTGAAGCAGGGCCAGGTGGTTGCGTATGTCGGCTCCACCGGCCAGTCCACCGGCCCGCATTTGCACTATGAAGTGATGGTGGGCGACAAGCAGGTGAACCCGGCGGGCGTGAAATTCAAGACCGGCAATTCGCTGACCGGCAAGGAACTCACCGCGTTCAAGGCGCGCGTCGAGCAGATCAAGACCGCGATGGTAGCCACCGACCGCAAGCTGGCACAGCGCTGAACTGACTAGTTAGTGCCGTTTTGCCGCTTTTTAAAGTAAATCCCCCTTTCTCAATATGTTGATGCCGAGAGAAACGTGCTTTTTAGCGTGCTTTTGTCATCCTGAACGCAGTGAAGGATCTATTTTAAGTAGATTCTTCGCTTCGCTCAGAATGACAGGCTCGTGGACCCCGCGACGAGTATCTGCATTTTATTGCGTGGAGTGATTGGCCGGAAGGCTACAATGAAAAGGCCCCGCCCTATGGCGGGGGCGGGGCTTTTGCTGACAGGAACTGCTTCACGCAACATACACGGGGAACTCGGCATTGTTGGCAGCAACCTTCCACCTGCCGGAATACGGCAGGGTAAACGTCCTCTGCGCGTGCCCCTCCAGAGTGGGCGTGCAGAAAGTTCCCCCATCGGGGTTCTTGATCTCCACGTGCACGTCCACGCCGTTGAAGTTGTTCCGAATGGTCAGATTCCGCCCCTGCAGCTCGATTGTGAGCCCGGTGCGATTCTCCTCAGCCATGGCATCCCCCTTTCCGGGGTTCGCACATGATACTTACGGGAACATCCCGTACGCCGTTCTTGGTACTGAAAGTGAGCCACGCCCACTTGGATAAACCGGCGAAATTGGGGTTAGCCTAGCAGGGTGTTTAGAAAAAGAAAGGATTAACAAAAGTACTCCTTCCCCCCTGGAAGGGGGAAGGTTGGTTCGCTCCAAAAAAACGACATCCGGATATCGTTTTTTTGGAGCGAAGGGGTCTGGTTCAGCGAACACTGAACAGTATTGCGGAGGATAGTGGACCCCCACCTTAATCCTCCCCCTTCCAGGGGGAGGAAAATGGTTTCAGGCGGCCTTGCCCTGCCCTCGTGCTGCAGAGATGTTCAGGCCGCCTTCCCAGCCTTTCACCGCCACCTTGTCACCATCTTTCACGTCGCCGGAGAGGAGTTTCTGGGCCAGCGGGTTTTGCAGCTCGCGCTGGATGACACGCTTGAGCGGGCGGGCACCATAGACCGGGTCAAACCCCGATTCGGCCAGCCAGTCCAGCGCCTGGTTGTCCAGCTCCAGCGTGATCTTGCGTTCCACCAGCAGCGCCCGCAGGCGGGAGAGCTGGATGGTCACGATATTGCGCATCTGCTCCTCTTTCAGGCGGCCGAAGAGGATGGTCTCGTCCAGCCGGTTGAGAAATTCCGGGCGGAAGGCGGCGCGCACCGCGCCCATCACCTTGTCGCGCACGGCGGCGGGGATTTCTGCGCCCTTGGCCTCGGCCAGGAACTCGGAGCCGAGATTGGAGGTGAGCACGATGAGCGTGTTTTTGAAATCCACCGTGCGGCCCTGCCCGTCCGTCAGGCGGCCGTCGTCCAGCACCTGCAAGAGCACGTTGAACACATCCGGGTGGGCCTTTTCTACCTCGTCAAACAGGATCACCTGGTAGGGCCTGCGGCGCACGGCTTCTGTCAGCGAACCACCCTCTTCATAACCCACATAGCCCGGCGGCGCGCCGATCAGCCGCGCCACGGCGTGTTTTTCCATGTACTCGCTCATATCGACGCGGAGCAGCGCGTGCTCGTCGTCAAACAAAAATTCCGCCAGCGCCTTGCAGAGCTCGGTCTTGCCCACGCCGGTGGGGCCAAGGAACAGGAACGAGCCGATGGGGCGGTTGGGATCCTGCAACCCGGCACGCGCGCGGCGCACGGCGTTGGAGACGGCCACAAGCGCCTCCTCCTGACCGACCACGCGCCTGCGCAGCGCATCTTCCATACGCAGCAGTTTTTCACGCTCGCCCTCTAACATTTTATCCACGGGGATGCCGGTCCAGCGCGAAACCACGGAGGCAATGTCCTTATCCGTCACCGCTTCGTTGATGAGGCTGCCGTCCTGCTGTTCCTCGGCTTCCTTCAGCCGGCGCATGAGTTCCGGGATTACGCCGTAGACCAGCTCGCCCGCGCGGGCGAGATTGCCGCTGCGTTGCGCCGCGTCGCGCTCGTGCTGCACCTGCTCCAGCTTTTCCTTCAGCTTCTGCGCCGCGTTCATTTTTTCTTTTTCGGCCTGCCACTGCGCCGTCAGCGCGGAGGATTCTTCCTCCAGCCCGGCGAGTTCCTTCTGCAGGCGCTCAAGGCGCTCCTTCGAGGCGGCGTCCGGCTCTTTCTTCAGCGCCTCGCGCTCGATTTTAAGCTGGATGATGCGGCGGTCCAGCTCGTCGAGTTCCTCGGGCTTGGAGTCCGCCTCCATGCGCAGGCGGGCCGCCGCCTCGTCGATGAGGTCAATCGCCTTATCCGGCAGGAAGCGGTCATTGATGTAGCGGTGCGAGAGCGTGGCGGCGGAAACAATGGCGCCGTCGGTGATGCGGATGCCGTGGTGCAGCTCGTATTTTTCTTTCAGCCCGCGCAGGATGGAGATGGTGTCTTCCACCGTCGGCTCGGGGATGAACACGGGCTGGAAGCGGCGGGCGAGTGCTGCGTCTTTTTCAATATGCTTGCGGTATTCGTCGAGCGTGGTGGCACCCACGCAATGCAGGTCGCCGCGCGCAAGCGCGGGTTTGAGCAGGTTGGAAGCATCCATGCTGCCCTCGGCCCGGCCTGCGCCGACGAGGTTGTGGAGCTCGTCGATGAAAAGGATGATTTCGCTTTCCGCGTTGGAAAGCTCGGTAAGCACGGCTTTCAGACGCTCCTCGAACTCGCCGCGGAATTTTGCGCCTGCCACCAGCGCGCCAAGATCCAGCGCCAGCAGGCGGCTGTCTTTCAGTGCTTCGGGCACGTCGCCGGCGATGATGCGCTGGGCGAGGCCCTCGATGATGGCGGTTTTGCCCACGCCCGGCTCGCCGATCAGCACCGGGTTGTTCTTGGTGCGGCGGGCCAGCACCTGGATGGTGCGGCGAATTTCCTCGTCGCGGCCGATGACCGGGTCGAGCTTGCCTTCGCGCGCCATATCGGTGAAGTCGCGCGTGTATTTGCGCAGCGCCTCGAAGCTGCTTTCGGCGGAGGCGGAATCTGCCTTGCGGCCCTGCCGCAGGTCTTTAATGGCGGCTTCCAGCTTTTGCGGCGAGACGCCGGTGGTTTTGCTGTGCACGGCCAGCGCCTGCAGCAGGCGCTCGGCGGTAACGAATTCATCACCTGCTTTCTGCGCCATTTCTTCAGCCGTGCCGAAGACGCGGGCAGTTTCCGGCGCGAGATAGACCTGCCCGGCGCCGCTGCCTTCCACGCTGGGGATGGCTTTTAAGGCGGCGTCGAGCTTCTCCTGCACGGAGGCCGTGTCTCCCCCCGCGGCCTTGATAAGCCGGGGGGCGAGGCCGTCGCGGTCGGCCAGCAGTGCGGCAAGAAGGTGCTCGGGTGCAAAGCGCTGGTGGCCGGATTTAAGGGCCGTCCCTTGCGCCACCTGCACGATATTACGGGCTTTTTCGGTGTAACGTTCAAAGTCCATATCGCCTCCTTACTTAAATTATGATAATAATTACCTATATAAGGACATATATGGTGCGCTTTTTAGCCGTTGCAATAGCTCTTTTAATCGCTCAGCCTGCTTGGGCCGAACCCCTTCCCCCGCTGCGTTTCAACGGGGTTTATGTGTTTTACTGGGGCGGTATGGCATTCGGAGAAATGGCGCTGCGGGCAAACGAGGATGCCAAAAATTTCGAGGCCGAAAGTACCCTGAAAATGACCGGGCTGGCCCGTATGTTTACCAGCATGGAGAGCTCGGCAACGCTCACCGGCTCACGCGGTAAAAGCTGGGGCAAGAGCCCGCGCGAATACGAAACGTTTTATACCAGCAAGGGCAAGCCGCGGCACGTGAAGCTGGTCTATAACACCGCCGGGCGCGTGGCCGACGAGGTGGTAGAGCCGCCGGAAAACCGCGACCGCCGCCCGGAAGTGGCGGGGTGGCTGAAAGCCGCGTCGCTGGATCCGTTGAGCTATGTTTTCGCCGTGCGCGAAGAACTGCACAAGGCACGCGAGGCGGGTGAGCGTGAATTCACGGTGCGGCTGTATGATGGGCGCAGGCTGATGGACACGACCTACACCATCGGTGAAAGCAGAGATGGTGTGATCCCGGTCACGGGCAGCCGCAAGGCCGTAGCCGGGTTTACTGCAAAAGAAATGAAAAAGATGGCGAGCGAGCCGAAGGTAAGCACGTATTTTACCGATGATGAGCGGTTGATCCCGCTGCGTCTGGAGCTGCCGCTGCCGATTGGTGTGGCCACTGCGACGCTGGCGCGCACCTGCAGCGGCAAGGCGCTCTGCAGCGTGGATGGCGAAAGCCAGGCGGCGGACGCTACTCTTCTTCCCAGCCAGTAGAAGCAACCTTACCCTCACCCTGCTGCGGCGCGGGCGGCGGCACCTGGCGCGTCAGGAACGCGGGCAGGACATTGCTGTTGTTCGGGATATCCACATCCGGCTCGTCGGAACCGGCGGCGTCGGCTTCACCCTCTTCCGTCTGTTCCTGCGCTTCCGGCTGCTCACCGGCCTGCGGCTGGCGGGCGGCGCGCTCGGCCTGGTATTCGGCCTGCATGCGGAAATAATGGTCGGCGTGCTGGAGATAGTATTCCGCGAGCACGCGGTCCCCTGCGCTCAAGGCATCCTTGGCCATGTTGAGGTACTTTTCGCGCAATGCCGGGAAATTCTTGCGCGGCTTCTGGAAGCCGCCGTGGTTGTTGTGGCCGCCGCCGCCATGCCTGAAGCGGTTCTGCGGCCTGCCGCCGCCCATATGGCCGCCGCCGTTACCCATGTGATGTCCACCGGAATGCCTGCGTTTCATATCTTCTCTTTTTCCCTTACTTTTGTGGTCCGTGAAAAACGATGCATCGCGTAATGCCGGCCAGATCATCGGCCATGGCATTCACGCGGAAGCCTTTATCGTGAAATATTGCACTCACAGCCTCATGCTGGCCTATGCCTATTTCCACTACGATTAATGCGTTTTGTGCTAAATGCGGGGGCAGTTCCTCGGCCAGCCGGCGATACGCCTCCAGCCCGTCTGCGCCACCGTCCAGCGCCAGATGCGGCTCGTAAGAGGCCACTTCCGGCATCAATGCGCTTATCTCATTAGAGGCGATATAAGGCGGGTTGGCAACAACAATTTGGGCCTTTTTTGCGCTTTTTTCGCTTGTTTTGAGGCTGCCGCACCAGTTGCTGAAGGTAAATTCCACCCGCTCACTCAACTCGATACGGGCAGCATTCTCACGCGCCACGGCCAGGGCGCCATGGCTGACATCCAGGCCTAAGCCGGTGGCACCCGGCAGCTCGGCCAGCAGGGTAAGCAGCAGGCAGCCCGTGCCTGTTCCAAGATCAAGGATATGGGGATTTGGCATTAGGGATTGGGGTTTCCCTAATCCCCAATCCCCAGTCCCCAAAGCCTTCAGCACGGCTTCAATCAAGGTCTCAGAGTCAGGGCGCGGAGTAAGCACATCCGGCGTAACGAGGAAATTGCGGCCCCAAAACTCTTTCATGCCCACGATGTGCGACAGCGGCTCGCGGCGGGCGCGGCGGACGATGAGCGCATTGTAATACGCCTGCTCATCGGGGCTTAGAGGTGTCTCCCCGCGCATCAGCAGCTTCTCTGCCGTCAGCCGCAGCACGTGCTGTAGTAGCAGGCGCGCGTCCAGTGCGGCGCTTTCAATCCCGGCGGCGATGAGTTTCTGTGTGGCGGAGGCGAGCATCAGTTCAGCTCCGAAAGTTTCTCGGCCTGGTCATTGGCGATCAGCGCGTCGACGAATTCCGTCAGTCCCGCGCCGTCCATCACGGCGGCAATATTGTAGGTGGTGAGGTTGATGCGGTGGTCCGTCACGCGGCCCTGTGGGAAGTTATAGGTGCGGATGCGCTCGGAGCGGTCTCCGCTGCCTACCTGCTCCTTGCGGGCCGAGGCGCGGGCATTCGCCAGCTTCTCGCGTTCCATTTCCTAC
>CAZUKF010000087.1:0-8768 GCA_964620765.1 uncultured Rickettsiales bacterium | reverse complement strand
CCAGCCGGGCCTGGTAGGTGCGGGTGGTGATGATCTCGCCGTAAAATTCTTCCGAGGTGTCGAGGTTGTGGTTGTAATAATCCAGCCCCGCTTCTTTCAGGCGGCCCGCCTGCGAGGGGCTGAGCATGCCGAGCGTGGCGCAGGTTTCCATGCCCAGCGCCTTCACGCCGGAGATCATTTCGGCCAGCGCGTCCATGTCCCTGTCTTTCGGGCTGCGCCAGGAGGCGCCCATGCAGAAGCGGCTGGCCCCGGCGGCTTTGGCTTTTTTGGCTTCTTCCAGTACGTCGTCGCAGCACATCAGCTTGCTGGCTTTCAGGCCGGTTTCAAAATGCGCGCTTTGTGGGCAATAGGCACAGTCTTCAGCGCAACCACCTGTTTTAATGGAAAGAAGCGTGGAGATCTGCACGGCGTTTGGGTCGTGGTTCGCGCGGTGAATGCTCTGCGCGCGAAACAGCAATTCGTTGAACGGGAGGGCAAACAGCGCCATGACTTCGCTTTCCTGCCAGTCGTGCCGCGCGGTTTCCGTGTTGCAAACCATGGGTTCTCCCTCTACTTTTTGCATGAAATGGCAGTAAACACTATGAAAACGCTGGATGCAATAGCCTCGGAGCGGCTGAAATTACTGGAATTCCGCCACCTGAAGCGCAACCTGACCCCCACCTCCCGCTTAGGTGCGCCGGTGGTGATGCGGGGCGGGCGCGAGCTTATCTCGTTTGCATGTAACGATTATCTCGGTCTTTCGCACCACCCGGCGGTGCTGACGGCGGCGCGCGAGGCGCTGGAAATCTACGGCGCGGGGGCGGGGGCCTCCCGGCTGGTGAGCGGAAGCCACCCGCTCTACGCGGAGCTGGAAGAGCAGCTCGCCGCCATGAAAGGCACCGAGGCGGCCTGCGTGTTCGGCAGCGGGTACCTGGCCAATATCGGCACCATCCCGGCGCTGGCGGGCGAGGGGGATTTAATTCTCATGGACCGGCTAGCCCATGCCTGCATGATCGACGCTGCGAAACTTTCCGGTGCGGAGTTGATGCGTTTTGCGCATAACAGCGTCGAGCATTGCCGCCTGCTGCTGGAGCAGCACCGCGCGGATTTCCAGCATTGTTTGATTCTCACCGAGACGGTGTTCAGCATGGACGGCGATCTTGCGCCGGTGGCGGAGTTGCAGATGCTGGCGCATGAGCATGAAGCCTGGCTGATGACGGACGACGCGCACGGGCTTGGTATCGTGCAGAGTGCAAAGGCGGATATACAAATGGGCACGCTTTCCAAAGCCGCGGGTTCCTACGGGGGGTATGTGTGCGGCAGCGCGCAGGCCGTCGAATGGATAAAAAATTCCGCCCGCAGTCTGATGTTCTCCACCGGCCTGCCGCCGGCCAGCGTGGCGGCCTCCGTGGCGGCGCTGAAAATCATCGAGCAGGACAAGGCGCTCTGTGCGAAACCGCTGGAAAATGCGCGGCTGTTTGACGCGAAGGCCGTAAGCGCCGTGGTGCCGTTCATGGTGGGCAAGCCGGAGCGCACGCTGGAACTTAGTGCGAATCTGGAGAAGAAAGGTTTTTATGTAGCGGCCATCCGCCCGCCCGCCGTGCCGCCGGGATCGGCCCGCCTGCGTTTTGCCTTCACGGCGCAGCACACGCCGGAACAGATCGCACGTGTGAAGGAGCTGCTGCAATGAGCATTATCGCGCTTTCCGGCTGGGGCCAGCCGCCTGATGCCTTGCGTGAAGTAGCGCCGAACGCGCAGTTCGTAGATTACGCCCGCGCGGGCACGGTGGAGAGAGCGCTGGATACGCTGGCGGGGTATGCGCCGCGTTGTGTTATCGGCTGGTCGCTCGGCGGGCAGATGGCCGCGCGCGCTATTGTAAAAGGCATCTGGAAGCCGGAGCTGCTGGTGCTGATTGCAGCGCCCTTCAAGCTCACGCACAACCTGACGCTGGCCAAGTTCCGCGATAATTTCCGGCGCGACCCGGAACGCGCGCTGAAAAAAGGCTATGCGCTGATTGCGCACGAAGATACCAACGCGGCGCATATACAGAAATACCTGGAAGACGCCAAGAAGCGCCTGCCCGCGCATGACTGGCTCTACTGGTTGGAGGCGCTGGCCACGCACGGTTTCGAGCCGGGCGAGATGAAACATTTCCCCCGCACCATCCTCCTGCATGGCGACCGCGATGCCGTGGTGGGGCTTGAGCAGTCCCAGGCCTTTGCAAAGGCACTGCCGCAGGCAGAGCTGCATGTATTCGAAGGCTGCGGCCATGCGCCGCACTGGCATGACGAAGCACGCGTACGGGGGCTGTTATGCTGACCTTCTTCAAACCCGCCGAGGTGCGGCGTGATTTTGGCCGCGCCGCGCATTCCTATGATGACCATGCCGGGCTGCAGCGCGAAGTGCTGGCTCGCGCGGCGGCGCGGCTCGCGCATTACCTGCCGGTGGGCACGGTGCTGGATGCCGGCTGCGGCACGGGCAGCCTGGCGCAGGCAGCACCGCGCGCATGGCAGCTTGCCGGAGTAGATATAGCAGCACCCATGTGTGCGCAGGCAGGTCGTAACATGCCGGTTGCTTGCGCAGATGTTACCGCGCTGCCGCTGCGCGATGCAAGCGTTGACGGGCTGCTCTGCTCACTGGTGCTGCAATGGGTGAATGACCACGCAGCTGCCTTCAGCGAGTTCCGCCGCGTGATACGCCCCGGGGGGTATATGGTAGCCACTGTATTTGGCCCGGATACATTAAAAGAACTGCGTGAAGTGCTGGGTGGCCGCGTGAGCGAATTTCCCACGCTGGAGCAGTTCGCCGCCGAGGCGGAAGGCTGGCAGGTGGTGGAGCAGGAAAGCACGTGCTATTCCTATTACTACTCCAGCCTGTTCGGACTGATGATGTCACTTAAATTCATCGGTGCCAGTAACAAGCTGGTGGGTCGCAAGCGTGGGCTCACCACGCCCGGCGTGTTCAAAAGGGCGGAAGAGATGTATCAAAAGAGTTTCGGGAACGGCAGGGGAGTATGCGCCACGTGGCAGGTACATACTTTAGTATTAAAAGCATGAGCGCGTTTCTCATCACCGGCACCGGCACGGGCGTGGGCAAGACGCTGCTCACCTGCGGCCTCTGCCACCAGCTTGAAGCGATGGCCGTCAAGCCACTGATCACCGGTTTTTCCTATGAAGACATGGAATCCGACACCGTGCAGATCCTGCACAGCATGAAATGGGCGGTGACGCGCGAAAATATCGACAGCCTCTCGCCGTGGCGCTGGCAGGCGCCGCTCTCACCGCACATGGCCGCAGCCGTGGAAGGCAATATGCCCACGGTGCAGGAGGTGGCGTCCTTCTGCCGCCGCCGCAAGGTTGGCTCTACGCTGTTTTTCGCGGAGACGGCGGGCGGGCTGATGTCGCCGCTCAATGACCACGCCACCATGCTGGACCTTGCTGATACGCTGCGCTGGCCGGTGATCCTGGTGGCGGGTAGTTATCTTGGCGCCATCAGCCACACCCTGACCGCGCTGGCGGCGCTCTCAAGCCGCGGCATTTTCCCGCACGCGGTGGTGATCTCGGAAAGCAAGGATAGCATCGGCCTTGAGGAAACGGCGGAAAGCATCCGCCTGTTTACGGAAGGGGGTGGCGCACTTTATACTCTGCCGCGCGTCCACCAGGCCGATCCGTGGAAATACCTGCCCGCTCTTGGAGAAATATGTCTGAGCCCGCCAAGCCTGAAATCATCCAGAAAATAGAAAAGCTGCTGGAGCGCTATTCCTTCCGGCTGCCCAAGCCCAAGCCGCCCGCGCTTTCGCCGCAGGGCCTGCCCTACGCTACCTTCCACCGCCGCATGATGGGGGCTACGTTTGATGCGCTGATCATCATGTTCATGGTCACGCCGTTCAATGGCCTCATTCTCTCCATGGTGTATGCAGATCTGCCGCCCCAGCCCACGCGTGAAGACATGGTGCGGGTGCTGGCGGGGCTGTTCCAGGTGCAATACGCCATCTTCGCGGTTTTCAGCTTCCTGTTCTGGCACTGGAAGGCGGCTACGCCGGGCAAGCTTTTTTTGGGCATGCGCATCGTCGATGCAAAAACCGGCGCGCCGATCACGGATTTCCAGGGCATCATCCGCCTGCTCGCCTACCCCATCGCCGGCATGCCGGCGATGCTTGGGTTTTTTGCCATCGGCATCAGCAAGAGAAAACAGGGTTGGCACGATCTCATCGCCGGCACGGCCGTGGTGGTGGATCCTAAATCAGGTTTTCGAGCTGGGCGTCCGTCAAATTCCCCGGGACCAAAAGAAGGGGAATAAGCAGGCGCGAGCCCAGCTGCGAGGCCAGCCAGCCGGTGAGCTTGCCGCGGCTGGCGCTGTGCTCGGCCACGCCCAGCACCAGCATGGTCGCATCATGTTCTTCGGCGGCATAGGCGAGAATCTCCTCGCCGATCTGCCCTTCACGCAGCACGATACAGGCGGTCACGCCGCTCTTCACGTAAATCTCCGACGCCATCTGCTGCATGAGCGATTCGGCCTCGGCGCGCTGCTCGGCCTGCATGCGGTCTGCCACGCCGGTGAGGGTCTGAAAATCCGGCTTCTCGATGACGTGCACAAGGCTCAGCATGCCGCCACGGGCGCTGGCCTTGGCCGAGGCGAGGCGGAGCGCCACCTGCGACTCGGAGCGCTTGTCGACGCAAACGAGGTAGCGCGGAGGTTTGGCCGTTACCATATTCAAGCCCTTTCAAATAATTTGCCCGCGCCCCAGCCCGCGCCGAGCGCGAGCAGCACGGCGGTGAGGCCGTAAAGCCAGGGATAGTGATGTGCAAAATCGGAAACCGTGGCGTCGAAGCCGCTTTTTTCCACGCGGATGGGCATGGCTTGCATGCCGGCCAGCTGCCCGTCGCTGATGAGGTAGATTTCGGCCGTGTAGTCGCCGCGGGGGATGTTGTCGGGAAAGGGGATGGTGGTTTTGAAGAGCGTTTCACCCATGAAGCTCAGCGGCAGGGCCTCGTTGTAAAGACGGTTCTTCTGCTGGTAGTCAAGAAACGCATCCGCGAACTCGGGGAAGAGCGCTTTTTCATGCGCTCCCTGCGGCGCGGGCAGCAGCAGCTTGCTGCCGATGCCCAAGAGGCGCATGAGGGTGGGCGCGTTGATGGCTTCCACCGGCTTAGCGGAAGCGACGGCATAATAATCCGGCACGCCCTGCAGCGTGACCTGGCGGCGGTTCATCCACACGCCGCCGATGCTTTCCTTCTTGCGCACGATGAAATTGCGCTCCGGCCCGCGGATGACCACCACCACGTCGCCCGCCGCGTTGCGCGCGCCGAAGATGAAAAGGCGGATGCCGGTGAACCCGGCGTCAATCGCTACGCGGTAGGTGGAGATGTCGGCGACGATGGGGTTCGCCTGCGCCGGGAGCGCAAAGAACAATAATATAAAAAGCAGCCGCTTCATTCTGCCACCACCGAGTAAAGGTTGGCGGGCGGCACCACCAGCCCGTAGGCCAGCCGCACGGCCACCGCCAGCACTAGCCACGCCAGCAGGCCGCGTAAGTGCTCGGTGGGTAGTGTCGCGCCGATCTTGCTGCCCGCCTGCGCGCCGAAAACAGAAGCCGAAAGCAGCAGCAGCGCGAGAACAATATCCACCGTCTGCGTTGTCACCGCCTGCAGCAGCGTGACATTGGCGGTGATAAAAATAATCTGGTAGAGCGACGTGCCGATCACCACGGAGGTGGGCATGCCGAGCAAATAAATCATGGCGGGGATGAGAAAGAAGCCGCCGCCGATACCCATGATGGAAACCAGCACCCCCACCGCAAAGCCGATGAAAAGCGGCAGCAGCAGCGTGATGCGGATGGAAGAGCGGGGGAATTCCATCTGGAAGGGAATGGTGGCATGCCACGGTTGGGTGTGGCGCGGCGCAGGTTTCGCGCGCTCAATGCCCAGCAGGCTGCGCACGCTTTCCACCGCCATCAGCCCGCCCACCAGGCCGAGGAACACCACGTAGCAGACGGAGATGATCAGGTCGATCTGCCCGCGCATCTGCAGCATGCGAAACAGGCCCACGCCGAGCGTAGAGCCGATCAGCCCGCCCGCCAGCAGCGCGTTGCCCATGCGGAAATCCACGTTGCCGCGCCGGAGGTGCGCGAGTAGGCCGGAGACGGAGGAGGCGATGATCTGGTTGGCGGAAGTGGCCACCGCCACCGCCGGCGTTACGCCGATGAACATCAGCAGCGGCGTCATCAGAAAGCCGCCGCCCACCCCGAACATGCCCGAGAGCAGGCCCGCCATACCGCCCAGCGCCAGGATGGCGAAGATGTTGACGGAAATCTCGGCGATGGGGAGGTAAATTTGCATAGGGAGTTAGGGGTTGGGGATTAGGGATTGGGGAATTTTATAAGAGCTAATTACCATACTTAACCCCAAAGCCCAATCCCCAAAGCCCAATCCCTACTACATAGCGGGCGTATAACGAATGTAGTTGGAGAAATACTGGTGAATATTGCGCTCCAGCTCGGCGTTGGCCACGGCCATCAGGTCTCGCACCATGCGGTCCCACATCTCGTCGCGCTTGGCGGCGCTGAAGTTTTCCGCCGCAGTGTCGCTGCGCGTGGCCACGATGTTGATGCTGGCTTCAGACATCGCGCTATCGCCGTAAATGCGCATCTCCACTTCAAGCCGCGCGGCATAACGCTCGGCCTGGTCCACCGTGTAGACGCCCTTGAAGCCGCCTGTGCGCGGCAGGCCTTCTTCCACCACGCTCGCGTCTTTAATAATCACTTCCAGCGTGCGGGTACCGCCCACGGCGCGCATGCGGTCTTTCACCCAGATGTCCATCGCCTCGGCGGGCGAGGTGGGGAGAAAATGTTCCACGTGCGGGCGCTTCATTGGCGAGTTGTAGGCCTCGCTGACTTTGACATGGCTGACATTCAGCGCAATCGGCGGGTACTGGGTAAAGGAAATCGGTCGCGGCTTCGGCGCCGGCTGCTGGCAGGCGGCGGTAAACAGGATGAGCGGCAGAATCAGAAGGAATTTACGCATGTTCAGGCTCCGTACTTGATCAAAGTCCGGGCATCATACGTCAGCGGGCATCGGCTTGCAATCCGGCGCGCGGATGTAAAACGGCTCCGGCGGAAGCAGCAGGTGCGGGGCGGCGGTGGCGGCCAGCGCGGCTTCGGCGGCACCGGGCTTTAAATTCTCCGCCAGCGGAAGCCCTGCCGTGCTTGCAGCTTCAATAAGCCCAAGGCTGGCTTCAGCCATGGGGTTTAAACTCTCGAAAGGCTGGTAATAGACTTCTCCCTTGCCCGCATTTAGCACCACCATGACTTTTTTTTCCCCGGACATGTAAGCGGCTGCGGCCAGCGTGGTGATGCCGTGCACCGGCTTGCCAGTGGCAAAGCCAATCCCGCGCGCCGCCGCCAGGCCGATGCGCAGGCCGGTGAACGTGCCGGGGCCCACGGTTGCCATGATCGCATCCAGCCGCGCATAGGTGAGGTTGGCTTCCTTCAGCGCCCGCTCAATCATGGGCACCAGCTCGCGCGCACTTTTCTGCCCCTCTTCCTCGCGCAGGGAAACAAGCACCTCGTCCCCGCGGGCAATGGCCACGCTGCAGGGGCCAAGGGCGGCATCCACGCTCATAATCGTTTTTTTATAGTCCATCCCCTAACTTATATAAGATGCACGAAGACTTATCAAAAAAACACTGCGAGCCCTGCCAGAAGGGCAGTTTTCCCTTGGGGGTTACCAAGGTTCGCCAAATGCTTAACTGTGTGCCTGGCTGGCATCTGGCGGCCGACGGCAAGACCATTGAGCGGCAGTGGCAGTTCAAGGATTTCGGCAAGGCGCTGGTTTTCGTCAACCGGGTAGCCGGGGTGGCCGAGGCAGAAAACCACCACCCGGATATCGCATTGGGCTGGGGTTATGCCCGTATCAGCCTGACAACCCACCATATCCACGGCCTGCACGAGAATGACTTCATCGTCGCCGCCAAAATTAATGCATTAATATAAGGGCCTGCTATAAAGCGGGCCATGTCCAAGAAGCTCTATATCAAGACCTACGGCTGCCAGATGAATGTGTACGATTCGGCGCGCATGGCCGACGTGCTGAAGCCGCTCGGCTATGAGCCGGTGGAGAGCGCCGAAGGGGCGGACATGGTCATCCTCAACACCTGCCACATCCGCGAGAAGGCGGAGGAGAAGGTGTATTCGGATCTCGGCCGCGTGCGCCGCGAGAAGATGAATAATAAGGACATGATCATCGCCGTCGGCGGCTGCGTGGCGCAGGCGGAAGGTGCGGAAGTCATCCGCCGCGCGCCGTATGTAGACATGGTGTTCGGCTCGCAGAGCTACCATTTGCTGCCGGAGCTGGTGACGAAGGCGCAGGAGAAAAAGGGCGGCGTGGTGGAGCTGGATTTCCCGCCCATGCCGAAGTTTGATTACCTGCCGCAGGAAAATGCGCCCACCGGCGTTTCCGCCATGCTGGCCGTGCAGGAGGGCTGCGACAAGTTCTGCACTTTCTGCGTGGTGCCGTATACGCGCGGCGCCGAGTATTCCCGCAAGGTAGGAGACGTGCTGGCCGAAGCGCGCCGCATGGTAGATGGCGGCGCGGTGGAGCTCATGCTGCTCGGGCAGAACGTGAACGCCTATCACGGCGAGGGTGCGGACGGAAAAACATGGAGCCTGGGCGCGCTGATCCGCGAGCTCGCGAAGATCGATGGTTTACAGCGCCTCCGCTACACCACCTGGCATCCGCGCGACATGAGCGATGATCTCATCGCCGCCCACGCGGAGGAAGAAATACCCATGC
>CAZUKF010000086.1:0-8779 GCA_964620765.1 uncultured Rickettsiales bacterium | reverse complement strand
ATATGCCGCAAAACCAACTGCCGCTGCTGCCGACCCTGCCGTTTCACTTCGGCCTCTCCTTGAGCGCCTGGATCAGCTCGACTATCGCATCCGAATGCTTGAAAAACATGTCGGGGAGCTCGCTGGGGCCGCTGGAAAGCGTGCTAAAAAACCTGCCGGAGGCGGTAAACGAGCAGGGAAAAAGCGGGCTGGACGCGCTCCTAAAAGGCGTTGAGCTTTACCGCAATACCCCCTACGAGCGCGAGCTGCCCGAGCCGCCCACCATCTGGCGCAAAGGCGCGGCGCGGCTGCTGAATTATAAGGGTGAGGGGGGTGTCCCTCTCCTCTTCGTCCCTTCCCTGATCAACCGCTATTACATACTGGACCTCTACCCCGGCCGCAGCATGGCGCAGTTCCTGGCGGGTGCGGGTTTCGAGGTGTTCATGCTGGATTGGGGCGAGCCGGGCGAGGAGGCCGGCTGGAACGCGGCGGATTATGTCACCCGCGTGCTGCTGCCTGCCATCGAGTTTATCCACGAGACGGCGGGCGAGGTGGCGCTGGCCGGGTATTGCATGGGCGGTGTGCTGACGCTGGCCGCCACGCAGTTTGCGCCGGAAAAGGTAGCCGGGCTGGCGCTGCTGGCAACCCCGTGGGATTTCCATGCGAAGGACGTGATGGCCCCGCGCCTGCCCGCGCCGGTGCTGGCGCAGGTGGAGACGTGGATCAAAGGGCTGGACGCGCTGCCGCCGGAAACACTGCAGCTGCTTTTCTACTGGCTGGATCCGTGGCTGTTTACCCGCAAGTTCGAGCGCTTCGCCGGACTGGCGCCGGGCTCGCCCGCGTTCAACGAGTTCGTGGCGCTGGAGCACTGGGTGAATGACGGGGTGAAGCTGGCGCGCGGCGTGGCGCAGGATTGTTTGATTGAATGGGGGCAGAAAAATACACTCGCCAAGGGCGAATGGAAGGTGGAGGGACAAGTCATTAAGCCAACTGGCTATGACGGGCCGGTCTTCGTGGCGGCGCCGACGCAGGACCATATCGTACCGCCCGGCTGCGCGCTGGCGCTGGCCAAGCAGATCAAGGGTGCTGCAATCTGCCAGCCCGGGGCGGGGCATGTGGGCATGATCGTGGGCAAGAACGCGAAGAAGGAATTGTGGGAACCGCTGGAGAAATGGCTGCATAAACTGGCCTGAGCCTGTTGCGCTGCAGCATATCATATGCTGGACATTGGCCGCCTGCCTCCCTACATACAGTTTTCCTGATTAATTTTGTCATTCTGAGCGCAGCGAAGAATCTACTTCGCTGCAGTTAAGTAGATCCTTCGCTTACGCTCAGGATGACCAGCACAAGGAGTTATCATGGCTGGTAAAGATGATGTAGTGATCGTGGGCGCGGTTCGCACTCCCATTGGCGTGTTCAACGGCGGGTTAAGCTCGCTGCCCGCAAGCAAGCTCGGCGAAATTGTCATTAAGGAATTGCTCGTGCGCACGAAGGTGCCCGGCGCCGACGTGGCGGAAGTCATCCTCGGCCAGATCCTCACGGCACATTGCGGCCCCAACCCGGCGCGTATCGCCAGCTTAGGCGCGGGCGTGCCGAAAGAAACCCCGGCGTGGCTGGTGAACCAGCTCTGCGGCTCCGGCCTGCGCGCGGTGTGCCTTGGCTTCCAGGCCGTGAAGAACGGCGACTCGCTGATCGTGATCGCGGGCGGGCAGGAGAGCATGAGCCAGTCGCCGCATGCCATTCCGCTGCGCAACGGCGTGAAGATGGGCCCCGGCACGATGCAGGACACCATGCTCTATGATGCGCTGGTGGACCCGTTTCATAATATTCACATGGGCAACACGGCCGAGAACGTGGCCAAGAAATTCGGCATCACCCGGCAGGACCAGGATGAGTTCGCCGCGGCCTCGCAACAGAAGGCGGCGGCGGCGGTGAAGAGCGGCCGCTTTAAAGATGAAATCGTGAAGGTAGTCATCCCCTCCAAGAAGGGTGATGTGACGGTTGAGAATGACGAGGGCCCGCGTGCCGATACCACGCTGGAGAGCCTCGCCAAGCTGCGCCCGGCTTTTGATAAAGAGGGCACGGTAACGGCGGGCAATGCCTCGGGTATCAATGACGGTGCGGCGGTGGTGATGGTCATGTCGCGCGCGGAAGCGGAAAAGCGCGGTCTGCTCATTATGGCTACCATCAAGTCATGGGCGCATGCGGGTGTGGACCCGGCGATCATGGGTACGGGCCCGATCCCGGCCAGCCAGAAAGCCCTGAAGAATGCGGGCTGGACGGTGAATGACCTCGACCTCGTGGAAGCCAACGAAGCTTTTGCAGCGCAGGCCATTTCCGTGAACCGCGAAATGAAGTGGGACATGGCGAAAGTCAACGTCAACGGCGGCGCCGTGGCGCTCGGCCACCCCATCGGCGCATCCGGCGCGCGCGTGCTTACCACGCTGCTTTATGAAATGCAGAAGCGCGATGCCAAGAAGGGCCTCGCCACGCTGTGCATTGGCGGTGGCATGGGCGTGGCGATGTGCGTGGAAAGATAGTTCGCAGATTGCAGTTGGCAGTTTGCAGACGGCTTTTCCTGCCAACCGCCAACTGCCAACTTAGGAGAGGAAGATGGTACAAAGAATTGCATTAGTAACCGGCGGCACCCGTGGTATTGGCGGGGCCATTTCGGTCGCATTGAAAAAAGCGGGCTACAAGGTAGCGGCCAATTACGCGGCGCGTGACGACGTGGCGCAGGCGTTTTCAAAAGAAAACGGCATCGCCGTGTTCAAATGGAACATCGCCAGCTTCGAGGAATGCCAGGCGGGTGTGAAGAAAGTGGAAGCCGATCTCGGCGGCCCGGTGGAAATTCTCGTCAACAACGCCGGCATCACGCGTGATTCGGCCATGCACAAGATGGCCCCGGAAAACTGGGACGTGGTGGTGGAAACCAACCTCAACTCCTGCTTTTACATGTGCCGCGCCGTGGTGGAAAGCATGCGCGCTAGGAGCTTCGGCCGCATCATCAACATCAGTTCCATGAACGGCCAGCTCGGCCAGTTCGGCCAGACGAATTATTCTGCCGCCAAGGCGGGTATGTTCGGCCTCACCAAGTCCCTCGCGCGGGAGACCGCGTCCAAGGGCATCACCATCAACGCCATCGCGCCGGGCTATATCGAAACGGATATGACCAAAAACATCATGCCCGACATCATGAAGCAGATCATCGCGGGTATCCCGGTAGGCCGCATGGGCAAGCCGGAAGAAATCGCCCGCGCGGTGCTGTTCCTGGCGGCGGACGAGGCGGGTTTCATCACGGGGGAGACTATGTCACTCAACGGCGGGCAATACATGGAATAGGTGTCAGGAATCAGGTGTCAGGTATCAGATAATTTTCTGACACCTGACACCCGACACCTGAAATCTACCTTCCGACGATCTTCTTCGCCACATATGCCTCCAGCGAAGAAGTGTCCACCTTCATCTCGTACTTATCCGGGCTGCCGTTTAAATCCACCGTGAAGGTGGGGATGGTCTCGGATTTGAGCATCTTCATCTGGAATAGCATGTTTACGGCCATCTTCCACGGCACGATGAGCAGTTCGCCGGTGAGGTTGCCCAGCGCATCGCCCATTTTCAAAGTCATGCCGGGCGTGCGCACCACGCCCTTGGCGATGTTGATGTTGCCGTCCAGATCAAATTCCGTGACGCCGTTGGGCAGGGCCTTGTCCACGTTGTTCACCACGTCCGCCACCGAGCGGGAGGCCAGCACGGCATCCACCACGCCCTGCATGTTGAAGCCATCGGCACGCAGGCCGCGGCCGGTGAAGATGATCTTGGAATCCAGCTGTTTCATCCATTCCTGCAGGTTGATGCCGGTGGCCAGGATGGAGCCGCTCATGCTCACGCGGCCGGTGATTTTATCAATGGTGGAGAAACTTTTGATCATCTCCTTCAGGTCCGCGTTGTAGAGCGTGAAGCTGGCGGTAAGGCCGGGTACCTTGCCGCCGACGATGGTGCCGGCGATGTCAAAGCGGCCGCCGAAGCGCTCGAAGGTAAGCTTCTTGATCTGCAGCTGCTCTTCGAACAGCTGGCTCTGCATGACGAAGCGGTCATAGATTTCACCGTGATGGATCATCCGCTGGGCGGTGACGTTGGTGTTGGCGGTTACGCCGATCATCCAGTTGAAGTCAAACAGCTCGTTGGACCAGCGCTTGTCGGTGGTGCCGGTATTGACCCAGTTTTCGCCGAATTGCTTGCCGTCCACCGAGAGGTAGGCGGTATCAAACGTGGGGAATTCCAGGTTCAGCTCCAGCATCGGCATCGCCTGCGACACGTTAACCTTAGCGGTGCCCTTGAACATCCCGTCCGGGTATTGCATCTCGATATTGTGCACGCCGAACTCGTTCTGCTGCGCGTAAAGGCGGAACGAGGCGAACTCGCCGGTCTTGTCAAGGAAGGTGAAGCGTTCGAAGTTGAGCTTAAGGTCGATCACCGGCTTGAGCGATTTAAGCCAGCTGAAATCCACGCTGCTGTTGACCTTGAACAAGTAGTCCTTGCCGCCCTGCCGGACCTGCTCGCGCCAGTTATCGCGGAAATAATCGAGGTTGATGTCCTTGAGCACAATCTCGGCCTCGACGCGGGGCTTTTCTTCAAAATAGGTCACCATGCCGCCGGTCAGCTGCAACTCGCCCAGCTTAAGGTCTGCCTCGGAAAGGCGCATCTGCTCAGTGGAGATGAAGACGTTGGCGTCAATGTAAAACTCGCTGAAGCCTTTCTCCGGCAGCCGCGTGGAGGCTTCCTCAAATGTGGCCAGCACGGCGCGCAGGTCTTTGCCGCTGGTCTGCGTATGGCCCTGGAAGCGCATGCCCTTAGCTGTGTCGACGATCTTGCCGGTCATGTTGATGGCGGTATCGCCGGCAAAATGGGCATCCAGCCGCTCGATGATGAGTTCGCCCTCTTTCATGCCGCCGGTGAGGTTGACGCCGGTGAACTGGTGGTCATTGAGGAACAGCGTATCGGCGCTTAAGTCGAAATTGAGCATGATGTTCTTGGAAAGCCGCGGCGCGGTTTCAGCTGCTGCCACGGGGCCGAGCTCCGCCGTCTTTTCCTCGATCTCGCCGCGGCTGCCGACATATTGCATGAAGGCGCCGGGTTGCAGCTTGAGGCGATCAAACTTCAGGCGGGTGGTCAGGCTGAAATTCTCGGCAAAATTCAGGATCAGCTCACCGTTGCCGGCGCTGTCGTCGGTTTCCAGCTCCACATCAGTCAGCGCCAGGTGCGCGGCGTTATATTCCACCTTGCCGGCAAGCTTGAACGGGTAGGGCGCTTCCGGCTCTTTCGGCGCGGGCGGCGGTGCGTTCGGCTCAATCAGCGAAACGGGCCTTTGCTCTTCTTCTTCCTTGGGCATCCACTGGTGCAGGTCTTCCAGCTTGGCATCCAGGTCTCCACGCCAGGTGAGCTTGTCTTTTTCGCCTTCGCGCTCGAGATGCACGGTGACCAGGGTTTTATCGGACTGCCAGAATTTGAGCTCCATCTTCATGGCCTGCTCGCTGGAGGGCATCAGCGCTTCCAGCTTTACCTTGTGGCCCAGATAGCTGAACTGCCCGGCCGCGCCTGCGCCGGAGCCCGCCTGCTGGCGCAGGTTGATCCAGACTTCTTCGAAGCGGATGGTTTTCTCGTTGTAGGGGTTGAAGTAGATGATCTTGCCGTTTTCAATATCAACGCCGGTCGGCAGGATCGTGCCGCCATGCTCAGGCAGGTGCAGCCAGTCCCAGTGAATCATGCCATCGGAGCCGCGCTCGACCTCCAGCACCGGTTGCAGCAGCTTCACGCGCTCCAGCACCGGGTTCTCGGCAAAGAGGCTGGCGAACTGCATCTCCACCACCACTTCTTCCACGCGCAAATGGGGCACCGGCTTTTCCGGGTCTTCACTCGGCTCAAGCTCGACATTCTTCAGGCTGATGCGCGGGCTGGGGCTGAGGGTAAGGTCCACCGCGCCCTTGACGCGCAGCTCGCGGCCCGTGAGTGCCTTGGCCTGGGTGGTGACGATGGTGCGGATGCGCTCGGGGTCAAAGATCATCCCGGGCAGGATGTAATAGGCCCCGGCCGCTATTGCGGCCAAAATAACCAGTGCAATCAGTAGCTTTTTACCGATGGGGCTTTTCAATTTTATTCATTCCAGTGCAGCAGGGGTTAGTATAGCAAAAAAGGCCCTGAGGGGGCAATGTCCACTATATATAGAAATCTTAAATATTTCAGAAAGATGGGGTTAAAAACGCGGCTTTGGCTGTTCTTGGCGGCGATTAAGATTATAATCTTCTGAAAAGAGGGAAGCTTGACCAAACACGAAGACCGCCACAAACGCGTTGAAGGCAGCAAACGTGACCTGCAACGGCAGGAAAAGCCGATGAACGATTTGTTCTTCGGCAGTCTCGGCATTAACGAGAGCGATGATTACTCACTGAACCTGCTCCGCGCCGTCGCCATCACGTTATTCCTGCAGCGGCTGCATGAGGAGAACCAGCTTGCCTGTGCTGCTGAGAGTTCTTTTGGTGATTTCCCTCCCGACCTTGAGCCGATTCGCGACACCATGCCGCAGCAATATGCCGGAATCGGCAGGCGCTTCGTGCCCTTCGGCAGCGTATCGCTGGGACAGATGATGCAGGAAGGAGAGAGCGAGCATGAGTTTGTCATCAAATACCCCGGCGACCTGGACCTCGCGTCTTACAGCAGCGGAACCGCGGGAGATCTCCGCCGGTCTGCCGAGGCATTCGCGGCGGAATATAACGGCAGCTGCGTGGGCGTGGGCGAGGGGTACGGCCCGGAAGACGAGGCCAGATTTTTCAAGCTTGCCAAGATACACGGCCAGTTCAAGGACAGCCACCTGCAGAGCATGGTGGCAGTGGTGCGCCTTACGCCGCAGGCCGTGCTCTCGCTGCTGCCCGATACCGAGGTCCGCAGCCCTGCGCATTTTTACCTTGGAGATGACGAGCTGGAGCTGAAAACCTGGGTGGAGAACGGCAAGTTCAAGCCGGAAATCGTTGAGCAGTTCCGGGAGACTTATGATGCCTATGCTAAAAGCATGGCAGAGGCGGGGAAGACGGCGGTTGACCCTTCTTTGCTGAAGCCCGGCGAAGATTCCATCCCCGTGGTTTTTTCCATCGAAAGCCGTTACGAGCTGCCTTTGCCTGTGCTCTCCCCCGTGGTGAGCAATTTAGAGCATATTACGGATAGTACCTCTTACAAGAGAAACGCGCTCATCCAGAACCCGGTGCAGGAGCTGGTGAACAAGATCGGCTATTTCATTT
Organism: uncultured Rickettsiales bacterium; assembly: GCA_964620765.1. Lineage (GTDB taxonomy): Bacteria > Pseudomonadota > Alphaproteobacteria > Rickettsiales > SXRF01 > CAZUKF01. Next base: position 1,508 of record CAZUKF010000086.1, on the reverse strand, counting down.
CGCACGAACCCAATCCCGCTTCGCCCATGGATGCCGCGGCGATGATGGATTTCATGATCCACTACGAGCGTGTACAGGAGGAGTTGGGGCAGGAGTTTTGCGAGGAAACGCTGCCGCGGCTGGTGCTGCAGATGATTCCCACGCTGAAAAAATACCATGAGCATTGCAATAATGGTCATGAGCTGGGCGAGAAGCTGAACGGCTATTACCAGATGAAGTTTGACGCGGATGCGTTTACCGACCGGCATTTCAGCAGCTACCGGGTGCAGGGCACGCAGTATGGCGATACGTTGGATTATGAAGAAGAACTGGAAGGGGCGCACGAATATTACCGCGAGCTGACCGAGAGGATGACGCGGAAAATCACGCCGGAGGAAGTCACCTATCTTGATGATGCCGCCAAGCTGCGGCTGAAGCCGGACCTGCTGCCGCAGGTGACCAGGCAGGCAGAGGCGCTGATCGGGCAGATCAGCCCGGCCATAGATGCCGCGAATGAAGAACATGAGGGAGAGCACCCCATTCCCCTGCTTTCCACGGGCCTGCACGGGTTCAAGTCTGCCGAGTATGTTGAGCAGCTCTCGGCCAATGTGGCTTTTGCGGCAGCAGAGGCTGCGCGGGCTAAAAACAGCCGGGTAGAAAAGACTTAAGCCAGCAGGTTCACCCCGGTTGCGGTAGCCGCAGGCGCGGCCTCAAAGGCGAGGCCCTGCTTCTTGCGGGCTTCGTTCTCCACGTGCTCGCGCACCATGCGCTCCACCTCCTGCATGATCTTGCGTTCGATGTCTGCGCGCTGGTCCGGCGGCATGGCGGCGATGGACTCGGCGGTTACGCCCATGCCCTGCATCACCTTTTCGGCGGCTTTCTTTTTCATCTCCTTGATCTGCCACGCCCAGTAGCCGCTCATGCCGTCTTTCATGATCTCGGCGAGGATCTTTTTCGGGTCGTCGCCGCCTTCCAGCAACTCGGCAAAGGCGGCGTCTGTCTGGGCAACGTTCTTGGCACCGGCGGCAGAATTTACCGGCGGGGAGTAGGCGGTGGATGAGGGAATCTGCATAAAGGGGGCTCCTGAAGTGGCGTTATCCCCTTAACCATGCATTTTTTATGCCAATTCGGCTCCCGGGCGGCCATAGGAGTTGACTTTTGCCCGCTGTTTCCCTATTGCCTAGTGCCTTGCTGTTTTTGAGTCTCAGGTTGCGCTATTGCTGCGCTGCTTGAGCGCATGGGGGCGGTTAGCTCAGTTGGTTAGAGCGCCACGTTGACATCGTGGAGGTCGGAGGTTCGAGTCCTCTACCGCCCACCATTTTCCTGCAGGTTTTCTATGACAGACATCATCAACCTGAAACAGCAGCGCAAGGCCAGGGCGCGCACGGATAAGGGCAGGAAGGCAGTGGAGAACCGCCGCAAGTTCGGCCAGAGCAAAGAAGAAAAAGCAGCAGAAAAGCTGCGCGCGAAACGCAAGAAGAAACTCCTGGATGAACACAAGCGCGAGAAGGACGAGGAGTAGCTACTCG
>CAZUKF010000085.1:0-8814 GCA_964620765.1 uncultured Rickettsiales bacterium | reverse complement strand
GGGAGGTCCTCGTCCAAGAACATGAAAGCTTACTCTTCTTCCACGTACTGCTTTTCGAGCTTCTCGTGGCGCTCCTGCGCTTCGATGGTGAGCGTGGCGATCGGGCGCGCTTCCAGGCGCTTGATGCCGATGGGCTCGCCGGTTTCTTCGCAGTAGCCGTATTCGCCGTCCTCGATGCGCTTTAAGGCCGAATCAATCTTGGCGATGAGCTTGAGGTAGCGGTTGCGGGTGCGCAGCTCGACGCCGGCATCCGTTTCCTTGGAGGCGCGGTCCGCGAGATCCGCTTCGCGCCATTCCTCTTCCTTCAGGTGCTCGATGGTTTCCTGCGATTCTTTCAGCAGCTCGTCACGCCATGCCAGCAGCTTTTGCCGGAAATATTCCAGCTGCTTGGCGTTCATGTAGGATTCGCTTTCGGTGGGTACGTAGCCCTTGGGCAGCCTGGTTGCCATGATTTCTCCCTTTTTGTAATCGTTAAAGCGAGGCCGCGCTTATAGCCCACCCCCGCGTTTCAGGCAATATGATTATTCGGATCGGCCTTTAAGGCCTGTTCCAGCTTGGTTTTTTCAACCGCCACGCGCAGTTCGATATCATCAAGAATTTCAAGGAGCTTGGGGTCTGCCACCCCTGCCCGGGTGCGGGCGAGGCGGGTATCCAGCTCGCGGATAACCGCGGCCGGGACGGTGCCCGCCAGTAGCGAGCGGCGCAGTGCCTCCAGCGAGTCGAGCAGGGAATGGCCGTGGCGGACGGCCTCGCGCCGGCGGCTTTCCTCCTCGCTCATGCCCTGCAGGGCGAGCACGCCATCCAGCGAGGAAATGCCTGCCATGTCCGAGACGTTGGCGGCTTCGCCGGTGGCGGCGGTTTCGCCCGTGTTGAGCAGGCCCTCGAAACTGCCCGCGCCGGCGATGCCGGTTTTGCGGCGCATCGGCGCGGAGGAGCGTATGCCTGAAGGATCAGTGATTTTCATATTTACGATTATAGGCCGCTCACCGCGCGTTCCAATAGGCAAAAACTGCCGCCTGGTGTCATGCCGCACTTGTTGCGGCATCTCCTGCCTAGCCCGGGAGGCCCCGCAACAAGTGCGAGGCGACAGGAATAAATTTGATGGGAATGACAATAACATAGCCATGGTGCCAGCTGGCATAGGGCTTGCATATACATGTTGGAGGAGAAATTTATGCGTTTAGTTGTTTGTATTATCGTTGCTGCCATCAGTGCCCTGCCCGCCAGTGCGAGCGCGGCCTCGCGTATCAAGGATATCGTCACCGTTGAAGGTGTGCGCGAGAACTTGCTCATGGGCTACGGCCTTGTCGTGGGTCTCAACGGCACCGGCGACAAGCTGAACAACAACGCTTTTACTGAGCAGAGCCTGATTGCCTTCCTCGAGCGGCAGGGTGTGAACACCCGCGGCTCGTCTCTCAAATCCAAGAATGTGGCTGCCGTCACCGTTACCGCAATGCTCCCCCCCTTTGCGCGGAGCGGCAGCCGCATTGACGTCACTGTCAGCGCCGTGGGCGACGCGAAGGACCTGCAGGGAGGCACCCTCCTTGCGACTTCGCTGTACGGTGCTGACGGTGAGGTCTACGCCGTGGCCCAGGGCACGCTCTCCATCGGTGGTTTCAAGGCGGAAGGTACCGCCACCACTATTACCAAGGGCGTGCCCACCACGGGAAGCATTCCCTCCGGCGGGATCGTGGAACGCGAAATTGATTTCAAGCTGAATGACATGCGCGAAGTGAAGCTCGCGCTGCGCAACCCCGATGTGACAACCGCGCGCGCCGTGGCCGAGGCCATCAACGCGCAGGTCGGCGCCGGCACTTCCATTGTCTCCGACCCCACCACCGTCACGCTCAAGGTTCCGATGGTGTACGAAGGCAAGGTGGTGCAGCTGCTCGGCGACGTGGAGCAGCTGGCCGTGAATACCGACCAGCCCGCCAAGATTGTAATCGACCAGGCGTCCGGCACCATTGTCATGGGTGAGAACGTGCGCATTGACACCGTGGCGGTGGCGCAGGGCAACCTCACCGTGAAGATTGAAGAAAAACCCAGCGTGTCGCAGCCGCTGCCGTTCGCGCCGGAAGGCGCGGAGACGGTGGTGGTACCCAGCACGGAAGTGACCGTGAACGAAGACCCGGGCAAGCGCATGGCCGTGATGAGGGCCGGCACAACGCTGAAAGAACTGGTGGCCGGCCTGAACGCCCTTGGCGTGGGGCCGCGTGACCTGGTGACTATTTTGCAAACCATCAAGGCCGCCGGCGCGCTGCAGGCGAACATCGAGGTGAGGTAGTTATGTCAATTTCACTCACCCCTTCCATCGGCAACAACATCATCAAAACGGCCAGCTCACCGGAGAAGGCGCTGGAAAGTGCGAAGGAGTTCGAGTCGCTCTTCATTACGCAGATGTTGTCGCACATGTTCAGCGGCGTAGGCGAGGAGGGCAACCTCTTCGGTGGCGACGAGACCGACGATATCTATAAGGAGTGGATGGTGGAGCAGTACGGCAAGCTCATCACCGACTCAGGCGGCATCGGAGTGGCCGACCACGTGCAGAAAGAATTGCTGAAATTGCAGGAAATCAACCAGGAGGGCAATATATGAGTACCGATCAACGGACCAAGATACCCCAGGCCATTAATGTGAATGACGTGATCACGCTGACCGCGCGTCTTGCACAGCTGCTGGCCGAAGAGGTGGACTGCCTGAATGCCATGCAGGTGAAGAAAATCGAAGCGCTGCAGGAGGAGAAGCTGTTTCTCATCGCGGCACTCGAAGCGCACAAGAAGCAGCTCGACAAGCACCCGCAACTGGGAGACAGCATCCCCTCGCGCGATAAAGATGACTTACGCGCCGTGGTGGAAGTGTTCCAGGACGTGCTGGCCGAGAACCACCACAAGCTCATGCTGGCGCGGGAAGTGAACCGTAAGATCGTGCAGACCATCACCGAGGTGGTGAAGGAAACAAGCCGGAGCCGCGTGTATGACGGCAGCGGCGTGGCCAGCATCATGGGCAAGGACGCGCTTTCGATAACGTTGAACCAGACGGCGTAAAGGTAGGGATTGGGCATTAGGGATTAGGGTATGAGTTTAGTATTATCACTCAGTAATGCTCTTACCGGCTTGAATGTCAGCAAGCAGGCGCTGGCGACGCTTTCTAATAATATTGCCAACGCCAACACGCCCGGCTATTCGCGCAAGGTGCTCGATATTTCGAGCAACATTGTCAACTCTGAGGGCGCCGGCGCACGTGTCGACGAGATCGCCCGCAAGGTGGATGAATACCTCATCAAGGCCGTGCAGCGGCAGGGCGGCGTGTTTGCCAACGCTGAAATTATCAACCAATACGCTGACCGCATGCAGGTCCTACTTGGCAGGCCGGGCAACGGCGACGCTATCGACGGTTCCATCAGCGACTTCTTTAACGTGCTGCAGGCGCTTGCCGACGCACCGGAGCGCGGCAGCCAGCGGCTCGGCGCCGTAAACGCCGGCATATCGCTCGCGCGCAAGCTCAGCCAGCTCTCCAGCGACATCCAGGAGCTGCGCTACCAGGCGGACGTGGAGATAAGGCAGCTCACCACCAACGCCAACAGCATCATCCGCCAGCTGGAGGGTGTGAACGTGGCCATCAACACGGCCTTCAACTCTGGTCGCAGCACCGCCGAGCTGCTCGACAAGCGCGATATTCTGCTGAACGAGCTGGGCAGCCTGATCGACATCAACTATTTCAACAACGCTACGGGCTCGGTGAACGTTTCCACCAATTCCGGCGTGGCGCTGCTGGATAGCGCGCGCTATGAGATTGATTACTCGCCGCAGAATTCGGCACAGGCGTTCGCCGAAGACGGCACGCTTTCCCCCGTGCTGGTCTACCGCGTGGACGACAGCGGCAACCGCATCGGCACACCCGTGACGATGGTGACCGGCGGCACCAGCGCGGACGTTACCACCGGGCTGGTCACCGCTAAGATGCGCGGCCTGATTGACCTGCGCGACACCAAGCTGCCGCGCGTTCTGCAGCAGCTCGACATGCTCGCCTCGCGCCTGCGCGACGAGGTGAATGCCGTGCACAACGCGGGCAGCGCCTATCCCGGCGCTAACAGCTACACCGGCACGCGCTTCGTGGGGCCGCAGGAAGTCTGGGAGTGGAGCGGCCGCGTACGCATCGCCGTGCTGCAGCCCGACGGCCGCCCGATTGAGAGCGTGTGGACCGGCGAAACCAGCGGCTTCCGCCCGCTGACCATTGATTTCTCGACGCTCGACACCGGCGAGGGCGACGGCAAGCCGAGCATGCAGGGCATCATTGATGAAATAAATCAGCATTTCATCATGCCGCAGAACAAGGCGAGCCTGGGCGATATCAACAACATACGCCTCGCTTCCGACGTGCAGCGCATCCCCAGCTCCACCTCTTCGTTTGAATTTGATTTCGATCTTGAAAATATCGCAGCAGACAGCGCGGATTTCTTTGTCACAGGCGTGCAGATACTGGATGATACCGCCACCGACATCACGGCGCTTTCGCCCCCACTTACCAGCGCGCTGCCGAGCGTGAGCCTTGCCGCCACCGGCACCTTCGCCACCACCACCGGCAGCAACACGGTGGTGGTGACAAGCGCCTCCGCGCATGGGCTGCAAAACGGCGACACGGTGTTTATCTCTGATCCCGGCGTAGCCATCAACGGCATTGCGTCCTCGGAGTTCAACGGCTTTTTCACCATTAAGAACATCACCGCCAACACCTTTGAAATCGAGGTGGGCACGGATGCCACCGGCACCGGCAGCGTCAACGTGGCGGCGCAGACAGCCATGACAAAATACGCCACCGCCAATGCCGGTGAAGTGACGCGTACACGCAGCCAGGGCACCATCAGCACGGACCTCACCGCCAACCTGACGTCTGAATATTATACTGTGGTTGCCACCGTCGCGACGAAAAACGCCGACGGCAGCATCAAGATCGGCACGGTGCAGTACCGCGTCAACAACGGTGCGCAGAACATTCTCAATGAGCGTTATTCGGCGGAAGCGGTCACGGGCCAGGCGGAACTTGCCCTTGCACAGGGCAACACGCCGATCCTCACCGCCATGCTGGTGGACGAGAACGGCGTCGAGCTGCCAAAATCCAACGGCATCTACGTGGATACCCAGCGCGGTTACCTGAAGATTATCGCCGGTGATACGGGACACGTGGTTGCCGTCGATTCGCTCAACAGCCAGCAGCTTGGCCTGCCCAACGCCTCACCCGCGCAGGAAGGCACGAACCGCGGCTTCTCGCATTATTTTGAGCTCAACAATTTCTTCGAGAGCAACGTCTCGACCGATACCGGCGATACCGTGCAGGGCAGCGCTTTCTACATGGCGGTTACGCAGCGCCTGCAGGCCAACCCGAATCTTATCAGCCTTGGCACGCTCGCGCAGACCGCGCGGCCGACCGACCCCTCGCTGCCGCCGCTCTACACCTATGAACGTGCGCCCGGCGACAACAGCATCATCCAGCGGCTTGCCGGCCTTGCCACCGCGCGCGTGCAGTTCCAGGCAGCGGGCGGGCTGGGTGATGCGGTGACCGATTTTTCCGGTTATTCCGGCGAGATACTTGGTTTCATCGCGGCAGAGGCGGCTAATACGGGCAGCGAGGTGGCTAGCCAGAAAACCATCAAGGAAGGGTTCGACGCGCAGCTTTCTTCCATTGCCGGCGTGAACCTCGACGAGGAACTTGCGAATACCATTTTATATCAGAATTCTTACACCGCTTCGGCGCGTATCATCACGGTGACCAACAGCCTGTTCGATACGCTGCTCAACTCGGTGCAGGCCTAAAAAACGATGCATGATTATTCGATAAAGGATTTTTTTGGGAATTATGGAGTAATATTGATTATGGCTTTCATCGAATCATCGGGCATCGGATCATCGTTCATCGAACAAAGGAGGCAGTTATGGCATTGAGCCGTATCGGTACTTTGCAGCTGCAGCAGATGACGCTGGGCAACGCCCTGCGTGTGCAAACCGGCATTTTCGATGCGCAGCAGCAGATTTCCAGCGGCCAGAAAGCCGCGACCTTCGCGGAACTGAACGGCGAAGTGGAGACGCTCGCCTCGCTGGATAACCGCCTTGGAAAAGCCGAGCAATTCATCAAGAATAACAGCCAGTCGCACTCGCGCGTGGAAAGCGCCCGTGCCTCCGTAACCACCATCATCGACGTGGTGAATACCATGAAGAACCTCATCGGGCAGGCGCGTAACGGCTCCATCGCTGGCAGCCTTGCCTTCGAACAGCAGATCGAGGCGGCGTTCCACGCGGTTGCCGACCAGCTCAACATCAACGTAGATGGCCGCTACCTGTTTTCCGGTACCCGCACCGACACCAAGCCGATTGATGACGACACGCTGCCCAGCCCGCTGACACTGGGAGAGCCGGATGCAGGCTACTACCTGGGCAGCACGGATAATGTTACTTTCCGTGTGGCTGACGACCTTGAAATTGATTTTCCCGCCCGCGCCGACCATGAAGCTTTTCAGGCTTTCATGACCGGGCTTGCCACCGCGCGCTCCGCGCACATTGCCGATGACGATGACCTGCTGATTACCGCCTATAACTTAATGGTAGAGGCTGAAGAAGGGTTGATTGACCTGCAGGCCGAAATCGGCACTTCGCAGGGCGTGATACTGGATGCCAACGAGCGGCATTCTGCCCAGCAGGTGTACTGGAAAGGCCTGCGCGAAGATACGATCAAAGCCGATATCATCGGCCTTTCCACCCAGCTTGCAGTTGACCAGGCCACGCTGCAGGCAACCTTCCAGGCATTCGCCCGGATTAATTCCTTGCGCCTATCCGATTTTCTGAGTTAATTTTATGATGATGTCACCCGCAGCCCAAACTCCGTATTCCACCGCCATCTTCGACCATACCCTGGCCGAGGAAGGCACGCGTGAAGTCATTAAATCCCGCTTCGGCGAGATCGTGATCGACACGCGCAACGCATTGCTGTTTCCCAAGGGCCTGCTCGGCATGCCCGACGCGCAGCAGTTCGCGCTGGCAAGCTTCCCGAGTGAGAAGATGCACCAGTTCAAGTTGTTGCAATGTCTGGATGATCTTTCGCTTGCTTTCATCACGCTGCCGGTGGGGGCGGAAAACAGCATCGTGGCACACCAGGATGTGCTGAAGGCGTGCGCCGAGCTCGGCATCCCGCCGGATGCGCTGGTGCTGCTTTTCATCGTCTGCGTGCACCGGCAGGCGGAAGGCACGAAGCTTTCGGTCAATGCCCGCGCGCCCGTGTTTATTGATGCGCAGCGCAAGCTGGGCGGGCAGTATGTGTTCCTGCAGGATCAATATAAAGTTCAGCATTTCATCAATTAGATGACCAGATAACCAGATGATTTAGATGACCAGAAAGGCACCTATCCAGTCATCCGGTCATCCGGTCATCCAGTCATCCTTTCTCGATTCTTTCCAATGCCTGGGCGATAAATGCCCCGATACGTGTTGCAAGGGCTGGAGCATGCAGCTCGACGCGCCGATGCGCGAAAAATACGCGAAGGAAAAACCTGAGTTACTGGATGCGGTAGCGGAGGAGGGCGGTATTGCTATCATGCGCCGTGACCCCAACACCGATTACTGCGTGAAGTTTGAAAATGGCCTGTGCGGCATTCACAAGCAGTACGGCGCGGCGTTCCTCGGTGATGCGTGCAATTTTTATCCGCGTGTTACGCGCGCGCTGGGCACGCAAACGCTCATGACCGCCACGCCTTCATGCCCCGAGGTGGCGCGGCTCGCGTTTTATTTGGGCGTGCCGTTCGCGCCGCATGAAACGCAAGGAGAGCGCCTACCGCATTCGCTGAAAGATTACCTGCCGCCGGAGCTCGAGCCCGCGCAGGCGCAGACGGTGCATGACGCGTTTCTGCTGGCGGTGGAGGAGGCACCGTTCGCACAGGCCTTCGCGCGTATTGCCAGCGTGGCACGCTCGCTTGAAAAGCTGCCGGTGAAATCCTGGCCAGAGGCCGTGCCGTTTTATTTAAAGAGCGCCGATGCGCGCCTGCCCGCGCCGGAGCCGAAGGCGGAAGACCCGTTCAACCTGCTGCATGCGCTGTGTGGGCTGCAGGTGGCGTCACGCAAGAAACTCAATCCGCGCCTTGCCGAAACCATTGCTGCGATGGAACGCGCGCTGGGTGCTACGATTGCTTGGGAAGGAGCGGGAATTGCGCTGGCGCCGGACAGTTTTGAAAAATGGCAGCGCGTGCGCGCGGCGTGGAAGGAAGAGCATTACGATAAAATTCTGCAGCGCGCGTTGCAATTGCAACTTTCCGTGGCGCTGTTCCCGTTTGCCGGTCTTGGCAACACGCTTTCCGAGCGCATCACCATCATCGGCGTACGGCTGGCGACGTTTCGGCTGGCACTGATCTGTGCCTTTGATCCGGGCGAAGAGGAGGTGGTGCGCATCGCGCAGAGCCTGGCGCGGCTGCTGGATCACCTGGGCGACCCAGCTTGGTCACTCAATATATATAGTGAGACCGGCTGGGTGAAAGAGCCGCGCCTGCGCGCTCTAGTATGTATTTGATTTGTATAGATATATAAAGTTTCTTTAAAAATAATATCCAAATTAACGCTCTCTTAACCACCCCCGCGTTACCCTGATAGTAATGTGGCCCATAAAGCCATGTTAGTGCGAGGCATGTAGCCTCATAAAGCAACATCCATGTAGGAGAAATGTCATGGCAGTCAATTCAATTAACAGTAATATCGCTGCGTATTACGCGCAGTCGAATATTGGTATCAACTCCACCAGCATTGCGCTTTCAGTGTCGCGCCTTTCGAGCGGCAACAA
>CAZUKF010000084.1:0-8839 GCA_964620765.1 uncultured Rickettsiales bacterium | reverse complement strand
AAGCCTGCGGTCGCCATCGGCATTTTCCAGGCGCCCGGCTCCAACACGATTGAAATCTCCGACAACGTCCGCAAGGCGATGGAGGAGGTGAAGAAAACCTTCCCCGCCGGCGTGGACTACCAGATTGTTTATGACCCCACCACTTTCGTGCGCGAATCCATCGAGGCGGTGATCCACACGCTGCTGGAAGCCGTGCTGCTGGTGGTGCTGGTGGTGATATTATTCCTGCAGACGTGGCGCGCCTCCATCATCCCGCTGCTGGCGGTGCCGGTGTCCATCGTCGGCACGCTGGGCTTCATGCTGATGTTCGGTTTCTCCATCAACGCGCTGACGCTGTTCGGGCTGGTGCTTTCCATCGGCATCGTGGTGGATGACGCGATTGTGGTGGTGGAAAATGTGGAGCGTAATATTGAAGAGGGGCTGAGCCCGCGTGACGCTACGTACCAGGCCATGCGCGAAGTCTCCGGGCCCATCATCGCTATCGGCCTGACGCTGATCGCGGTGTTCGTGCCGCTGGCGTTCATCTCGGGCCTCACCGGCCAGTTCTACCGGCAGTTCGCGCTGACCATCGCCATCTCCACCGTGATCTCCGCCTTCAACTCGCTCACCATGTCTCCCGCCATGGCGGCGCTGCTGCTGAAAGGCCATGACGCGTCGCCGGACGCCCTCACCCGCTGGATGGACCGTTCACTGGGCTGGCTGTTTGGCCCGTTCAACCGCTTCTTCAAACGCAGCTCTGAGAGTTATGCGCGCGGCGTGGGCGGCGTGCTGTGCCACAAGGGCAGCGCCGTGTTTACTTATGTTCTGCTCATCGCGGTGGCCGGATTCTTCTTCTGGAAAGTGCCTTCCGGCTACATCCCGGCGCAGGACAAACAATACCTGATCGGCTTTGCGCAGCTGCCGGACGGCTCGTCGCTGGACCGCACGGAAGACGTGATCCGCCGCATGTCCGACATCACGCTGAAAATGGAAGGCGTGGAGCATGCCGTGGCCTTCCCCGGCCTTTCGATTCACGGCTTCTCCAACACTTCCAGTATGGGCATCGTGTTCGTGACGCTGAAGCCCTTCAGCCAGCGCAGCATGTCTGCCGAGGAGATTTCCAACGCGCTTAACATGCAGTTCGGCGTCATCGACGGCGCGATGGTGATGATGCTGCCGCCCCCGCCCATCATGGGCATGGGCACCAGCGGCGGCTTCAAGGTGCAGATCCAGGACCGCTCCGACCTCGGCGACGAAGCGCTGTTCGGCATTACAGAAGCCGTGCTGGGCAAGGCGCGCCAGAACGCCGTGCTCAACCCCTACAGCGTCTATTCCGGTTACCAGATCAACGTGCCGCAGCTGCAGGTGGATGTGGACCGCACCAAGGCCAAGCAGCTGGGCATTCCCATCACCAGCATCTTCAGCACGATGCAGATCTATCTCGGCTCGCTGTATATCAATGACTTCAACAAATTCGGCCGCACCTACCAGGTGATCGCACAGGCCGATGCGCCCTACCGCGCGCATGCTGAAGATATTTCTGCCCTCAAAGTGAAAAGCATGAGCGGCGAGATGATCCCGCTGGGCAGCGTGCTTACCGTGAAGCAAAGCTACGGGCCGGAGCGCTCCGCGCGCTACAACGCCTACCGCACCGCCGATATCAACGGCGGCCCGAACCCCGGCTTCTCCTCCGGGCAGGCGGAAGCAGAGATCGTGAAAATTCTCGATGAAACACTGCCGGCGGGCATGACGTATGAATGGACGGAACTTACCTACCAGCAGATCCTGGCGGGCAACACCGCCCTGCTGGTTTTCCCGCTCTGCGTGCTGCTGGTGTTCCTGGTACTCGCCGCACAGTATGAAAGCCTCACCCTGCCGCTGGCGGTGATCCTCATTGTGCCGATGTGCCTGCTCTGCGCAATTGCGGGCGTGTGGCTGAACCGCCAGTTCAACCCGGGCGTGGATAACAATATCTTCACACAGATAGGATTCATCGTGCTGGTGGGGCTGGCGTGCAAGAACGCCATTCTTATCGTGGAATTCGCGCGCGAGCTGGAGCTTGATGGCCGCAAACCGGTGGAAGCCGCTATCGAAGCCGCACGCCTGCGGTTGCGCCCCATTCTCATGACGTCTTTTGCGTTCATCATGGGCGTGATCCCGCTGGTGATGGCCACGGGCGCGGGTTCGGAAATGCGGCACGCGATGGGTGTGGCCGTGTTCTCCGGCATGCTCGGCGTGACGTTCTTCGGTTTGTTTTTGACGCCGGTGTTCTATGTACTCCTGCGCACGATGTTCAAAGGTACGCTGCATTGCGCGGCGGGCCCGGCGCTGGGCGTGAAAGCGGAGAAACCGCATGATGCATAAGCGTCTTTCTTCCCTGCTGCTCGTGCTGCTTTCGGGGTGCAACCTAGCGCCGGATTTTGAGCTGCCTGCCTTCGAGCTGCCCGCGTTTTTCAAGGAAGAAAAAAAGCAGACCGCCGAAATAGGGCCGCAACTGCCGGAAGAAAAACCGCAGGGCGTGTGGCAGGAAGCCAAGCCGCTGGAAGCGGCCGACCGCGGCCAGTGGTGGAAAGTATTCGGCGATCCTGAGCTGGATGAATTGGAAAAGCAGGCTTTAGAGGCCAATGCCACGCTGGCCGCCGCGAGCGCCCGCGTCGAGGTGGCACGCGCCACCGTGCGCTCGCAGGCTAGCACCATTTTTCCTACCCTTGAACTCGGCGCCAACGCCGTGCGCGCCAAGGGCTCCGACGCCGCGCTGACCGCTTTCGGTGCACCGCCCGGCACCACCGCGCAGCCTTATACGCTCTATTCGGTGCAGGGCGCCGCCTCCTACGAGGTGGACATGTTCGGCCGCGTGCGCAACAACGAAGGCGCGCTGCGCTTCGAAGCTGCGGCGCAGGAAGCCCTGTATAAAGATGTGCTGCTCGCCCTGCAGGCAGATGTAGCGCAGCATTATTATTCGCTGCGCGCGCTGGATGCCGAGCGGGCACTGCTGCGCGAGACCATCGGCATACGCGGCGAGGCCAGCCGCATCATGCAGAAGCGCTTTGACGTGGGCGCCGCCGGGGAAGCCGACCTCACCCGCACGCAAGGTGAGCTGGCCGCCACGCAGGCGGAGCTCGCGGCGCTAGACCGAAGCCGCGCCGTGCTAGAGCATGCGCTGGCCGTGCTGCTGGGCAAAATTCCCTCAACGTATACATTCGCAGAAGCGCCGCTGACGGGCGCGCCGCCGCAAATTCCCGCCGGCCTGCCCTCCACCCTGCTGGCACGCCGCCCGGACGTCGCTGCCGCCACCGCCAGCATGGCCGCCGCCAACCAGCGCATTGGCGTGGCGCGCGCGGCATTCTTCCCTATCCTGAGCCTTACCGCCACGAGCGGGTTCGAATCCACCGAGCTGTCGGACCTCTTCATGTGGAGCAGCCGCAGCTGGGCGCTGGGGCAGCTGGGCGGCATGGCGCTGGGCTGGACGGTGTTTGACAGCGGCCGCAATATCGCACGGCTGGATGCCGCCGATTCGCGCTACCATGAGGCGCTTGCCAACTACAAACAGTCCGTGCTGGTGGCATTCCGCGACGTGGAAGATACGCTGGCCGGGCAGCGCCTGCTGGCCGAGCAATCGCTGCAGCAGGAGATGGCCGCCACCGCCGCCCTCCGCACCACGGAGCTCACGCAGCTGCGCTATGACAACGGCGATGTGAGCTATTTTGAAGTGGTGGATGCGCAGCGCGGCTCGCTGGCAGCTCAGCGCGGCGCGGTGCAGGCGCGCAGGCAACGTTTTCTCGCTACGGTTGCACTTATCCGGGCGCTGGGCGGCGGCTGGGAAGAGCCGCAAGCTCCTAAAGCAGAATAAAAATACAGTTTTCAACCCGTTGTCATAATACCTTCATTTTTTTCTCTTCTTAATTCCTGTTAACGTCGCCCGCGACCAATAACAGGGAGATAAATCAATGGCTGAGACCAACCAGTTTGTTGTAGAGACTGCAACGATCACGCTGCCAGGCGGCAACCCCATCGAAGTGCCCGTGGTTCATGATACCACGAGCGGCACTTACTTCCTCCGCGCCAGTAACAAGGATATTGCCGACCCTGAGAAGAAAGGTCCGTTCAAGGGCAAGTTCAAGATTGAAAACACCAATGCGCGCGAATTCCACATCGCCACGGCCATCTCCAATGTGGATGGCGAAAACGGCAGGCTCTCCTACCGCGGTTATGACATCAATGCCCTTGTCGAAAAAACCTCTTACGAAGAAACAGCGTATTTGCTGCTGATGGGCGACCTGCCGAATGCAGAACAGCTTGCTGATTTTAAAAGCAAGCTGGCAAAGGCGGCGCTGATCGACCCGGATGTGCAGGACCAGATGAAAAATGCCCTGGAAGCCGTTCGTGTTGATAAAGACACCAACCCGATGGCCCTGATGAGCACGCTCGTTGCCATCATGGATGCCAACGAACCTCTCTCCGTGAAGACGCAGGAAGATCGCTTTAACTCCACGCTGCGCACCATGGCGGTCATGCCCACGCTGATCGGCCTCGTGAACACAAAACTACAGGGCTTTACGACAGATACCTACGAATTCGCTACAGCAGAAGATTTCGGCCCGGACGGGAAGGATTTTTCACTCGCTCGCCTCACGCTTTCTTCGCTTTCCGGTATCCCGATGCAGGATCTTGAGCCGAAAAAAGTTGCGGCATTGGAGAAAGATCTCATCCTGCATGCCGAGCATGGCAATAACCTTTCCTCCTTCACCGCCCGCGTGGTGGATTCCGGCGAATCGAAGGAAGGCGGCTGGCGCGTCACGCTGGGCGCCATGCAGTCGCTGGCCGGCAACCGCCACGGCAATGCCAGCAACGAGGCGCTCGACAACCTGAGATACATCCAGGGCCTGCCTGGCAAAACGGCTGCCGAGAAGGTGGATGCCTACATGGGCCCGATCGAGGAAGCCCTGCGTGAAAAAGCGGCGGGTGGCAAGCCAGACCCGGAACGCTATACCGTACCCGGCATCGGCCACAAGATCTACAAGGCGCCGGACCCGCGCGCAGGCGCGCTGCTGAAGATTCTCAATGAAGAAAAGGCAGGACTGGGCGACAGCGAGCTGCTGGAAGTAGCGGAAGCGCTGCAGGCAAAGCTCAAGGACCACCCGGAGTTCGGCAAGAAAGCGAAGAAGCCCCTTTTCCCCAACGTGGATTTTGCCGCAGGCGTGCTGCTGACACAGTATCTGGACATCGACCCGCGCCTAATGACTTCCATGTTCGCGGTAGCGCGTGATGTGGGCTGGCACGCGCACGCGGCAGAGCATGCACGCGACGCTAAAAACATCGTGCGTCCAGAAGCCATTCCGCTTACGCCGGACCGCGACTTCGTCGAGATGGCAGACCGCACACCACCGACAGAGGTTACGGCTGCCTCGGGAAAGCTTGTATTCCCCGGCGCCAACAAGTTCCAAGCCCTCGCAGCATAGGAGTTTTTATGACCACGTATTATCAAAGCAAGATCGTATCCTCCGGCGCCGCCGGACTGATCTATTTCATCACCGCCACGGCCAACGGCAAGCCCGCCTGGTATTACCTGCAGGTGGCCGAACCCAAGCTGCGCGAGTTCCAGAAGCAGCTGGAAACCGGTAGGCTGGACCTCGCCCGCTACGGCAAGATTCTCTATTCAGGCTGGGGGGTTACTGCCCCGGACGTGATCGAGACCCTGGTCCGCGAACGTTACGAGGAAGCCGCCTAAGTTGATTTGTTAGTTATGTGGGGTAAGATATCCACATGCCCGAAGAACCAGACCTTGGAATACCAACACCCAATCTCGGCCCCGTGCTGAGTGCGGGGGTGATGGCGACGGGTGCGTCTTTGCTGTTTCCGAGTTATGGAGCAGCGGGGCTGACCGCAGGCGCGGTGGTCATGCCGATTGCGGTGGTTCTTGGTGCGGGCACGCTGGGCTGGTATCTCGGCAAGTGGATATTTAACTCACGGAAAGAACCCAAGGAAATCATGGACGATGCCAATAACATCGCCGCCGTTGCTCCGGCCACGCTGGAGGCCGAGCTGCATACGCCCACGAAAGAATGGGCCAAAACCGTGCAGCAAAACGACGTTTCCCGCCAGCGTTAGCTAGCCCTTCACCTTCACCGGATTGCGGTCTTTATCGACCGCCACGTAGACAAACGTGCCTTCCGTGACTTTTTCTTCCTGCCCAGTTTTGGTGTGTTCCACGTGCAGCTCCACCTTGAAGGTGATGCTGGTATTGCCGATACGCTCCAGCACGGCATAAGCCGCGATCACATCTCCCACCAGTACGGGCTTGTGGAACTCCATGTCCTTCACCGCCACCGTGACGACGCGCGAGCGCGCCACCTTGCGCGCGACGATACCGCCTGCGAGATCCATGATGCTGAGCACCCAGCCGCCGAAAATATCGCCGTCTGCATTGGCATCCTTCGGCATGGCCATGATGCGGATGGCCAGTTCTCTGTGGGGGGAGTGGGTCATAGGTTCCTCTTAAAATCTTCCACGTTGATATCCAGCGCCACGGTTTTGCGCACCGCGGGCGGCAGCGAATCAATACAGTTTTTGAGGCCGCCTTGCAAATCGCCGCGCGGGGCCGCGTGCTTCAGCAGGAAGGCGTCAAACTCCGCCGCCCGCGAAGCCACCATTTCACGCACGATGGCGTGGGTGGCGAAGCTCTCATCCACGTGGTTCAGCACGTAGGCAAAGGCGAGCAGCGTGTTGAAGACGGATTCCACCACCAGCGCCGAGACCTTGCGCTGCATGCAGAGCTCGGCCACGTACACCGCGTCCACCGCCGCGTAGCGCAGCTGGAAGGGCGCATCCCACACGTTGTTGCGGATGCCGGCACTGGCGATCACATCCCACTGGCGGGTGCCGCCCGCACCGCCGTTTAAGAAATCAAAAAACGCGGCCTGCCCGCCGCCGAGTTTACCGCCCTCAAAGCATTCCGCCTGCACGGCCAGCGCCGAGGTGATGCCGATGAGCCCGCCGAATACCATCAGGTGCCCGATGAATTTCACCGCCGCGCCTGCCGCCACTTCCTCGCCGAAATAGCGCGGCGTGCCGAGGCAGGTGAGCGCGGGTTCCAGCCGGTCAAACAATTTGCGTTCGCCGCTGGCGAGGATGAGCATGGTGGCTTTCTCGGCGCCGGAGGGGCCGCCGGTGAGCGGGTAATTGCCATACTGCACGCCGAGGCCCGCGCAATATTCCTGCGCGGCGCGGGCAAAGCCGCAACTGACGGTGGAGAGGTGGCAGATGAAGGCGTCCTTGCGTTTTTCTGCCAGCTGGCGTGCGAGCCGGGCGATGATTGCAAGGTCATCTCCGTTTTTGCCCGCGCAAACAAAAATGCCGTCCACATCCGCACCGGCCATTTCATCCAGCGACGGCGTGAGCGCTGCCCCATGCGCTTTCCATTCGGCGCGGGCGCGCTCGCGCCGCTCGCCGGGATTACCGCGGTCATGCGCCCGCAATACCTGCACCGGCCCGCCCTTTTTCCAGTGCCGCGCCATGGGCGAGGCCATGAGGCCAAGGCCGCCGATGACGCCCGCTTTTATCATTTCGGGCCCATGCGGAGCGCGCCGTCCAGCCGGATGACTTCGCCGTTCAGCGCCGGGTTTTCAATGATGTGCTGCGCGAGGGCGGCAAACTCCGCCGGGCGCACGAGGCGCGAGGGGAACGGGATGCTCGCCTCCAGGCTCTGCTTCACCTCCGGCGGCATGCCCGCCACCATCGGCGTATCCACCGGGCCCGGGGCAATGGCGTTGACGCGCACGCCGAAGCGCGCGAACTCGCGCGCGGCCGGAAGCGTGAGGCTGACCACCGCGCCTTTGCTGGCGGCGTAGGCCGCCTGCCCGATCTGCCCTTCATAGGCCGCGATGGAGGCGGTGTTGATGATGACGCCGCGCTCGCCTGCCTCGCCCACCGGCTCGGATTTGCTCATGAGTTCGGCGGATAAGCGCAGCAGGTTGAAGGTGCCGAGCACGTTCACGCGCAGCACCTGCTCGAAGAACTCGGCCTTCATGGGGCCTTCTTTGCTCAAGATGCGGCCCGCGCCCAAGATACCCGCACAGTTGACGAGCACGCGCGGCGTGCCGGTTTTGGCGAGCGCGGCTTTGACGCTTTCTTCGTTCGTCACGTCGCAGGTGCAGGCGGTGCCGTTTATTTCCTTCGCCACCTTCTCCGCATTGGCCGCGTTCATGTCCAGCACCGCGACTTTTGCGCCCGCAGCCGCGAGTGCTTTGGCGGTGGCGGCGCCGAGGCCGGAGCCTGCGCCTGTTACAATGGCTGTTGCGCCTTTAAGATTCATAATCCTTTTCCTTTGTCATTCTGAGCGCAGCGAAGAATCTACTATGCTTATAGCAGAAAGTAGATCCTTCACTTCGTTCAGGATGACACATTAGAGCTCTCTGCTGATGACGATGCGCTGCACGTCGCTGGTACCTTCGTAGATCTGGCAGACGCGCACGTCGCGGCAAATGCGCTCGATGGGGAAATCTTTTAAGTAACCGTAGCCGCCCAGCACCTGCATGGCGCTGGAGGTGACGCGCTCGGCCATCTCGGATGCAAAGAGCTTGGCCATGCAGGCTTCCTTGACGCAGGGCACGCCCGCGTCGCGCAAGCTTGCCGCGTGCAGCAGCAGGGCGCGGGCAGCTTCAATTTCCGTCGCCATGTCGGCAAGGCGGAAGGCCACGGCCTGATGCTCGAAAATGGGTTTGCCGAAAGCCACGCGCTCTTTGGCATAAGGCAGCGCAATCTCCAGCGCCGCGCGGGCCATGCCGATGGATTGCGCGGCGATGCCGATGCGGCCGCCATCCAGATTGGCCAGCGCGATCTTGTAGCCCTCGCCTTCGGCGCC
>CAZUKF010000083.1:0-8851 GCA_964620765.1 uncultured Rickettsiales bacterium | reverse complement strand
AGGCAGCGGTTTTTGGTACCGCCATTCCCAGGTTCGAATCCTGGCGCCCCAGCCAGATTTTGATCCGAGGACATCTTTCAGGATGCTTTCCGCGCGGCGGGCCTGCCTTATTACAACCCCCATTCGTTCCGCGATACGTTGGTGCAGCTGGGCTACAAGCTATGCGGGGGCAACATTGAGGCTCTGAAGGTGTGGAGCCAGAACTTAGGCCATTCGGGTATGCTGGTGACGATTATCAGCTATGGCACTATCAGCCCGCACCGGCAGGGGGAGATTATAAAAGTCATAGGGGAAAATATATAGCTTTATCAATATATTATGAAATATTGAATCGTCATATAATCTTAACATCACTGAGAGATCCAGATCGATAGAATAGTAAACAAAAAAATGCTGCGGAAGGCATTGTAGGCTATGGATTCTCAGGGCATTCACTCCACGGATTCAGTTAAAGCGGTCGCGCCGCCTCATAAGCTTAAACCGCAGCTTATTGGCACTCTGAGGAAACTTTACCCACCATCACTGCTTAAGGTTGCCTTTGCCGAACCTCTGCTCATTACGGCTGACCCGCAACATACCACACCTAATATTGGTTACGGTGCGGATAATACTTATACCTGCATAGGAGGCCCGCCGCTTAACCGCTGCGTAAATAATGAGCTGCGTCATGTTTGGGCCCCCATGCTGGTACACAGCGCAGCAAAGCAAATCGGGGGGGAGAATATAGTAAATATCCCGCTTGACGTGGAAAAAGCACGCATCGAATTCGATACCCTTCCAAACTCGTCAATAGCTAAGGCCAGCATAGATAACCTTTTTGATCTGTGCAGGGATGATCCATCTAGAGGTAAATTAGAACTGCTCCAGACATTAGCGACCGCACAGATAGGGAGCATGATTCGCAAAGCGCCTGATTTTGAGATACAACTCAGACGGGGATGCCCTGAATTATATCAATTTTACAAGCAATTTGAAACGCTGGTACAGACAAAGGCTACCGAATTGCCGGAACCGGATTTCAAGAATAACTTATCACTGGCTGAAGTACAGCAGCCTGAAGCTACGCGGAGTATAGCGAAATCTACCGCTGCCATTACCGGTAATTCTGTACAGACATTTACAAGCGCAGCAGCAGGCGTCGGGCCTACAACAAATACGCCCCCACTTACGACAGCAAACACCTCAACACCCGTTGTGCCAAGCCTTATGGGCGCTGATCAAACGCAACAAAGTGTATTTGCACAAGCGTATGCCCGTCTGCCTGAAGACTTGCGTTTCGCATTTCAAAATGCGGGCCTCGTGTTCGTCTTAGAGGGCAAAAGCGCTTATACCGTCACAAACAGACCCCCTAAATGCGCTATTTTAAAAGACTATCAGCTTAAGGAAGATAAGGGAGCTCTTTTTGCTAACAGGAAGGCAGTCCCCAGGCTAGAAATGCTGGAACCCATTATCGTGGGTGAGGCCATGGCCGCCTTGACTTCTACTCAAATCCCTTCTTACGACAAAGACTTTAAAGCTGCACTTGCGGAAATGGGCAAGCCTTTCAAGAACCCTCTGAACGGTCTACGCACAAATCCTGGTACAGGGAATACGCATCAGGAAAAACTTTGTTATGTTTTGGGAGCGCTTTATGCAAGCAACCAGGATTCTACGGATGATACAAGAAAGTGGAAACGTCACCTCCTCCTTTATGACAAGTGCAAAGAATTAGTTATACAGGCCTATGGGCAGGGAGCGGCTGTTGCCGCAAATCCTGTACCCACCGCAATAACTGTTGCGGATAATAGCCAAGCTGCTCCTGCAAATGCACAGGCGCCAGCGACCAACGGGGGTAGCGATTTATCAGCGCTTTCCGCCATAGCAACAGCGGCATTGGCGCGCGCGAACGCGGGCCAGGCTCCGAACGGGATGACTTCTCCTGATACGCCCGAACCGCCGCCGGCGAGCAGCAGCACCAATGCGGCAGAAGGAGACATATCGGCTGCGGGCGATAGGGCCTTCCGCATTAATGAAGAGAAGTTGACACAGCCGCAGGTGGAATACTTCAGGCATATGAACAATATAGTGCAGCGGTTAGGGCTAACGACCCAGGAATTTGATTATCAGTTCAAATGCGGGCTTGCGGCAGTGACTGCAGGATCCACGAATATAATGGCCAGACTTCTTGAAGATTACTCAAAAATACATCCCGATAAAGCCGACATAAAGAGTTTTGCAGAAACCAAATACACAAGCCGCGGATTTAATAGAGCTTTTAAGCCAGAAGAAATCAACAAAAGATACACGCAAATGGAGGGATGGATTCCGCTAAGTATAAGCGGCGATTTTGATAGAGAAGAGATCAAAGGCCTGCTGCAAGCGCAAACAAGAAAAACTTTTGGGATAAAATTACCGGAAAGCCTGAGCCTAATAGGTGCCTCTTTACGCCCCGTGCAGGTACGCGCATGGAAACCTGTGCTGGAAGCCATGGATCAGCATGGAATCCCCAGCAGGGACTACCTGTGCTTAATGTTAAAAGAACGTAAAAAGTTTTACCAATCTCCAGATGGGGGAAGTCCAATAACCCCGGAGGTCTTAAGGCGCATGGGAATGCCGAATACCGCATCGCCTGCCGCACAAGATGCCTTTCTGCCACTGCTGACCAGCGGTGAAAAAGCATGGGAAGAATTTGACGCTCCGCTTCCCGCGCCGGAAGTTGCTGGGCTTACATTTCATATGCCGAGCCTCTTGCACTATATACATGGCGGAATTATGAGCGCCGTATATTGGACTGCCAGCGAACGCTCGCCCCCGCTTGAGCCCGATGATGTTCAATACATCGTCTCAGAATTAAAAGCGATGGATGCGCTTTTGCCCAAGCTCAAGGAAAAGCAACGGGCAGCTGCATCGCCGCCGCCCGCTAATGATGTAACCCCGCAAGGCAAAGCCGTAGCAGAACCGGTGCCTGAAATAATTTCTCTTCCCACCGATGGAATCCGCACTCCAGGCGTTGTTATATCTTTAAAAGATCTTGGCGCTGATCAACTTCCTCCAGCCTCCGGCATCAGCGCCAATGGCACACCCTTAGCCGTTGCCGCCGCCGCGATTGCCGCGGGTACGCCGGATAATGACCCGGCGCAACAAATGGGGCCTATTCCGGATGCTCCCGTGCTGGATGGCCCTTCCCTGCTTTCGCCGGAGGAACTGGAGCGCCGCGGCAAGCTGGCATATAAAACCATGCTGGCGCAGGTTGCGCTGGCCGCGGAACGCTATGCCGCCGACGCCCACCACCGCGGCTACCACGACTTTCGCTGCGACCTGCAACTGAAGGGGCGCCATGCCAAAATCCGCCTGCTTTTCCGCAATGACGAGGGCGAGTTCATGACCGTGCCCGACGCAGGCCGTGATGTCCTGCCCGTTATTGATATCCAGCGCCCTATCCCAAACGGTTACAGTTTTCTTGGAGTGTTGCCTACGCTATACGAAGCCTCGCAGCTGCGCCTTGCCGTCAACCACGCTGTGCTGAAAGACGAGGAGTTCAGCCCGCTTTACAGTTTCCAGCTGGAAAATGGTAAACGCCGTGAAATTAAGGACCGCGATCTTATTCCCGCTGAACTTTTCAACCCCGACACGCGCGAATGGACCATCGAGAAAATGAATAACATGTACAAGTTACATGCAAAATGCACGGTTCGAAAATGGGAAGAGCCCGTAGATTTAACTCTCAACTTGTTTATTAAAGGCGACCCAGTGGATGCGGCGCGTGATGCCGAGATTGCAAAAATCGCGCAGGCACGGGCGGAAGAACTACTCGAACGCCTTACGGCGAAACACCCGGATTATATCGACTGGTGCAAAATTCCGGGCAAGCAGCGCCCCAAGACATGCCCCAATCCGCCGTGCAATTATTTCAGACACGACATTGAAGATATACTCCTGAAACAGCTGAAGGAGAGCAAAGCCGCTGCCTTCGAGCCAAGCGCGCTGGAGCACAAGATTGACTTTTCAAGCCGTATTGCGCTGATCGCAACGGATGCCGTTATCAATCACACCTATCTTAAGCAGACGGACCCGATTTATGCAGCTCAGGCGAGTGAAGCGGAAGCCGCAATGCCAAAATCGCTGCAGGCTGCTGATAGCCCGGGTGAGGATGAGACAAAGAGCGGCCGGCACGGCTGGCGCCGCGAAGGCAGCTCATCCCCCGTTGTCCAGGCAGCCTATAAGAGCATTCCACAAGATGAAGCACTTGTGGAGGCCCGCGCTTCGGTTCCCCGCATCGTTGAGGAAACGGATGCTTGGAAAGAAGCGCTGGAAGATACAGGACTTTACCGTGATCGCGGCCTGCCCATCCACATCCCCTCGCTGGAGCCCAATGCGCTGAATAAGCTCCCGGCGGCGCAGCAGGTAGGGTTGGGCGGGCTTGCGCTGGTGCCGAAGGGGCCTAACGGCACCTATCACTTTGAAGCGACCCTGCACGTGTATGACGGTTCGACTAAGAAGAAGCGCGAAGAGGTGCAGGGAACCAGAGTTGCCACCGTGGATATCGACACCTGCATTGCCGATAAGAAACACAAGGACATCGCGCTCCAGCGCGCGGAAGAGATTCTCTACGGCAACAAAAATCTAACGGGCTTATCCGATACGCTACCCCAATATTTTGCTCAGCGGCCGCAAGCCGTATGGATGCTGGAACCCCGGCAGCGAGGCGCCGAGAAAAAAGTATTGCATGCCAGCTTTGAACAAGATGTGAGGGACCTGGCTCAACATGATGACCGTCTGAGAGATAGCTTGGCCGTTTACCGCCAGCGGATTGAGAACGGTTTACCGGGCAATGAAAAAAACCGCACGCTTGTTGTCACGCATAGCACGGAAAGCGGCTTGCATCTTATTGACGCGCGGATTGTGGAGCGCCCGCCCGCCGGTGAATCCGTGGCACTGGAATCGCTGCCGCCAGCGCAAGATGAAAAAGGGCGTCCTCTCCAGGTAGTCTTCCAGGCAAAAAATGCAAAAGATGCAGATACTGTCGAGCGTTTTGCGCGCGGTGATATGGACCATGAGCGCATTAAACGCCTGCTGCGTAATGACACCATACGCTATGAACATGACCTTTGCGTACAGGCAACTCCAGCACCGCCGAAGAATGGCAAAATTCTCGTGATTTTTTCAGTCATGCGCGGCCGGCGAGACGGCGTGCTGGAACAGCAGCTGGACGCAAACGGCAAGCCTATTTGCGCCTTTATAGAAATTCCCGAAGCCCGGAAGGATGAGTTACTTCCTCTGATTTTCAAGGATGGCGGCCTGAGAGACAGGGTAAACATGGACTTCGATCTCATGGCCTGGCTGCATTACAGCTCAGTGGTTCCGAGCGACCCGGAACAACCGGATAAAAAACTTGATCTCAGCAAACTTACCGGCAATGAGATGCAGGAACTCAAAACCGCCCGGCAAGAACCGAATGCAGCGACCGCCAAGTTTCTGAAACTGAATTACCCGGATGTTAAGCCCAACGAACTAGTTGAATGGCTAAAACGTGACATTTTAAGCAACAGATCTCGCATTAGCGAACTCGCAAACGTGACTGTGATCACGGAAGGCTCACACCGCAACGAGCATGGCGGAGGCGGCCATCGTAATGGCAGAGGCAGCAGGCACGGTGCACCAGAATTTCTGCCGGAAGGCATGTTTGACCAAGCGCGCAACCTCTCTCCGGAGCCCGATATTGTAATCGAAAGCGCCCATCCGCCCAAGCACCTCAGAGAAAGGATTTAGCAATGGTAAGTACTGTTAGGGAAATAAATACCTTGGTTAACCGCTGGCGCGGCCAGCTGGAACAAGGGCATGATATCTTGCGCGATCCGCAACGCGAACGCAGCCTGGCAGCCTGTGATTACCTTAGCCGCCCGCAATACGTTAATATGCCGGATGGAACACGCGCACAACGCCGCGTGAATTATACTTACGGCGTCAGCCCCACCGGCACCGGCAAGACCACGCTGGGAGTCACCATGATTGTCGACATGAACAGTTACCCGAGCGGAGAACCGGGCGAACTGTTGGGCACGCCGGAAGGGCGCCGCGCGCTAGTGCATGTGCCGACAAACCATCTGCTCACCCAGTGGGAAGACGAGATGCTGGGACGCCCGGGAGAAGACGGCATCCGCACTACCAGCCATTTCCCCTGCCTCAGCGAGGAGCATGTAGGCACCTACCGCGCTTCCTGCAGTTACACCGAAAAATGCGAGGCGCTGCAAAAACCTATTGTCAATATTACCTACGCCTCGGCAATGAGCCTGGTCAATGCCTCCGCCCCTTCCATTACCGATTGCGATGATAGAACACGTAATGAGGTAGTGGAATTGCTGCGCCGCCGCGGCGTAGATAAGGACGAGGTGAAAACCGTCCGTGAACTGCTTAAGCAAGGTGAGGTCCCACCTGAAAGCACAGAGCAGATTATCGATATCGTCATGCGTGCCCGTGAGGCAGAAACACTGACACGCCAGGATGTGGACGATATCTCTGACCTTTTGGGCATCGATTTCACCCGGCAGAACCAGCGCCTGCGCCTGCATGAGCTTTTCATGCAATTGCTGAACAATGAAAAAAACGCCACCATTGCTGTCAACGATGAAACGGATCAGCCCTGCCGCGGTCCTGCCACGCGCCGCTACCTGCAGAATTACGTCATGGGCATGGACGGCGCGCCCAACTGCCTCACCGTGGGCTTCACCGCCACCCACCTTTATCCCGACGGCAGCACGACAGGAGCCTGGGTCTATGGCGGTGCGCATCCCTGTTTTGAGACCCTGTTCCAGGAGGCAATCAACAACCGCGAGCTCACGCCGATGCACAATATTGTGTATGAAGTGGATATTCCGCCGGGCGCCCGAGCAGAGATAGGCACGATTGTTGAGCAGGCCCTGCAGCGCCTGCGCGAGCAGGGCACTCGCTTGCGTGATCTGGATTATAGCGAGGCAGAGCTGATGAAAATGGTCCGACTCAGCAATATTGATGAGCTGGCCATTGATATCCTGTTCAACGAAAGAGACGATACCAACGGAAGACGTTATCTGGACATGAAGTCCATCTGGTTCTGCGCCAACGTAGGACATGCGCAGGATGTGGCAAAAAAGATTAATGAGCGCATGACCACTTATTTGGCGGACCCTGACACCCCGGAAGAAGATAAGAAGAAATTCGCGGGCACCTATGCCGAGGCTGTGCATGGACGTATGGAGGAGGATGAGTTTGACGGCGTCATCATGCGCTATCGTGATCCTAATGGAACCCATGCCACTACCAATGCCCAGATACTGGGACGCGGCTTCGATCTGGATTTAATCGAGTTAGGGTTTCAGCTCTGCCCTTCGCGCTCCCCTGGCAAGGTCATGCAGGAGGGTGGCCGCTTGCCGCGCCTCAGCAGCCGTATTCCTGATAAGATCGCCAATCTGATTACGTTTGCGATACCCGGTGTCCCGCAGGTGATCTTTGGCCAGTTGGCGGGGGGGCTACGCCTGTTCCCTAACGAGGGCATGGAACTGCAGGAAGAGCAGCAAACGCGAACGCGCGCGCCAAACCCGCGTTCCTGGCTTGCTTCAGGGCGCGTGGGCCATGTGGTTACCGACAATGATGAGTTTCGCTTTTTCCTCCAGCGCCGCCGCAATGAAACCGGTGAACTTCCAAACCGCAGGCCGGATATGTTAACTTGCGAGGAAGTAACGGCCATCCTGAATCCGCACTTGCGCGGCGAGGCGCGGCGCCAGTTGGAAGAGGACCGCGTGCACCGCCTGCTGTTTGACCCGCTAAGCGCGTCTTACGATGCGCGGCAGGCAAACCAAGCCTTTGTCGGGCTGCATGACGTCGATCCGCCCGCTGAGGGCGAAGCAATGCTTGCCATGCGCGGCCAGCAATTTCCTGTAGCGGATATCGGCTATTACAACGTAAACGGCACCCCTCAATTCTGCATCCGCAACAGTTTGCTTCCTGCCTGCCGCCGTGCACTTGTAGGGGATTATACGCGGCAACGTCCCCCTGAGTTCCTCACGATCTCTGCCGCGCAGCAGGCGGTTCTGGGCAGCCGCGACAATAATGAAGATTTTAATACGCTGGTTGAGAGCATCCGTGATGCTTATATTGATCGCGCAAGGACGGCGCGCGCCGTGGTGATCGACGGCGCCAGCTTTCCCACTAACCTGATTGGCTATTTTGCGCGGCCGGGTGGAACCGGTGATGATTTCTGCTTCCATACCGAGGCATTGCGTTCGCTCTATCAGCTAGTGCATGGAGTCACCGAGCGCGAAGCGCAGCAGTGGTGGGATGAAAATTATACTAACTATAAAACGCGGGAATGGCTGAACGAAGCCGATGTCCGCCAGGAACTGACCCGCCGCCAGCATGACATTACCGGCAATTCGACAGACGGTGCGCTCGGCGTTCTTTGGCGCGGCCTTCAGCAAGACTATGGCCGTGCCCGCATGCGGGGAGAAGGGCCGGGACCGTATGCTGAGCGGGCCTTAACCCGTTCAAGACCGGAGGCCCTAGGAACGGCAGTTACCTTGTTATGCGCCAATCGCTTGACGCCGGGCCCGCAGGAAGAGCAGCACCGCACCGAAATGTGCCTGCACCGCAACAGCGTGGAAGCGGTGGAATACATGCTGGGGCTTATCGAAGCGAATGAACTTAGCGACTCTGTTCGACCACCACGCGGTCGCAATCGCCGAGCAGGTGGAAATGGAAGTTAAAGCTGCTGTCTAGGTTAAGGCAAGATATCTGGGAGTATTTTTGGGGGTATCTTGAATCTACGAACCGGCTGATATAAAACCAACTCAGGCTGTTACGCACCAGCTATGAATCCTGGCGCTGTGGCTGGCATAGC
>CAZUKF010000082.1:0-8856 GCA_964620765.1 uncultured Rickettsiales bacterium | reverse complement strand
CAGCAGCATTTTCATGAAGTCGCGGGCGCTGCGGTAGGCGGCGTCTCCTTCCACCACCACTTCTTCCAGGTCATTGGAATAAAGGTCGCGGATGGCGCGTTTGATCAAGTCGCTTTCCTCGTAGACTAACGCGGGCGCGGTGGAGGCGAGGGTGGTTTCGCGGATTTTGTTCCACAGCTTGACGAGGTATTCAAAATCCCTGCGGATTTCGGCGCGGGTGCGGTCCATGCCCGCGGTGCGGATGATGACGCTCATGCCGCGTGCGAGCTTGAGCTCGGAGATCATTTCCTTGAGGCGCTTGCGGGTTTCGCCGTCTGAGATCTTGCGGGAGACGCCGCCGTCTTTCGGCGAGTTGGGCATCAGCACGCAATAGCGGCCTGCAAGCGAGAGATAGGTGGTGAGCGAAACGCCCTTGTTGCCGCGCTCTTCCTTGATGACCTGCACCAGCACGATCTGGCCGCGCTTGATGACTTCCTGGATCTTGTAGCGGCGGAAGAACTGGTTGCGGCGGGGACGGTTTTCATCATCCTCGCTGGGCAGCGTGTCGACGTTTTCTTCCTTAGCAGCACCTTCGGCGGTTTCTTCGTCGTCGGCCAGCTCGCGGGCAAGCTGCTCGTTCTCAATTCTCTCGGCTGCTACCAGCTCCGAATTGGAGAAAGCAAGCGCAGGCTGGGCCCGTTCTTTCTGTTCCGCTGGCGCGGCGTTGGGGGAGGGTTCTTCGCCGCCCGTTTCCTGCGTGCTGAAGCTTGGCTCGGGAATGGCTTCTAGCGCCGGAAGACCGTGTTCAGTATGAACCGTAGAATCCTCAGCAGTTTCCAGAGAGGAATCGTTGCCATTTTCGTCGTAACCCGCACCGGCTTCCTGGTGGTGGTGGTCGCCGAGCGTCGCCTCGATGCCCGAGGGAGGTTGTGGTGCCGCATTCTCGGTTTCAGAAGATTCTTCATCGCGCTCGGACTCCTCCATCAGGCGTTTGCGGTCGGAAACGGGAATCTGGTAATAGTCGGCGTGAATTTCTGCGAAGGGCAGGAAGCCCTGCTTGCCGCCGCCATATTCCACGAAAGCTGCTTGCAGTGAAGGTTCCACCCGCGTGATCTTGGCGAGGTAGATGTTTCCTTTTACCTGCTTCTTGGCAGCGGAAACGAAATCAAAATCATATATTTGCCGTTCATCGGCGATAGCGACGCGCATTTCCTCCGGGTGGAGGGCGTCGATCAATAGGCGCTTAGGCATAGTCTTACAGTCCTTTCAGTTAGGACCGTGCCCGCGTCATGAATTGGGAAATGCTTACGGTGCCGCTCGCCCGTGACAAAGCATTCGCGGCGCGCGTGCGCGCAGCGGCGCATGGTGCGCCTGCCGTGATGCAGTCGTGAGGGGGAGTGACAAGGCTAACAATTCCTTTTTGACCATGACGTTGGACGGTCTGTATCTCAAATGTTTAACAACGGCAGGGTCTTTAGGGGCGCTCTCAAAATTATGGTGGAGCAACCACCTGAATCGCCTGCAAATCTTTTTCCACACCGCCGGAGCGGCGCTTCAGGATATATTATATAACGGTTATGGGGGGTAGTTACAACCTAAATCATGAGTTGCGGGCGAGCGGGGCGGCGCTAGAATGCCCCCTGCATATGCACATACGTTTGCCTCATAATATCTTCAATATATTGATTATCGCTGTTTTTTTGCTTCTGCCGGACATGGCGGCGGCAGAGATTGTGGATATTGAAACCCGGGGCAAGGAAGAAACGCTTACGCTGAATGTGCCTGGGGCACAGAAGGGGGGGGTCTTCACCCTTGCCGGGCCGTACCGGCTGGTGGTGGACGTGCCTACGCTGCCAAAAAATATCCGGCCCACGCTGCCGCGCAGTTACAAGGGCACGCTGATCAACAGTGTGCGTACCGGGCAGTTTGATAAAGACACCACACGCATCGTCTTTGAGCTTTCCGGCAGCCCCGGTGCCGTGGACAGCAAGCCCGACGGCGAAAGTCTGGTGATTACCCTCGAACCCGGCAGCGCGCCCAAGCCAAAACAAAAGGCCGAAAAAAAACCGGAAGGCAAGCCGGTGATTGTCATCGATGCGGGACACGGCGGGCAGGACCCGGGTACCATCGGCCCGCGCGGCACCAAGGAGAAGAACCTGGTGCTGGATTATGCCCGGGCGCTCAAGCGCCAGCTGGCGGGGCGCTACCGCGTCTATCTCACGCGGAATGATGATACATTCATTCTGCTGCGCGGCCGCAATGCCGTCGCGCGCAAGGTGAAGGCGGATATGTTTATTTCCATCCACGCAGATTCAGACCCCGGCAATTCCGCGCGCGGGCTTTCCGTCTACACGCTTTCGGAAAAAGCCTCCGACGCCGAGGCCGAAGCACTGGCGGCGCGTGAAAACCGGGTGGACGTGGTCTACGGGCTTGATCTTTCCGACCAGAGCGAAGACGTGGCCGACATTCTCATCTCGCTGGCACAGCGCGACACCAACAATCGCTCCGCCACCCTGGCCGGCCTGCTGACCGACGCCAGCACGCTAGGCCAGGTGAAGCTGCTGGAAAATGCACATCGCTTTGCCGGGTTCGCCGTGCTGAAAAGCCCTGATATTACCTCGGTGCTGGTGGAAGTGGGCTTCCTCTCCAACTCGCAGGAAGAAAAGCTGCTGCAGAGCAAGGCACACCGCGAGCGGGTGGTGAAGGCGCTTTCACGCGGGATTGATGCCTATTTTGCCGCGCGCAGGGATTCCGCCCCGTGACACGCGAACGCCGCTTACTGTTAAGCTGGCTGCTGGGGCGCGTCATGAACATGCTCGCATGGTTGTTTACCATGGGTGTCACGGGGCTTGTCGTTGGCATATTCGCGGGCGTACTGGTCTTCCAGCATTATGGCAATCAGCTGCCGGATTACAGCACGCTTGCGCGTTATGACCCGGAAACGATGACGCGGCTGTATGCGGGGGACGGCCGCCTTCTCGCCGAGTACGCCACCGAGAAGCGTGTATTCGTGCCGCTTTCGGCCATGCCGCGGCGTGTCATCAACGCGTTTCTTGCCGCCGAGGATAAGAATTTTTATTCGCACACCGGGATTGATATCAGCGGCATCGGCCGCGCTATACGCGATAATATTATAAATTACGGGCAGGACAAGCCACTGGTTGGCGGCTCCACTATTACGCAGCAGGTGGTAAAGAACTTCCTGCTTACTTCTGAGCAGTCTTATGAGCGCAAGATCAAGGAAGCTATCCTGGCGCTACGCATAACGCGTGCCTACAGCAAGGATAAGATCCTGGAGCTTTATCTCAACGAAATCTACCTGGGCCTGCGGTCCTACGGCATTGCGGCGGCGGCACTCAATTATTTCAATAAATCGCTCGATGAGCTGACGATAGATGAGGCGGCACTGCTTGCAGCCATGCCCAAGGCACCTGCGAATTATGATCCGCGCCGCAATTATGAAGAAGCTAAGAAGCGGCGCGACTGGGTGCTCAACCGCATGCAGGAAGATGGCCATATTACGGCTGAAGAAGCTGCGATGGCAAAGGTACTGCCCATTACGCTGAAGGCGCGCGACCCGGAAGACGTAGTTCAAGCGCCGTTCTTTGCCGAGGATGTGCGGCGCTGGCTGGCGGATAAATATGGCGAGAATGCGCTCTACCAGGGTGGGCTGGTGGTGCGCACAACGCTGGACCCGGTACTCCAGAAAGTTGCAGACCGCGCCCTGCGCAGGACGCTGATGGATTATGACCGCCGCCGGGGATTCCGCGGGCCGTATGGCCATTTGCCTTCCATGAACAACTGGCAGTTCCAGCTCAAGCAGATCATCCAGAAGGAGCAGCCGCTGGTAGAGCAGCAGAAGCTTGCCGTGGTGACGGCGGTGGAAGAACGCAAGGCCAGTATCGGCATGGATGACGGGCGCACCGGCATGATCCCGCTTTCGCTGCTTTCATGGACGCGCCGCGTGCTGGCAGACGGCGTGCTCGGCAAGGAAACCACGAAGGTTTCAGAAATTCTTGCCGTGGGCGATGTGGTGATCGTGGGGCCGGTGGAAGGCGACGCGCTAAAAAAATTATCGACAGCGGATGCAAAAGTGGCATGGGACCTGCAGCAGGTGCCGGCCGTCAACGGCGCATTGGTGGCGCTGGACCCGCATACCGGCCGGGTGCTTGCCATGTCTGGCGGTTATCGTTACGGCGGCACCGAGTTCAACCGCGTGACACAGGCGAAGCGCCAGCCCGGTAGCTCGTTCAAGCCGTTTGCCTATCTTGCGGCGCTGGAGCGTGGCTTCCAGCCCAATACCCTTATTCTCGACGCACCGGTGGAGATGAGCCAGGGCGAGGGGCTGCCAACCTGGAAACCGCAGAACTACAAGGCGGAGTATTTCGGGCCCACCACCATGCGCGTTGGCCTGGAGAAATCGCGCAATACCATGACGGTGCGTATTGCTCAGAGTATCGGCATCGATAAGATTCTCGAAGTCGGCAAGCGTTTTGGCGTGTATGACGAGTTACCGCGCAATTTTTCGGTGGTGCTCGGCTCGGCTGAGACAACACTCATGCGTCTTACCAATGCCTATGCCATGCTGGTCAACGGTGGCAAGCAGGTTACACCTTCGCTGATCGAGCGTATTGACGACCGGCACGGCCGCACCATTTACCGCCGCGATACGCGCAACTGCGTCTGCACCGTAGGTGCTGATACGCCGCTGCCGGAGGATCTGCTGGTTCCCCTCCCGCCGGATGACCGCCAGCAGGTGGTCGATTCGCGGCTGGCCTACCAGATGGTTTCCATGCTCGAGGGCGTGGTGCTGCGCGGCACCGGTGCGCGCGCCAAAGTACTGGGTCGCCCGGTGGCGGGCAAGACCGGCACAACCAATGCCAGCATGGATACCTGGTTTATCGGCTTTGCGCCGGATCTCGTGGCGGGCGTTTTCGTGGGGTACGACAAACCACAGACACTGGGGGCAAAAGAGACAGGCTCCTCGGTGGCGTTGCCCGCCTTCATCGATTTTATGAAGGGTGCGCTGAAGGACAAGCCTGCCATGCC
This sequence comes from uncultured Rickettsiales bacterium, assembly GCA_964620765.1. Taxonomy (GTDB): domain Bacteria; phylum Pseudomonadota; class Alphaproteobacteria; order Rickettsiales; family SXRF01; genus CAZUKF01. Next base: position 3,828 of record CAZUKF010000082.1, on the reverse strand, counting down.
GTTCCGTATCCCGCGCGGCATCCAGCTGATGAAGATTGATCTGGCAACCGGTCAACCGGTGCAGGGCGGGGGGCCGGGGATTATCTGGGAGGCCTTTGCCACCGGGGACCCGATTTATATCCCTGGGGTAACACCGCCGCCAACGGCTACCGCTCAGCAGAATCCGCCGCCTTCCCCGGGGGATATACACGTCATCCCGGACAAGCCGAATGAGAAGCCTATCGTTATAGAACCCACGACGCCTTCGGAGCCGCAGGTGCAGGGCACGGGTGGGCTGTATTAGCAGTTGAGATCTTAAAAAATTTTCATATATTACCTCGATGCCCGCCACCGAGAACCAGCTTTCCGAGACGCTTAACGTTATTGCCACGCAGGTAGGAAAAGTACCTGGCACCCCTGCAGACAAGCAGCGGTGGATGCAGGCGCTGCTCGGTAACCTGATGAATGCGGTGTCGATGCCGGATGCCGGGCTGGAAATCCCCGCCACGCGGTCTGACCCCAAGACAAAAAAAATAACCAAGGCGCTAGGGCGGCCCGCGAAGGCGCATCACCAGGAAGACCCTGCTCACTTGGTCTATGACGTTTCTCCGTATAAGAAGAACAGTATGGGCTCGGCCGGCGTTGTGTTCGGCAGCGATGCAAACGAAGAGCTCTACGTGCTGCTGATGCGCAAAAAAGATAAGCACGGCAAGGATACGCAGCGCTGGCTCCTGCCTGCCGGTTACGTGGAGCTGGCGCCGAACAGTGATCTTGCGCTTTCTGCTCCTGTGCCGCAGGGAGAGTCTTTTTCGCAGATGAAAAACGCACTGAGTAAAGAATACAGGGAAGCGCTGCAGAGAAGCTGGCAGGATGCGGCGGCGCTCATGCTTGGCAGTGAGCTCAGCACGGCTGAACAGGAAAAGCGGCGCGGCAACAAAATCATCCCCAAAATAGGCGACCCCAGCGCGCGCCAGAACTTTGAGCGCGAATTGCGGGAGGAAGGGGGCATAGATATCGCCAATAAATCCGATGCTATCGTAGCGGAAGTTGGCGTGGGGTACAGTTACGGGAATTCCTCGGCAGGGAAGCGCGATTATTCCGTGGGCCCGCTTTTCATGGGCTATGTGGGCAAGATTGATCCCAGGGAACCTCTGCACCCAACCGATACAACTGAAGTGTTCAAGGCAGAGTGGGTGCGCGTTAAAGATATTCACCGCGATGTTAAAGAAGGTACCTACAACGTGGTAGCCGAGGGGCAGAATTTCCCGATTGATGATTACACCGCGCCGTCTCTGGAAAAGGGCCTGCAGAAGCTGCTGGAGCTTTCCATCCAGAAACATTCCGGCCACTGGTTTGACTCACCGCTGAATATTTATAACGCTTACGGCCCGCAGCCTGATCTTGATACGCCGCTGGCGGATGGAACCTTCAAGACCTTGGCGGGGCCGGAAGGCGAGCAGGTATTTAAGCACTACCTTAAATACTCAAAGCGCCCGGAGCCGGAAACCAAGTTGGTGAGGGTTGACAGCGTGAGCGACGGGCAGCATATCTTAGCGCTATGAAAGCCGAGATTTACGCCCTCTCTGAAAAGATCCAGCAGTCACAGGGCCTGCTGAGGAGGTATCTTTGACTGGGATAAAGCGCTGCGTCGCCGCGACGAGCTGACGTCGCTTACCGAAGACCCAAACCTCTGGAGCAACCCTGCGAAGGCGCAAACGCTGATGCGCGAGAAGACGCACCTGGATAATCTCATCGGCGGGGTGGAGCGGCTGGACCAGGATTACAAGAACAGCTTAGAGCTCGCCGAAATGGGCGAGGCCGAGAAAGACGATACCGTGGTGCGCGAAGCCGAGGCCGCGCTTTTCCATATCGCGCACGAGCTGCACCGGCTGGAGACGGATGCGCTGCTTTCCGGCGAGGCGGACGCCAATGACTGCTTCATCGAAATCAACTCCGGCGCGGGCGGCACGGAAAGCCAGGACTGGGCTTCTATGCTGGAGCGCATGTATTTGCGCTGGGCGCAGAACCGCGGCTTCAAATCCGAGCTGCTCGATGAAACGCCGGGCGAGGGCGCGGGCATCAAATCCGCCACCCTCAAGGTCAGCGGCCACAACGCCTATGGCTGGGCGAAGACCGAAACGGGCGTGCACCGCCTGGTGCGTATTTCTCCTTTCGATTCCAATGCGCGCCGGCATACGAGTTTTGCCAGCGTGTGGGTTTACCCGGTGATCGACGACAAGATCGAAATCAAGATCGACGACAAGGACCTGCAGATCGACACCATGCGTTCCGGCGGGGCGGGGGGGCAGCACGTGAACAAAACCGAATCGGCGGTGCGCATCACGCATTTGCCCACCAACATCGCGGTGAAATGCCAGGCGGGGCGCAGCCAGCATGCCAACAAGGCCGAAGCCATGCAGATGCTCAAAGCCAGGCTCTACGAACGCGAATTGCGCATCCGCGAGGAGAAGGCGCAGGCCGTGGAAGACAGCAAGACCGATATCGCCTGGGGACACCAGATTCGATCTTACGTTCTGCACCCGTACCAGCTGGTCAAGGACCTGCGCACCGAGGTGGAAACTTCCGACACGCAGGGCGTGCTGGACGGCGACCTTGATGAATTCATGGCGGCAGCACTGGCTGACCGGTTGACGGGGAAAGCTGACTAGTCAGCTTGTATTTGCTCCTTTCAACAAAATTTATTTAATATCAATATATTAAATTGCAAATCTGCGTGTTTTTTAGCGTTTTTATGTACTTCCAAAACAATCTATCGCGCTTTTCCGCTTGTTTTTTGTACATCGCTCCCGGCACCCTCTATCTCTATTATCCCCGGAAATGCAGTGTCTGGAAGGGTATGGTTAAGGATTGAAGGGGTAGAATAGCGGGATGACCAAAATGGGGTATGAAAGACGGAATGATCTGATCCTCGTCGTCGATGACGAGGAGGATAAACGCGACCTTTTTATCAGGAAACTGAAAAAGCAGATGCCGCACGCTGAGATCATCGAAGTCTCCAGCCTGCCTGAAGTGCTCGAGAAACTGAATGATTCCACACTCAATTTTTCCGCGCTGGTGCTAGATAATGGTTTTTACCTCTATAAGGACCAAAACATGCGCCCGAAAGGCAGCCGTATCGGGGCGATGCTGCTGGGCTGGCTGCGAAGCGGGGAACCGGACGCCGATCAGCTGTCGGCAGAGATGGGGTTGGTTGGACGTGAAGTCAAACCTCTTGATCTTAAGCAGTTTCAGCCCGGTATTGAGCGTTACCATAAAATTCCCGTGCTCTGGCATACGGCGGGCCCGGACACGGACAAGATTGAACAGGTGGAAAAATATGCCCGCCACAGGATGATGGGCATGGGTTATGACACTTTGGCCAGGGCTGATAATGCCGCAATGCTGGAAGACGGCATCACCGTCGTGGCAGGTAAAACCCCCGATGGATACCCTAAATCCGCCAAACTTCTGGATGAGGTGCTGGAGCGCTGGCATATCCCGGATACGGCTACGGAGCCCGTTGAATTTGAAGAAAAGGTGCGTACCGGGGGCGCAGAACGGATGCAAGACCCTTCCGCAAGGCGCGGTTAGCCTCGTTTTTGGCCAGATAGGGCTTCTCTCAGGAGCGCATTTCCTCTATTTTTTGTGGGTGGAGAGAGCAGGGAAATGAGCGACCATAGGCACACGAGAGACTGGCGAATCCAGTTTCGTAGGCTATTCGTCCTAACAGAGCCGGATCTGCCGGAGCCGCTGGCGCAACGAGCGACCGATATTTATTTGCGGGAAATAAAGATAATCGGGAATACGGCCATGTGCTGTGGCGTTCACCTGGTGCCCAGACTTGTGGCG
>CAZUKF010000081.1:0-8950 GCA_964620765.1 uncultured Rickettsiales bacterium | reverse complement strand
GGGCAGCAAGATTTATCTCGAAGGCCAGCTGCAGACCCGCAAATGGGTCGATAACTCCGGCCAGCAAAAATTCACGACAGAGGTTGTGCTGCAGGGCTTCAACGCCACGCTGACCATGCTGGACGGCAGGCGTGAAGGCGGCGAGGGTGCCGGGCAGAGCTATTCCGCGCCCGCCGCTTCCAGCCACGCCGCGCCCAAGGCGGCGGCAGGCGCACCGCTGGATGATGAAATTCCTTTCTGATCGCACGCTGATCCTCTGCCAAGGGTGGCTGATACTCCTGCTCCTGCTGGCAGTACCGCTGGTTATGCTCGTCTACAACCCAATACTGGCGTTGCTTGCGGCGTTTGTGTCGCTTGGCCTGGGTTTTATGCGAGGTGAAAAATTGCAGAAAACGCCCTATTTGATGATGAATGGTGCGGGCAACCGCTTCGTCGTTATTGATGCACGGAAGAATGGTCGCGTTCATTTAAGCGCGGGAAACATTCGCCTCATCGCCAACCCACAAACCGGCCATGGCTGCGATCAGCTGATTATTCTCAGGCCTTCCAAGCAGGCCGATGTGTTCATGCAAATCTACAACGCCGATGGCGGCGAGGTGGAATCCTGCGGCAACGCCACGCGCTGCGCCGCGTGGTTGCTTATGGAAGAAACTCAAAAAAATAAAGTCACCGTGCAGACGCTGGGGGGTATGCTTGCCTGTGAAAGAGCGGGGGATAGACAAATCACGGTGGATATGGGCGAACCGCGCCCCGGCAACGCCACGCATGCGCTGGAAGGATTGCAGGGCGGAGCGGAGGTGAACATGGGCAACCCGCACGTGGTGTTCTTTGTGCCGGATGCGGAGGCGGTTGATCTTAAGCACATCGGTCCCCTCATCGAGAACCGCACGGATCTTTTCCCCAACCGCGTCAACGTGAGCGTGGCGGAAGTGCAGGGGGAACGCATTAAGCTGTGCGTCTGGGAGCGCGGGGCGGGGCTGACGATGGCCTGCGGCACGGCGGCCTGCGCCACGCTGGTGGCCGCCGCCCAGCGTGGGCTGACCGGCAGGGCGGCGGATATCAACATGCCCGGCGGCACCTTGCGCATCGAATGGCGTGAGGACGGCCATATTTGGATGACCGGGCCGGTGGAGCTGGAGTTCAAAGGAAGCCTGGCGCTTTAGCTGCTTCGCGCAAGATTAATAAATTCTTAGCAATTTTGCTCCACAGTGATGGGCGCTTAACCAGAGAGGGTATCATGAAATATCTGTTGAAATACACCTTATTTACTTCTTTTGCGCTTTGCGCGGCAGGCGCTGCATCCGCGCTTCCAAATCCGACCCGTACCAGCCCGGTCATATGGACTTTTCCGGCAGATGGCCAGGCTTGTTATGATGCGGCCCAGAACTGCCAGCCTGGTGTGGCATACCTTAATCCTTACTGTGCGGCTTTAGGCAATAATTCTCAGGCTATCGGCGGCTGGTGCGACCCGGGTCGTGAGCTCGGTGGCAGCATCCAGGTCATCTGCCAAGGTACTCCGCCAGGTGCTCCGAATGTGGTCATGGAATGCAAATGGGGTGATGGTGGCAGGGATATGGGCAATGGAAACGAAAAAGTAGAGAAAACCCCTTCAGCTCCTATTCCCCCGGGCCCTGTAGGTGCAACGACCAGGTAAAATGATAAAAAAACCCGGGAAACCGGGTTTTTTTTATTGCAGTTTACGCTAAAAATGCGGGGGAAGCGGCTCGCCGGCCTCTTCCCCCGTAAAAGGACGGGCGGCAAGGGGGTCGCCGCCCGACAGCGTTAGCGGGCTTGCAGCTCGCGCGCTGTTCTCATAGTCCGTTTGCCACATCAGGATGCCTATTCCTAAGCTTTACTGTAGCAAAACCAGCCCAAAACGCGTATGAAGCTTCGGTAAAACCCATTGTGACAAGTGCGTGACCATACTCTTGTGTGGTCAAAACGGAATGGGCGCTTGCGCGCCCATTCTTTCTACCATTTGTTTTCGTTCAACAGGGCGTAGATCAGATCGAGCGCCTCTGTTGCCTTCTCTAGGGCGTCAGCACAATGCTGCGTGCCCTTCTTAACGTCGGTATGTTTGCTGCCGCCCATTTGCATGGGCAGGGCCAGCAGGGCGAGGTCGTTGCCGATTCCCTGAATGGTGTGCCCAACGTTCTCGACCCGCGTACCCAACTCTCTCACCTGGTCATCCGTCAGCTTTGGCTTCCTCTCGGCCATGGCTTCCTTCTGCAGGCGGAACAGCCCTCACTACACGTTTTTACGAGTGCGTGTTTGAAAGTAAGGGCAGGAAGCTATATTCTTAACAGCATTAACCTAAATCACAACGTTTTTTCTTGGCACAGAGAAATATTTATTTATTAATCTGCAAGATGTTATGACCGTAGAAATCGTCAATTTCGGCTGCCGCCTAAATACCTATGAGGGCGAGGTGATCCGCGAGCAGGCTGCTGCCGCGGGGCTGGAGGCTGCGTTCATTTTCAACTCCTGCGCCGTCACCGCCGAGGCGGAGCGGCAGGTGCGCCAGGCCATCCGCAAGTGCCGCAAGGAAAACCCGGGCGCGAAGATCATCGTCACCGGCTGCTCGGCGCAGGTACACCCGGACGATTACAAGAACATGGCCGAGGTGGACCACGTGCTCGGCAATGCCGACAAGCTGAAGCCGGATGCCTACGGCCAGTTTGCGCGGAATGAGGAAAAAACCGTGGTGAATGACATCATGTCCGTGCGGGAAACCGCGGGGCACCTTGTTGCGGGTTTCGAGGGCCGCGCGCGCGGGTTTCTGCAGGTGCAAAACGGCTGCGACCACCGCTGCACCTTTTGCATCATCCCGTTCGGCCGCGGCCCCAGCCGCTCCGTGCCGCTGGGAGACGTGGTGGCGCAGGCAAAGACGCTGGTGGAGCACGGCTATAACGAGCTGGTGCTGACGGGCGTGGATATCAGCGATTACGGCAAGGACCTGCCCGGCACGCCCACGCTGGGCGGCATGATGAAACGCCTGCTGAAAATGGTGCCGGAGCTGCCGCGCCTGCGCCTTTCCTCCATCGATGCGGTGGAGGTGGATGATGATCTCTATGAGCTGCTCGCCACCGAGCCGCGCCTCATGCCGCATATCCACATCAGCCTGCAGGCAGGCGATGATATGGTGCTCAAGCGCATGAAGCGCCGCCACCTGCGCCACGATATTTTAGCCTTCTGCGATAAAGTGCTCAGCTTACGCCCGGATGTAGTATTCGGCGCCGATATCATCGCCGGTTTCCCCACCGAAACGGACGAGATGTTTGAAAACACGCTGAAGCTGGTGGACGAGGCGGGGCTCACCTGGCTGCATGTATTCCCGTATTCCGCCCGCTCCGGCACGCCCGCCGCCCGCATGCCGCAGGTGCCGAAGGAAATGCGCAAGGCCCGTGCTGCAAAATTGCGCGAAGCGGGGGAGCGCCGCGAGCGTGCATACCTGCAATCACAAATCGGCAAAACGGTGAGCGTGCTGATGGAAAAAGAAACGCTGGGCCGCACAGCGCATTTCGCCGTAGTGGAATGTGAAGAAAAACACCCCGTGGGAAGCGTGCAGGAAGTTATAGTTACTGATTCCTCCAACTCGTCATTGCGAGCAAAGCGAAGCAATCCAGAATCTTCGGGAAGGCTGGATTGCTTCGTCGCTAAGGCAACTCGCAATGACGGACTAGCAGCATGAATTTTCTGGCCAAACTCAAATCCGGCCTTTCCCGTACTTCCGGCAAGTTGGGGGAGGGCATTACAGCCATTTTCACCCATCGCAAGCTGGATGATGAAGCACTGGAAAAGCTGGAGGAACTCCTCATCGAGGCGGATATGGGCGCCACCGTGGCGGCGGAAACCGTGGCGGGTCTGGCGAAGCAAAAATTCGGGCAGGAGGTGACGGGCGAGGAGGTGCGCGAAACGCTGGCGCAATCCATCGCGTTTATGCTTGCGCACGCGGCAAGGCCGCTGACGCTTGATCCCGCTCACAAGCCGCACGTGATCCTGATGATTGGTGTCAACGGCAACGGCAAGACCACCACCATCGGCAAGCTGGCGGCGAAATTCAAAGCCGAAGGCAAAATCGTGTGGCTCGCGGCGGCGGATACTTTTCGTGCGGCTGCTGTTGAACAACTCGCCGTGTGGGGCGAGCGCGCTGCGGTGAAAGTCATCACCGGCGAGCCGAACAGCGATCCTGCAAGCGTGGCGTTTCGTGCGTATGAGCAGGCACGCGCGGCAGGAGCAGACGCGCTGCTCATCGACACCGCCGGGCGGCTGCACAACCGTGCCGACCTTATGGCCGAGCTGCAGAAAATCATCAAGGTGCTGAAAAAAATTGATGCATCCGCGCCGCACACCGTGCTGCAGGTGCTGGATGCCACCACCGGGCAGAACGCCATCGCGCAGGTGGAAACGTTCAAAGAAAGCGTGGGCGTAACGGGCCTCATTGTCACCAAGCTGGACGGCACGGCCAAAGGAGGCGTGGTGGTGGCGCTGGCCCGCAAATTCGGTCTGCCCATCCACGCCGTGGGCGTGGGCGAGGGGATGGAAGACCTGGATGCCTTTGAGGCCACGGCCTTCGCGCGGGGGCTGGTTGCCGCCTAACCCCCTGTCGTGCTGAACTTGTTTCAGCATCCACAGTTCAAAAAGCGTGGTTTTCTGGGTGAGGGGTGGGTCCTGAAACAAGTTCAGGACGACGAATTACTATAAGCTATTGAAAAATATAATACTAATTATTTACCGCTTGGTAAGGTTTACAGCCTAGAATGGAAGGCGTATAATTATAAGAACGGAACAGGTAGATTCCATTTAGCAGATCAAGAGGATCGCCATGAATATCAATCCCCTTTCAGCCGGCATAAACGGTGCATCGAGTTCGCTGCAGAAAACGGCTGCGCGCATTCAGAACACCATCGCCGCCATTGTATCGGGCAACAAGCTCAAGGCGTCGCAGGATGTGGCGAGCCTTGCCATCGCCGCGCAATTGCAGAGCCAGGTTTCCGGCCTGCGCCAGACCGCGGGAAATATTTCGCAGGCGCTGAGCCTCACGCAGGTGGCGAGCGATGCTGTAGATCAGCAGCTCGCCATTACAGATCGCCTGCAGCAGATTGCCACGCAGGCCAACAGCCCCGTGGTTTCAGAGGAAGCGCGCAAAAGCCTCAACAACGAATTCAAGGCGCTCTCCGAAGAGCTGGACCGCATCTCGGACCAGACGTCTTTCAACAACAAGAAACTCCTCGACGGCACGTTCTCGCTCACCACCAAGCAGGCGCTGGGTGACAACGATGCAGACAGCGTCGAGGGCGACGCGCTGGCGGTTGATGATTTAAGTGCTTCTTCGCTCTTCGAGGGCGAAACGCCGGACGTGCTGACACAGGCCAACGCGCAGGCCGCGCTGGCCTCTGTTGCGCAGGCGCGTGAAACGTTGATGTCTACCCGCGCCGAGATTGGCAGCTTTGGCCAGTCGCTGGATTTCGCGGGCGCTTCCATCGAATCCGCCCTGTTCAACCAGGAAGCCGCGCGCTCCACGCTCGCGGATACGGATTTCGCGGAGGCCTCCACCGAGCTCGCGCTGCTCAACCTGCAGCGTAACGCGGGGCTTGCCCTGCAGGCGCAGACCAAGAAGTTGCCGCCCAATCTGCTCGACCTCATCAACAACACCTAGTTCACCGGCATTGATTCAAAGTGTCATGCCGCACTTGTTGCGGCATCTCCTGCCATTTGATGGAGACCCCGCAACGAGTGCGGGGTGACAATACCACAAATCACACCACCAGCCGGCGCACCGGCTTCGTCAAAAATGCGGAATAAAGGGGGAGTCAAAGCGACTACGGTTCCACCTACCGTAGTGCAAAAGGGGGAGTCTGCAGCGTCAGAAGAAGCTTACTTCTTCATGTTCTGCTGGTGTGCGTCGGCCTTTTTCATCAGCCACATGCCCAGCCAGGTACAGGCCCAGCAGGTCAGCACGAACACGATCATCTGCAGGAAAGCGCTTTCCGTAATGGCGAGTGCTACGGAAGTGCCCACGATCGGCACGGCCACGACGGCCATGATCAGCGTGATCCACCACACCAGCCCTGCGAATTGCGAGTCTGCTTTATTTTGATCAGTCATTTGGAAGTCCCCTAGTTAGGTTAAGAGTAACCCGTGAAAAGCATTATAACATAACCTGTTAAAGCAGACGAGGGTAAATATTGCGTTAACGGCGCTATTTAGGGGGGAACCGCCCCCCGGCTCCAGGTGGAGCCGGGGGAAACAGGTCACGGGTCGTCATGGTGCTGCGGGCCGGGGGCCGGTTCCTTGCGGGGCCGGTAATACCACCGGGTCCCGAGTATACCGCCTGTCAGCCCCACGATCAGGGCGACCCCGGCCAGTCGCTGCCAGAAGCGCACTGATCTCTGCAGGCTTTCGACCTCCTGCTGCTGCTGGGTAAGAAGCTCTTGCTGCTGGTCCAGCAGGTTGGAGGCGTCCTTCGCCCACGGCTCACCGATCAGGGCGAGGATCAGCTTGATCCTTATCATCTGGATGCCCAAGTCGCTATACTCGATCTTGGTTGCCGCCGCAGCCGGCCCCATGGCCAGCAAAACCGTCACCAACGCGATACCCCATTTCATCGGGGATCCTCCGTGCGGATTGTTCCGCGCGAATCGCTGGGTAATTCTCAAAGACAAGGTGCCAGTGAGAATAGCGATGGGGTGATTATACCGTTAAACCGGCTGGCTTACAACCCGCTTACCGCTTGTCCATGGCCACGAATTTGCGCGGGGCGGGGCCCAGATAGAGCTGGCGGGGGCGGCCGATCTTGGCCTTGGGGTCCTCCATCATTTCCTTCCACTGGGCCGTCCAGCCCACGGTGCGGGCCACGGCGAACAGCACGGTGAACAGCTTGGAGGGAATGTTCATGGCCCGGTAGATGATGCCGGAATAGAAATCCACGTTCGGGTACAGTTTGCGTTCCACGAAATACTCGTCGGAAAGCGCGATGCGCTCCAGCTCCACGGCGATCTTCAAGAGCGGGTCATCCAGCCGGCCCAGCTCGCCCATCACTTCCTGGCAGGTCTTGTAGAGCACCTTGGCGCGCGGATCATAGTTCTTGTAGATGCGGTGGCCGAAGCCCATCAGCTTGATGCCGGACTGCTTGTCTTTTACCTTCTTGATGAAGTCCGGTATGTTTTTCACGTCGCCGATTTCCTGCAGCATGTGAATAACGGCCTCGTTGGCGCCGCCATGCGCCGGGCCCCAGAGCGAGGCAATGCCCGCGCCGATACACGCAAACGGGTTGGCGCCGGAGGAACCGGCCATGCGCACGGTGGAGGTGGAAGCGTTCTGTTCGTGGTCGGCATGCAGGATAAGAATCTTTTCCATCGCGCGTGCCAGCACCGGGTTTACCTTGTAGGGCTCGCACGGCGTGGCAAACATCATGTGCAGGAAATTCTCGGCAAAACCGAGGTGATTCTGCGGGTAGTTGAACGGCTGGCCGATGGAGTATTTATACGCCATCGCCGCAAGCGTGGGCATTTTCGAGATCATGCGCTGCACGGCCAGGTCGCGCGCGGCGGGGTCAGGGATGTCCAGCGAATCATGGTAGAACGCCGAGAGCGAGGCCACCGCGCCCACGAGAATCGCCATCGGGTGAGCGGCGCGCGGGAAGCCGCGGTAGAGAAAATGCAGCTGTTCGTGGATCATGGTGTGGCTGTTGATTTCCTTCATCCAGGCTGTGCGTTGTTTTTTGTCCGGCAATTCACCGTTGAGCAGCAAATAGGCCACTTCCGGGAAATCGCTCTGCTCGGCTAAAACGTCGATATCGTAGCCGCGGTAACGCAGAATGCCCTTGTCGCCGTCGATGAACGTGATCCTGGATTCGCAGGAGGCGGTGGACATGAAACCCGGGTCCAGCGTGAAATAGCCGGTATCGGCGTAGAGCTTGCTGATGTCGAAAACGGGCGCGCCCTCGACGGCGTTGTAGATCGGGTATTCCACCGTCTTGCCAGCGATGGTGAGCTTGGCGGTTTCACCGGTATGCGGTTTGGCGGGGGAGGATTTTTCAGGTGCGCCCATGGGTTTGCCTTTCACGGTTATATTGCAGAGCAGCATCCACTATTCCATGGAGCTGGTAAAGAAATCGTTATATAACGGTTGTTAATTAATAGATAAGCCCTGTAAGCGCCGCAGGAGGGCAGGGCTGTTTTGCACCGCAACACGCGCAAAGGTTGACACTTACGGGGATTACGCTATCTCTACGCCGTCAAAATCTATTTAACAGGGGAGAAAACGGCATGTCATTCCAGAGTTTCCTGCGGAAGAAGCCCGTCGCCACCATCCAGGCAGAATGCGATAATTGCGAGCTGAAGCGCACACTCAGCGCCGCCAACCTCGTCAGCCTCGGTATCGGCTGCATCATCGGCGCCGGTATCTTTGTCATGACCGGCAGCGCCGCCGCCAACTATGCCGGTCCTGCCATCATCCTCTCCTTCGTTCTCGCCGGTCTCTGCTGCGCTTTTGCCGCGCTCTGCTATGCCGAACTCGCTTCCATGCTCCCCGTTTCCGGCAGCGCCTACTCTTATGCTTATGCTTCGCTGGGCGAGATTTTCGCCTGGATCATGGGCTGGTTGCTGGTGCTGGAATACGGCGTTGCGGCTTCCACGGTCGCCGTCGGCTGGAGCGGTTATGTCGTCAGTTTCCTCGCCGATTATAACATAGTCATTCCTGCTGCACTCACGCAGCCTACGCTGGTCATGAACCCCGATACGCAGGAAGTGGTTGCGGGCGGTGCGTTCAACCTGCCGGCACTGGTCGGCATCGGCCTGATGACCGCGCTGCTGGTGACCGGCGTGAAGGAATCCGCCACTGTCAACAATGTCATTGTGTTCATCAAGGTCTCCGTGGTGCTGGTGTTCATCGCCGCGGGCCTGTTCTACATCCACATGGAAAACCTCACGCCCTTCATTCCTGAAAA
>CAZUKF010000080.1:0-8965 GCA_964620765.1 uncultured Rickettsiales bacterium | reverse complement strand
GTGTGCCGATCAATGAGCTGGCCGAAGCGGCCATGCTTTCCTCGATGGCGGATTCCACGCGCGAGGGTAAAAGCATCATGGCGCTGGCCTTCAGCAAATATGGTATTGAACGGCGCGGCCGCAGCGGCGACGACAATGCCGAGCTGATTGAGTTCTCCGCAGAAACGCGCGTCAGCGGCATACGGGCGGGTGGCGTATCCACGCTCAAAGGCGCGGCGGATGCCATCGAGATGCACATGCAGCGGGTGGGCGGCAAATTGCCGGACGCCGTCAACCGCCGGGTGGAGGAGGTGGCACGGGTCGGCGGTACACCGCTCGTGGTGGCGGTGATCGATGACCGCGCGGGCGGCAAGGTGCTTGGCATCATCCACCTTAAAGACGTGGTGAAGGGCGGCATCCGCGAGCGGCTGGCGGATTTGCGTAAGATGGGCATCAAGAGCGTGATGATTACGGGTGATAACACGCTCACTGCCGCCGCCATCGCCGCCGAAGCGGGGGTGGATGATTACCAGGCTCAGGCCACGCCGGAAACCAAGCTCAAGCTCATCCGCGCCATGCAGGCGGGCGGCGAGCTGGTGGCCATGGTGGGAGACGGCACCAATGATGCGCCCGCGCTGGCGCAGAGTGACGTAGCGGTGTGTATGAACTCCGGCACGCAGGCGGCCAAGGAAGCCGCCAACATGATTGATCTGGATTCAGACCCCACCAAGCTCATCGAGATCGTGGAAATCGGCAAGCAGCTGCTCATCACCCGTGGCGCGCTGACTACCTTTTCCATCGCCAATGACATTGCCAAGTATTTCGCCATCATCCCGGCGGCCTTTGCTAGCACCTACCCGGCGCTGGAGCACCTTAATATCATGGGCCTTTCCACCCCCCTTTCGGCCATACTGGCGGCGGTTATCTTCAACGCCCTGATCATCATAGCCCTAATCCCCCTGGCTTTAAGGGGAGTGCGCTACCGGGCCCTGCCGGCAGCCGTTATGTTACGCTATAACCTCGCTTTTTATGGCCTGGGTGGGGTTGCAGTACCCTTTTTGGGCATCAAGCTGCTGGACCTGCTTTTAGCGGCCCTAGGCCTCACTTAGGGGCCAGTAAACGAATATTAACCAATTGTATGCTATAGTTTTTACTATGGCTGCAACCGCGCGTTTATCGCAGGACGATATCTCTCGTCTGATGTCCGACCGCTCCGCTTCTACGCAGGTGGAGGTGGCGGCCAAGCTCGCCTCGCATTACAACGCCACGGGCAAGGACGGCATGAAGGGCAAGGAGGCCGGCCTCGCTGAGGATATTTTCCGCCTGCTGCTTTCCCGCGCCGAGGTGCAGGTGCGTGAGCTGCTGGCGCTCAGCCTCAAGCAATCCCACCACCTGCCGGCCGAGATTGCAAAACAAATGGCCAGCGACGTGTATTCCGTCTCGCTGCCCATTATCGAATTTTCTGAGGTGCTGACCGACGAAGATTTGCTTACCATCATCGGCGAGCCGGGCGACTCCGAGCGCCTGCAGGCCATCGCCCGCCGCGAAACCGTTTCGGAAACCGTCTCTGAAGCGCTGGTCGAAACGCAGGATGAAAAGGTGGTCACCACGCTGGTGCAGAACGAGGGCGCACAGATTGCGACGCCCACCTTTGAAAAGATTGTTGATCACCACCCGCAAAGCGCCAACGTCATGGAAGCGTTGATCCAGCGCGGCTCCATCCCCGTCGGGGTGGTAGAGAAGGTGATTGACCGCCTCTCGGGCAGCCTGCGTGAGAACATCGAGCAGAAATATGGTAGCCTGGTTGAGCTGAAGGAGCTGCGCAAGGCGCTGGACAAGAGCCTCGAGGTAACCAGCCTAAAAATGATCGGTCTGAAAACCGACGACCAGCAGCTTGCGCGCCTCATCACGCACCTCGAGAGCGCGGGCAAGCTCTCACCGTTCTCAGCGCTGTGCATGGCCAATTTGCAGCTGTTTGAGGTGGCCATGTCGCGCATGTTGCGCATCCCGCTTAAAAATGTCGGCAAGCTGTTGCGTGATCCCGGCGGCCTGCGCGCGGCCTACCAGAAGGCCGAGCTGCCGGAGAGCATGATGGAAGCGGTGGAGCTCGCAGTGCAGGCGCTGCTGGAGCTGGAGGAAGAAAGCATTGGCACGGGCAAGCAGCTGGTCACGCCGTTCCAGGTGATGGAACGCATGCGCATGATGATGATGGAAGCCCCCGTGCAGGGCACCGATTACCTGCTCAACATGATGCAGCATTCACAGCGCGATAATCTGCGTGCGAGTATGGATTGACCCATCCGTCATTCCCCGAGTTGCGAAGCAACTCTAGGGGAATCCATCTATCCTGCGCTTCCGGCCATGGATCGCCCTAGAATCGCTACGCGATTCGGGCGATGACGACATTACGCAGATTCCGCGTCCTTCTCATCAAACCCATAATACGCCAGCATCTTCTTTTTAATCTCGCCCGGCGGCGGCAACCCGTCTCCCGTTTCCACTACTACCGCGAATTCAGGAATCACGCCTTCACGCACGGATTCCACGAACTTGTCATGTAAGAGCGCGCTGCACACCACGAAGGCATAATGCGCGTTGCCCTTCTTATCCTTGCCGGGAATGAAATACACGTTCACCTGCTTCTCCGCTGCCAGCCGCTGCTGGTGCGTGGGGTGCCTACGGTAAATTTCAAACGGGTCCATATTTACTTCCTGTCATTCCTGCGAAAGCAGGAATCTTGACGTTCTAAAAGAGATCCCAGCTTTCGCTGGGATGACAATTCCTTTCCTTAGCGATCTTTTCCTAATGTATCACGCGCACGTTCTGCTGCGGTGCGGATGGCTTTATAAGCGCCTGCCACCAGTATTTTGGGCTGCGCCATCATCCATTTCATGCCGTCGGCATTGGGCTTGAAACCGCCGTCTTTCAGCCCGTCGCGCAGGGCGGCATCGTCAGAGGAGCCTTCTTCATCTTCGGGCTTGTCGCTCACGCGGTTTTCTCCTGCCGTTCGCCCAGCGTGATGGAGAATTCCCCGGCCGCCACTTCGCCGGTTACGCTGCCGGCGGCCTTGATGTCTTCCAGCACCGGCTCAACAATGGCCAGCGTTTCCTTCGGCACCTGCATGGCCACCACCGGCACCTTGATGGAAACCCCGGCTTCAGACTTCGCCTTGCGGATGGCTTCCAGCACCTGCAGCGCGGCAACACCGCAGGCTTCCGCCTTTTCATCCACCGGGTAATCTGCTGGCTTGGGCCATTGCCCGCGCGCGTGGATGGAACCCTTGCCGGCAAACAGGTTGCTGTAAATCTCCTCGGTTACGTGCGGCACGAAGGGCGCGAAAAGGCGCAACACCGCGTCGAGGCAGAGATAGAGCGTGGCGAGCGCGGAGGTATCTTTTTCGTAGGCGCGCAGCTTCACCAGCTCCAGGTAGTTGTCGCAGAAATCATTCCAGAAGAAATCTTCTACCGCCACGCGCGCGTCACAATATTCAAAGCGCTCGAATTCCTCGGTGGCCTTGGCCACGGCGCGGTGCAGGCGTGTGAGAATCCAGCGGTCCAGCGGCGCGGTGATCCTGTCATCCTGAGCCGCAGGCGAAGGATCTACTTTAGTGGATTCTTCGCTTCCGCTCAGAATGACACTGACGAAATTGCTGGCGTTCCACAGCTTTGTCACCAGCTTGCGGCCGATTTTCAACAGGTCTTCCGAGAAAGCGGTATCCGCGCCAAGTCGCGAGGTGGAGGCCCAGTAGCGCACGGCATCCGTACCCTTTTCCTCGATCAGCGCCACGGGTGTCACTACGTTGTCCTTAGATTTGCTCATCTTTGTCTTGTCGGCAGCCAGGCACCAGCCGGAGATCATCAGGTTTTTCCACGGAATGGTCTTCGCGTGCAGGTGCGCCTTCACGATGGTGTAGAACGCCCAGGTGCGGATAATCTCGTGCGCCTGCGGGCGCAAATCCGCCGGGAACAGCTTGTACTTGTCCAAAGACTTCGCGTTGATCTGCGGCGAGATGGAGGAGGTGGCCCACGTATCCATCACGTCCTTGTCGCCGGTCACTTCCTCGCGCTTGTAGCCCTTGGGCAAATCCACCAGCGGGTCCACCGGCAGCTGCGAAACCTCGGGCAGGATAAGCTTGCCCAGCTCGCCTTCGCGCAGGCTGTACCACACCGGGAAGGGCACGCCGAAGAAGCGCTGGCGGCTGATGCACCAGTCTTCCTTCAGGCCCTCGATCCACTGGTTGAGGCGGATGCGCATGAACTCGGGGAACCAGTTGCATTCCGCACCGCGGCCCACCAGCGCTTCCTTCTTGTCTGTAATCTTCACGAACCACTGTTCCGTGGGGATGATTTCAATCGGCGTGCCAGAACGCTCGGCACATTTCACCGTATGCGTAATTTGCTTTTTAGAGAGCATGGAGCCGTCCGCTTCCAGCAGCTCCACCATTTTTGCATGCGCCTGCTTGGGCTTTAAGCCCACCAGCGCCTGCACTTCGCCCTCCAGGTAGGGTGGCGTTTTGCCGGTTTTCATCGTGTCCGGGTCTGCCACCATCAACTGCGTAAAGGTGATCTTGCCGTCCTTGCCGATGATGTTTTTCAGCGGCAGTTTGTATTTGCGCCACCACTCTTTATCCGTGTCGTCGCCAAACGTACAGCACATCACCAGGCCGGAGCCGAATTCCTTATCCACTGCCTCGTCGGCAATCATCGGCACCAGCACGTTGAACACCGGCGTGATGGCCTTGCGGCCCTTGTACTTGGCGGCGTTGGCGTCTTCCGGGTGGTACATCACGGCCACGCAGGCGCCCAGCAGTTCCGGGCGCGTGGTGGCAATGGTAATCGGGCTGCCGTCTTCCAGCGCGAAGCGCAAATCATACATCGCGCCCGGCAGTTCCTTGTTCTCAATCTCCGCCTGCGCGATGGCCGTCTGGTCTACCCAATCCCAGTAGGTGGGGCGGAAATCACGGTAGGCTTCGCCCTTCCCAAGCAGGTCCAGGAAAGACTCTTGGGAAAGCGCGCGCACTTCCGCGCTCACGGTCTGGTACTCGGTGCGCCAGTCCACGGAAAGGGCAACGCTCTTGAACAGCCGGCGGAATTCTTCCTCCGCCTCGTTCACCACCTTCTTGCAGGCTTCGATAAACGCTTCGCGGCTTTCATACTGCGCGGCCTTTTTCTCGGTGATCTTTTCCACCAGCCGTTCGGTCGGCAGGCCGTTATCGTCAAAGCCCATGGGGTAGAACACGTCGTCGCCCTTCATGCGCCGGTATCGCGCCACGAAATCCGCCTGCGTGTAGCTGAAGATATGGCCCATGTGCAGCACGCCCGATACCGTGGGTGGGGGGGTATCGATGACGAAGGTCTGCTCGCGCGGCTTATCGTCGTGAAAATGATAAGTGCCGTTGGCAAACCAGTGGTCCTGCCAGCGTTTCTCGGCCTCTTTGGTATTATATTCCTTAGGCAATGCTTTCATAAGGGCTGTATTTTTAAGCGAAAACCGCGGTATTGGCAATGGTAAGCATTGCTAAGATGTGCTCTCGCTGGTACCATGCGCGCATGGGTAAGAAAGTGCTTTTACTGGTTTTTATGGCGGTCTTGCCCGCCACAGCCTTCGCCACCACGCAGGAGAACCGGCCCGGCATTTCCATTGAACGCCTCCTTGCCGCCATGGATGAGGTCGAGCGCACCTACTACTTCCAGTCCTTCGACTACGCCATGGAAGAGATGAAGAAGGACGAGAAATTCGAGTGGAAGAGCTATGACAGCAGCGGCTATTTCCAAGTCGGCATGCCCTTCGTGCGTAATGACACCGTCTGCCGCAGTTTCCGCGAATATATCGTCAACAACAAGATGTACGCCATGTCATCCGAGGGTGTGGGCTGCAAGCGGTTGGGCCGGGATGGCTGGTGCAAGCTGAAGAAGGATGATATGCGCACCTGCGCCATGGAAGCGCCGCAGGGCGCGGCGGAGAATGCAAGGGAAGTGCTGGACGAGGCAGGTAGGCGCCTGGAGCGTACAAACGTGGAAGGAAAGAGCTGGTGGAACCAGCTTTGGCCGTTCTAGCGGAAAGTACCGCCGCCGTAGGTGCTGATGGCGTCTATGTTAGGTTTTTGCTGGTCGGCATAAGTGGGGAAGCCGGTAACTTGACCCTGGCGCTGGACGATTGGGCCTACCAGCGTAGTGTTTACCGGCCCCCATGGTGGTCCATAATGAGGGCAGATGAAAGTGGGGCTTCCCGAGCAAACCGGCATCGGTGGCGGTGTTTGGGCTACCGCCGGCAGTGCAAAAAACAGCATTAAAAGCGCAAAAAACACTCTCATAATTTTCTATTATAACGCAAAAATATGACAATATTATGATGGTTTTGCAGGGCTAAGCTATTGATTCACCGTTCGCAGTTCAGAACGCGCTTGGCGTATGACCTTCAGGGCAGATTTGCTTTCAATCCAAGCGATTACAAGGGCGGCCAGCAAATCCGGCCATAAGCTGTTGCTGAAGGCCACCAGCCCGGCGGCAATCAGCACCATGATATTATTTATCGCGTCATTTCTGCTGCATAGCCACACGGACTGCATGTTACTGTCCTTGCCGCGCGAGCGGAAAAGCATAGCTGCGGTAGCTAAATTCACCAATAAAGCCAATACACTAACCCATCCCATCGTATACGCATCCGGCACTACACCGTGCATCACGTTTTGCACGCCCTGCCACAGCGCAAACGCCGCTAAAAGCAGCATTAATCCCGCTTTTGTCAGCGAAGCTTTCGCGCGCGTCTGCAGTGATTTTCCCAGCACAAACAGCGTCAGCACATAGCTGAAACTGTCACTCAAAAAATCCATCGCATCCGCAAGTAACGATGTGGAATCCACGCGCATGCCCTGCCAGACCTCCAGCAAAAACATGGAGAAATTCAGGATAAGCGCAATGTAGAGAACCTTGCGGTCGTACGCGTCGCTTACCGCGCAGTGTTGGTGCTCATGTCCCATACAGCCAGGGCTTGGCTTTTTGCTGCTCTGCCTCAAACGCATCAATGGCGGCGGTTTTCTGCAGCGTGAGGCCGATATCGTCCAGCCCTTCGAGCAGACATTTCTTGCGGAACGGCTCGACTTCAAACTTGAAAGTATGGCGGCCGGCTTTGACTTCCTGCTTCGGCAAATCCACCGTAAACAGCGTGTCGGCATGGGCGAGCGCATCCGTCATCAGCGTCTCCACGTTTTCACGCGGCAGCACCAGCGGCAGGATGCCGTTCTTGAAACAGTTGTTGAAAAAGATATCAGCGAAGCTGGGCGCGATGACGCAGCGTATGCCAAAATCCAGCAATGCCCACGGCGCATGCTCGCGCGAGGAGCCGCAGCCGAAATTGGCGCCGGAGACAAGGATTTCCGCCTTATCATAGGGCGCGTTGTGCAGCACGAAATCATCCACGCGCGAACCATCGACCCGGAAACGCATTTCATAAAACAGGCCTTCTTTCAGCCCGGTGCGCTTGATGGTTTTGAGGAACTGCTTGGGGATGATCATGTCGGTGTCGACATTGTCGATGGGCAGGGGGGCGGCTAGGGCGTTCAGGGTGGTGAAGGGTTGCATACGAATTACTCCGAAATAGGAAATTTCAGTGCCTGTGCGGCGCTTTTAATATGGTCGATAAGCTGATACTGCGCGCTTTGCGCCCGCCCGGCATTGTCGGCTTTTACGGAAAGTACCAGCCCTTCGGCATGAATCATGTATTTGACTTTCAGGGAGGCGGGAATGATTTGCTCGAGCTTGAGGTGCAGCGCTTTCAGATGCTCGTCGAATTCTTTGTCTTTGATGATGCGGTCGTCGAAATTGATCGCGGCCTTGATCTCATGGCCGGGGTATTTGCGATGGGTGCGGACGTTGAAACGGAGCATGGGGGCAGATCAAGCCTTTGTTTTGCGTTGTGGGGTGCGGCTTCCTGGTGTGTTGCGTGGGCGGCGGTATTCTATGGATGGAATGCCATGCATAATGCCTTCGATGGTGAGGTCTTCGTCGACGAGAGGCCAACGTATGCCGCGATTGGCGCCGATCAATTCCCACTGTGCGCGCTGTTTAGGTGTGGCTTGCAGCAAACGCGGATAAAACGCGAGCGGCGTAGAAATTTTCCTGCCGTCGGAAAAATGCAGGGTTATACTATCATCACCGAAGCTGATGGCCTTAATGTTTTCTTTTTTGGAACGCATTCCATGCCTCTAAAAACAACATTTTCTTTTCACGGATAAATTTCTGTAAGCTATTCAGCTCATTATGCGTGAAATCATCATTATACGCAAGTTCGCAGTCGTGTAGCCAGAATTTTGCTTCGCAGCCGTTTTTAGCGACGTGGATATGTGGTGGTTCATTACCCTCGTCACTAAAGAAAAGAAACGATAGCCGCGCCATTTCAGGATGGTAGGCATCTATTTCATTTCCCTCACATCCGCCAGATGACCGGTCACCGCCGCGGCCACGGCCATGGCGGGCGATACCAGATGCGTGCGGCCGCCGCGGCCCTGGCGGCCTTCGAAATTGCGGTTGCTGGTGCTGGCGCAGCGCTCGCCGTCTTCGAGCTTGTCGGCGTTCATGGCCAGACACATGGAGCAGCCCGGCTCGCGCCATTCAAAACCGGCATCTTTAAAAATCTTGTCCAGCCCTTCTTTTTCAGCCTGTGTTTTAACCAGGCCCGAGCCCGGCACCACCATGGCTAACTTGACGTTGGAAGCGCGGAATTTACCCCGCACGACGGCAGCGGCAGCGCGCAAATCTTCAATGCGAGAATTGGTGCACGAACCGATGAAGACCTTGTCGATACGGATATCTTCGATCGGCGTGTTGGGCTTCAAGCCCATGTAGATCAGCGCTTTTTCCATTGCGTCGCGCTTGACGGCGTCTTTTTCCTTATCAGGATCCGGCACCCGCGCATCCACCGGCACGACCATCTCGGGCGAGGTGCCCCAGGTGACTTGCGGCTGAATCTCGGCGGCATTGATCATCAC
>CAZUKF010000079.1:0-9270 GCA_964620765.1 uncultured Rickettsiales bacterium | reverse complement strand
TGTCATCCCCGCCTTGAGCGGGGATCTCGAGCGACACGGAGGATGCCTGAGATCCCCGCCAAAATTTTAGTAAAGAACTTGGCGGGGATGACAATTGATAGATAATTAAAAACAGCGCCCCCGCCGGCGCAATGCCGCCCAGCGTAATCATGATATCGGTGAAGAACTGCCGGTAGCCGGGGCTGGTGATTTCGCCCAGCGGCACCAGCACCATGATCAGCGCCGCCGCGGGCGCCACCATCAGCAGCGGCGAAGTCCAGCGCTTTTCCGGGTTGAATTTCGGTGCGATTGCCACCGCCAGTGCCAGCCACGTGAGCAGCATCATCTGCGTGTGCGTGAACTGCAGCACGTGCCCGCCCGCCCAGAACAGCATTTCGTAATATTGCTGGCCCTCCAGCACGCGCGGCATCATGCGGAAGGAACCCACGAACATCCACAGCGCCACCAGCGTCACCGCCGCCGCACCGTAGGAGCCGAAGCTCATCACGTATTCCATGCCGTCTGCCTTCTCAAAGCGCGGCGTGCGCATCAGCACATAAATCAGCATCAAAAGCGTGCCGCAGAAAATCAGCCCGAGGCCGAGGAAGAATACCGGGTTGGCGATGACGGGGATGTAATTGCTCATCAGCGCCTCGCCGGAAAGAAACGGCGAAATTGTGAGCGCGAGCGCGCCCGCCGCCATCGTACCCAGCGCTGTTTCTTCAAGATAGGGAATGAAAAATATCGAACGGCATTTCTTGGCTTCCATGCTCCAGATCGTGCAGGCGATGGTCAGGAACCACACCAGCACCGAAAGATCCACGTGGCTGACCAGCGCCTTGTGGAACACGCCCTCGAACATAGCCAGCTGCGGTGTGCGCGCCACCACCAGCACCAGCGAGAAAAGCCCCGCCACAGCCAGCGACACTGCGCCCAATAGCAGCCACCAGCGGGCCAAACCTTGCGATTTTGCAGTTTTCACTTTAGCCTGCATGCCCTATGAGGTAGCCCATGCAGCCAAACGATGCAATCCTGAAACCGGGGCAGACCCGCACTATCATATTCTGGCTAGCGCTCTGCGCCGCGCTGGTGGCAGGAATGGTGGTGGTGGGCGGCTATACGCGCCTCTCCGGCGCCGGGCTTTCTATCACTGAGTGGAAGCCGGTGCACGGCGTCATCCCGCCGTTCACACAGGCCGGCTGGGAAGAAGAGTTCGAAGCCTACCGGCAGACGCCGCAATACGCGCAGGTGAACCCGGATATGGATGTGGAAGGCTTCAAAACCATCTTCTGGCCGGAATATCTGCACCGCCTGCTGGGCCGCTTGGTCGGCGTGGTTTTTTTCGTGCCGCTGGTGGTGTTCTTCGCGCGGGAAACCATTTCCTCGCGCTTTGCCCTGCGGCTGCTTGGCATTTTTGCGCTGGGGGGCCTGCAGGGGCTGATCGGCTGGTGGATGGTCAAAAGCGGCCTGACGCATAATCCCTTTGTCAGCCATTTCCGCCTGGCCACGCACCTGGCGCTGGCGCTGCTGATTTTTGCCCTGCTGGAATGGACAATCCTGCAGCTGGCCCTTCCGGCCCGCCGCGCCGCCCCGACATCGGCCACGGCGGCGCTGCGCGCCATCTTCGCCCTGCTCTGCCTGCAGATCGTCACCGGCGCTTTCATGGCCGGGCTGCACGCGGGGCTGATCTACAACACCTTCCCGGATATGAACGGCGCCCTCATCCCGCCGGAGGCGCTTGTGGGCAACCCGCTGGAAAACATCGCCCTCATCCAGTTCGCTCACCGCTGGGTGGCGAAAATCCTCGCCGTTTCGTACTTTTTGTGGTGGCTGAAATGGCGCAGCTCTGCTATGGCTGACGCCGTTGGCGCGGTGGTGATTCTGCAGGTGGTTTTAGGCATTTTCACCCTGCTCTGGCAGGTACCGGTGTGGCTTGCCCTAGCGCACCAGTTTACCGCGCTGGTGCTGTTTGCGCTGATGCTCGCCCTGCTGTATAACCTTTACTACGTCCATGACCTTAAAATTAGTCCAGCCCCCCTCACCTGATTACGAACGCCTGTTCGCGGATGCCGTGCACCGCGTGCAACAGGAAGGCCGCTACCGTGTATTTAATGATCTGGAGCGCCATGTCGGCACGTTCCCGCGCGCCACTTCGCACCTCACGGGCCGCGACGTCACCGTGTGGTGCAGCAATGATTACCTCGGCATGGGCCAGCACTGGAAGGTGCTCTCCGCCATGCATGACGCGCTGGCGCGCTACGGCGCGGGCGCGGGCGGCACGCGCAATATCTCCGGCACGCACCACGCCGTAGTGGAGCTGGAAGCGCTACTGGCGGAACTGCACCGCAAGGAAGCAGCACTCGCCTTCACCTCCGGCTATGTCGCCAATGATGCAGCACTCTCCACCCTCGCCTCCACCCTGCCGGGTTGCGTGGTATTTTCCGACGAGTGCAACCATGCCTCGATGATCCACGGCATTCGCCACAGCAAGGCGGAGAAGCACATTTTCCGGCATAATGACGTGGAACATTTGGAATCGCTGCTCAAGGCGGTGGACCCGGCGCGCGCCAAGCTCATTGTGTTTGAATCCGTCTACTCCATGGAAGGCGATATTTCGCCCATCGAGGCGTATTGCGACCTCGCCGATAAATACGGCGCCATGACGTATCTCGATGAGGTACACGCCGTGGGCATGTATGGCACGCGCGGCGCCGGCGTGGCCGAGGAGCGCGGCCTGATGGAGCGAATCACCCTCATCCAGGGCACGCTGGCCAAGGCTTACGGCGTGATGGGCGGCTACATCACCGGCTCGGCGGCGATGATTGACATGATCCGCTCTTACGCGCCGGGCTTTATTTTCACCACCGCCATACCGCCGGTGCTGGCCGCTGGCGCCATGGCCGCCATCAAACACCTCATGGAATCCACCGAAGAGCGCCGTAAGCTGCAGGAGAACGTGGCGCTGCTGAAAGACATGCTCTACCGCACGGACATCCCCGTAATGCACACGGAAAGCCACATCATTCCCATCCTGGTGGGCGATGCGGCGCTGGCCAAGCGGGCGTCGGACATGCTGCTCACCAGCTTCGATATTTACGTGCAGCCCATCAACTACCCCACGGTGAAACGCGGCACCGAGCGCCTGCGCATCACCGCCACCCCCCAGCATACAAGGGAAATGATGGTGGAACTCACCCGCGCCTGCCGGTGGGTTTTTGAGCGGCTTGAGCTGCGCACCGCGGCTTAAAACCAGTTTTTTCAATAACATAACTTGGCTTAGCGCCGCCAAGACACTGTAATATATTGATTCCGGAAACTGTCACACCGCTATGGCGGGGGCGATGATATAGTTAACATATGTAAGTTTTTTGCTTTGAAGGATCACGGATTGATCCTGTTCCAAGTGTAAGGATGCCGAACCCAACCCCTGTTTAGGAGATGGTCATGGCTCAGCGAACGAAGCACGATTTCCAGACCTTCAAGGTCTACGTGCAAGGTAACGAGATCGAGGTCGAAAACCTCCGGCGGAACGTAAACGCCAAGGTACTTCTCTTCCGCGTCCGCGAGGTCGAGGAAAAGAAGTGGCTGATCCCGGTACCCGTGGTGCCCTTCACCGCACAGATCGTTCAATTCGAGGATAGCCTCGAGTTCGACGACCTGCAGAAGGGGTTCTACGCGGTGGAGATGTGCTGGGTGCGCGGCGCGCACCAGCTCGTCGGCTACTTCGAAGTTAAGTAGACTGAAAGCAACGAAAAAGGTACTTCCCCTGGCGCAAGCCGGGGGTTGTGCTTTTTAGGGGGATAGTAGATTCGTCATCGCCCGAATCGCGTAGCGATTCTAGGGCGATCCATGGCAGTAGGCGCAGGATAGATGGATTCCCCTAGAGTTGCTTCGCAACTCGGGGAATGACGAAGAAAGAAATTATTTCAGCTTATACGCGTTGTTGATGTAGTCGGTCCAGAACCGCTCGAGCTGGTGCAGCACCTGCGTGATGCTCTTGAGCGTATCAATGGTCGGGCCGTCTTTCTGCAGCGTATCCAGGTGGCGCTGGTAGAGTTCGTCAATCTTGCCGCATAGCGCCTTGCCCTTGTCGGAAAGCGCAATGCGCGTGGAGCGCTTGTCGTGCGGCGCCTGTTCCTGTTTCAGGTAATCACTCTCCACCAGTTTCTTCACATTGTAGGAAACGTTGGAGCCGAGGTAATACCCGCGGGCCGTTAGCTCGCCGATGGTGAGCTGCTCTTCGCCGATGTTATAGAGGATCAGCGTCTGCACGTTGTTGATATCGTCAATCTTCAGGCGTTCCAGTTCCGTCTTGATAACGTCAAGAAAGCGCCGGTGGAGGCGTTCAATCAGCAGGATGGACTCGATGTATGTCTCTTTCAACGGGACCTCCTGGAACGTAATCGGTACGGGCTGCATATTATGTAGGATTACACCCTGAACGTTAAAATAAAGTGTATGGGCAACCTATAAGCCCTTGCCAATTTATTAATAAATTGGCTTTGGGCCGCGCCAGCCTCTGTTTCTACGTTATATTTCCTGCCTATTTTCAATTTTTATGCTATTATCACCTCAGTTCCTGAATGTTCTGCATATGAACGGTTCATATGTGGAAATCATGTCTCTTGCTGGAGGCAGGCTATGAGCGACGTGCTCATGGCGGTGGTGGCGGTGGTGGTAATCCCCGCGCTGGTGGTCGGCCTGTTATGGCCAATCTTGGGAGGGCGGTCTTACAACCCTCCACTCAGGCAAATCGTGTTCGTGGTGATTCAGGCGCGGGCCCGCAAGTGGTGTGCCCTGCCGGTGGACTATTTCGAACTGGGTGCCACGCTGAACCCCGGGGACCCGGGGTATAAGGCGCTCAAAAGGCAGTATGCCCTCATCCGGGCGTTCCTCAACCGCACGGACCTCCATGACCTTGCTGATGTGGTGAAGGCCCGTCAGGACGAGGAGGGCTTCAAGGTCTACCCGGGCCAGACCAGTGAATACTGGCTCTCGCTTGGGCGGGCCCTTGAGCTGGCCGCGTAAAAACCCCGCATTCAGCTCCCGGCACTATCAGGTGCCGGGAGCTGGCGGATCTCCTGCTTTTTCTTAATATAATAGTTTACATATAATAACTTTTAGTGTAAAAGCGTGGGCCATGCGGTCCTTTTTGCTTATTCTGGTGCTTTACACGGTGGCTACGGTGGCCTCCACCGCCTATTCCTACGAGGAATTCGCCTATCTGCAGGAAGAAAGCATCCCGCCGCTGGCCCTCTCGGACGATGAGCTGGCCGTCACCCCGCCCCCGCCCGTCAAAAAAGAACCCGAAACCGATATTTTCACTGGCATTGGCGACTGGCTGGAAGCCCGCTTTGAAAAGAAAAACGAGATCATTCCCCCGGCATACCCGCAGATCGTGCTTCAGCAGTCCCTGCCGCGCAACTACACGCTCCTGCCGGGCCTGGAGGATAGCCAATGGTAGCCGCCCAGAAAATTCTTAAGATACGCACGGTGGCCGTTTCTGCCTGCGTCCCCGCTCTGCCGATGCTGCAAATGGTGGCTACTCGGAAGATTCTTCAACTACGAACAGCGGCCGTTGTTTTGCTTCGCGGTAAATCCGGCCAATATACTCCCCGATAATCCCCAGCGAGATCAGCTGAATCCCGCCGATCAGCAGCACCGCGCTCATCAATGAGGCGTAGCCGGGTAGTTCCACGCCCAACACAAGCGTGCGCACCACCAGCCAGCCCGCGTAGCCGATGGAAACCACCGAAACAATCACCCCCAGGTAGGTCGTAACCCGCAAGGGCAGCGTGGTGAACGAGAATATCCCGTCCTTGGCCAGCTGCCACAACCGCGAGTAATTCTGCTTGGCCGCACCCGCCACGCGCGGCGGGCGGTTGAAATAAACCGTGGTAGTTTTGAACCCTACCCACGCAAACAGGCCCTTCATGAAGCGCGTGCGCTCCGGCAGCAGGCGAAGCACCTCCACCACCTGCGCGTCCATCAGCCGGAAATCCCCCGTATTGGCCGGGATATCAAACCGCGTCAGCCGCCCCATCAGGCGGTAAAATCCCCGTGCCGTGAGCTTTTTAAGCAGCGGGTCCCCCGCCCGGCTCTGGCGGGTGGCCAGTACCACCTTGTAGCCTTCGCGCCATTTTGCAACCAGCTCGGGTATCAGCCCCGGCGGGTCCTGCAAATCGGCATCCATGGGAATAACCGCCGCACCGCGGGTCTGGTGCAGGCCGGCAGTCAGCGCCGTTTCCTTGCCGAAATTACGCGAGAGCGAAATATAGCGGATGCGGGCGTCCTGCGCGTTGGCCTGCTTCAGGCTTTCCAGCGTGGTATCGCGGCTGCCATCATTGACGCAGATAATCTCCCAGTCCCGCGTAATTCCCTCCAGCACGGGCAGCACAGCGGCAAAAAAGTGAGGCAGGGTTTCCGCCTCGTTATACATTGGGACGACAACGGAAATAAGAGGGGTTTGAGAATCGAGGCGCATGAGGAGCCACCTTGGCATAAAACCTTCGGAAAAACAACGGCCCCAAAGGCGCAGAAATGCTGGACCTCGCCGGGGGCGGGGTGTACAAATGCGGGCTCAGGAAAACGGGAGATAAAAAATGTCCGAATTTGAAATGCTCGCCAAGGGCGGGGTCATGTTATGGCTACTCATGGCGCTTTCGGTTTATGCCGTCGCGGTGGTGATTTTCAAAGTCTGGCAATTCAGCAATGCCAACGTGTTCGACCGCTCCTTCATCGAACCGGTGCTCCGGGAAATCAAACAGGGTGATCGCCCGCGCGCGTGGCAGAAGCTCACCGCCACCCGCGGCCCCATTGCCCGCATCATGCGCGTGACGTTCGAGTGCGTCGCCAACCGCGAAATGTCGCAGAAGAGCAAAGAGGCGGAAATCATGCGCGTCGGCTCATCCGATGTGCGCTACCTGGAATCACACCTGCGCAGCCTGGAAATGACCGCCGCTATCGCCCCGCTGATGGGCCTGCTCGGCACCGTGATGGGCCTTATCGCCTCCTTCTCCAAGATCGGCCTTGCCGGCAGCAAGGTAGACCCGTCCATGCTGGCGGGCGGTATCTGGGAAGCGCTGCTCACCACAGCAGGCGGCCTTGCAGTTGCCATCCCGGCGCTGGCCGCCCACCACCTGCTGGACGGCATTGTAGAAAGGGTGCGCGCTACCATGAAAGACGTCTCCGTGCAGATCCTGGCGCTGGAAGACGAGTTCCGCCGCAACGAGCGCCTGCGCGCCATTGAGGAAGCCCGCCTGCTGGAAGAGCAGCGCAAAGCCGAGGCGCTGGAAACAGAGCGCAAGCGTGAAGTGGAACGTGCACGCGAACGTGAGTTGGAGTTTGAGCAGGCCTCGCTCCGCCGCCCGCGCAGCGCCCCGCAGATGCTCGACACGCTGCAGCTGCTCAGCCCGAACTACAGCAAGATCAACTCATGAGTGTCACCCCGCACTTGTTGCGGGGTCTCCCTCAATCAGGGAGATGCCGCAATGAATGCGGCATGACAGGGTAAAAAACCATGCTCGAGTTCAACCGCAAGAAGAAGCCCGTCCCGGAGCTGCCACTCACCGCGATGATCGACGTGGTGTTCATCCTCATCATCTTCTTCATGCTCACCACCAGCTTCATGCGGCTGGAATCCATGGAAGTGCAGCTGCCTACTACCACGCCGCTGCCAAAAAAAGCTACGCCGGATGTCACCATGGCGCATATCTACTTAGAGGATGACGGCCGCATCATTTACGGCCAGCGCCCGGTGGACAAGCAGGAGCTCAAGAAAACGCTGGGCACGGTGTTCCAGTCCACGCCGGAGCAGCGCGTGGTCGTGCTGGTGACGGCCACGGTTTCCCTGCAGACGCTGGTAGACGTGATGGACATGGTCTACGCCGCCGGCGGCAAGAACGTGTTCGTGAAGGAATGGGAAGTGCAGTACGCACCGCAGGAGGAAAGCCCTTCCGCATGAATTTTAAAACCGATGAAAGCATGGAGTTCCCGCGCATCCGCAAGCGCCTGCTGCAGCCGGGCCTGATCCCGCTGATCGACGTGGCGATGTTCCTGCTCATCTTTTTCATGGTGGCGGGCACGCTGCAGCAGTTCGAGCTCCTGCCGATTGACCCGCCGGTCGCGGAAAGCGGCAAGATGGTGGATGAAGGCCACATCATGATCCTGCTCGGCGCACGCGATGAGGTAGTGATCGACGACGAACTCACCGACGTCGCCGGGCTGGAACAGTACATCCGCAAGAGCCTCGGCTCCAACCCCAACAAGGTCATCACCGTGAAGGCCGACGCCACCATCCCCGCCGTGCGCATGATCCAGGTGATGGACCGCATCCGCGCCGCCGGGGGCAAGAACCTTTCCATCGTGACGCAGGGGAGAATAGGCGATGCCGCACGCCGCTAGCGTCCGCCCCAGCATCTACCTGCAGGACCGCCATTTCATGATGGCGCTGGGCACGGCCGCTTTCCTGCACGCGCTGGTGCTGATGATCTGGGTGATCCTGCCCAAGACGCCGGTGCTGGAAGTGCCGGTGCGCACGCTCAACATCAAGCTCGGTGAAGCGGGTGAAGAGCCGCCAGTAGACGTGGCAGCCTCCATCAAGCCGGTGCCGGAAAACAAGAACAACAACACGGTGGAGCAGCAGCTGACGCGCTTTTTTGATAAGGCGCCGCCCATCCCAAAATCGTCCGAATCGCTGGCCACCGCGCTGGCAGACGCCGTGAAAAACAGCAAGGAAGCGCTGAAGGCTACCAAACCCCTGCCCGCGCCGGAGCCGGTGAAGCCGCCGCCGCCGGTGAAAAAAGAAGAGAAAATCATGCCCAAAGTGATCAAACCCTCCGAGCAAAAGCCGCAGCAATACGTGCGCAACCAGGCGTTTGATTACAAGCCGCTGGGCGAAGCGCTGCCCAAGAACGGCGGCGTGGCGGTGGGTAACAGCACCAGCTCGCAGGCGGAAATCCTCAAGCGTTATGAGCAGCTCATCTCGGCGTGGATCGAGAAATACAAAGTCTACCCGCCGGAAGCACGCAGCTCGGGCATACAGGGCCGCGGTGTGGTGCGCATCCGCATTGACCGCAAGGGCAATGTACGTTTCGTGACGCTGGATAAGAGCAGCGGCTACCAGCTGCTAGACCAGGCCATCATGGAAATGATCCGCAACGCCAACCCGCTGCCGCCCGTGCCGAGCGACTACCAGGCGGGCGATTTGTTTGAATTCAAAATCCCCATCAGCTTTAAAATGTAATGAAAAACCTTCTTATCTCTCCCACCAAGCTGTCACCCCGCACTTGT
>CAZUKF010000078.1:0-9310 GCA_964620765.1 uncultured Rickettsiales bacterium | reverse complement strand
AAGCTGACGGTCGGCACCGGCGCCTGACTTTTTGGCCACACATTCGGACGAAATACTCCTAAAATCGCCTCCGAAAATTAATCTTTTCTCCATTTAGAAATGTTAATTTGAAGCTGCCACCTCTCTGTTGATCGTTTAAGGAGGCCGCTTATGAAACTTCGTGCAAACCTCTTAGTGCTCGCCGCCACGCCGCTGCTGGCCGCCAGCTCTGCCGCACTGGCCTATTGCCCCGTAGGCTATAACTTCCTGGGCGATGACACCGGTAAAGGCCGCATTGCGACAAAATACTGTGGAAAGCCCGTCTCTGAAACCTGCACCCAGCTTTACGTTTCCGGCCCGCTTAGCGCTTCCGGCGGCATGGATTCCCGCAGCGCTGTCGTGCGCACTGCTGATGTGAAAAAGGTTCTGGCGAGCCATAATTATGCTCTCGTCGACGGCTACACCGATCCGAAATGCCCGCACACGGAAGAAACGCACCAGGTTGCCGGTGATGTCTTCCCGTATTTTTCACTGCCGGGAATACCGATGATCCGCTAGGTTAGCAGATACCTTCGCCGCCCTTCGCAGAGCCGGGCTCGCGCGGTTTACGTATGGCAAGCCCATGTGAATCCTTGGGCGGCCCCACATCTCCCAGATCTTTCCAGTTTATGCTGCCGGGCTTGATTCCCACCGCCATGGCCGGTGTGGCGCCAGGAGCAGCAACGGGCGGGGCGGCGCCTGGTTAACTCTGCGGGACTTTCGGCGGTTACTTCTACCAGCTCTTTACCCGTGCTGGGATCTGCCGCCTGAAGCAGCTCTGGGCTCGGCTTTTGATTGAGGTACTCTTCCTGCTTCGCGACCTTGAGATACTCACCAAATGTAGTGAAGTTTTCGGTAGCGGGCTTTCCCCCAGAC
Organism: uncultured Rickettsiales bacterium; assembly: GCA_964620765.1. Taxonomy (GTDB): domain Bacteria; phylum Pseudomonadota; class Alphaproteobacteria; order Rickettsiales; family SXRF01; genus CAZUKF01. The sequence goes on along the minus strand of CAZUKF010000078.1, from coordinate 8,416 downwards.
GCCGATAAGGCGATGGCATCGGGATTTGATGATACGGCTATTGCACCAGTGCACCAGGCTCTCTCCATTTTTTCCATAATATATATTATACGATCAATAGGGGTGAATACGCTGGAGCCTAGGAAAACACTGGGATTCGAGCATTAGCTGTGCAAACACCGCGCACTAAAAAACGTCCCCCTGCTGCTGCCTCTGCATTTTTGTGCTCCATTTTCCGTCTTGCTTTCCACACGCGTTCTGTGACAAGTAACGCGCATGAAATCCGCTGCAAATTCTTCCGCTCCACTCCTCTCTTACCCGGTACCCGGATTGCGCGGTGAAACCACGGTTCCCGGCGATAAATCCATCTCGCACCGCGCGCTGATGATTGCTTCCTGCGCGCTTGGAACCACGCAAATTTCAGGGCTTTTAGAGGGCGAAGACGTGCTCAATTCGGCGCGCGCTTTGCAGTATCTGGGCGTGCCAATTGCGCGTTTCGGCCAGGGTTTGTGGGAGGTTCAGGGTGTGGGCGTCGGCGGCCTGAAAGAAAGTTCCGCCGTGCTGGACATGGGTAATTCAGGCACCGGGGCCCGGCTCTTGATGGGTTTGGTGGCTACCCACCCCTTCGCCACGTTCTTCACCGGCGATGCCTCCCTCACCAAAAGGCCCATGGGGCGCGTTACAGAGCCGCTGACACAGATGGGTGCCCGTTTCCTCAGCCGTGACGGCAATCGCCTTCCCCTGGCCGTTTCCGGGGCTTCCAACCCCATGCCGATCACGTACAAGCTCCCCATGCCGTCGGCGCAGGTGAAATCCGCTATTTTGTTCGCGGGCCTGAATACCCGCGGCACCACTACCGTTATCGAACCGGAAGCCACGCGCGACCATACCGAAAACATGCTCGGTTATTTTGGCTTCGAGGTGAAGCGCGACGGCAATACCATTTCGCTCGACGGCCACCAGAACCCGGCCCGCGCCAATCGCAGTTTTGAAGTGCCGGGAGACCCCTCATCCGCGGCTTTTCTTGTTGTTTCATGCTTGGTTACGCCGCAATCTTCAATCACCATCAAAAACATTTGCGTAAACCCTTTGCGCACCGGGCTTTTCACCACGCTCAAGGAAATGGGCGCGGCGATTTCCTTCCTCAATCCGCGCGAAGTGGGCGGCGAGCAGGTCGCTGATATACAGGTGAAAAGCGGTAAGCTGAGGGGGATCACCGTGCCCGCCTCGCGCGCACCCTCGATGATCGACGAATATCCCATCCTCGCCGTAGCCGCCGCCTTCGCGGAAGGTGAAACGGTGATGGAGGGTTTGAGCGAACTCAAAGTGAAGGAAAGCGACCGCCTCTTAGCCATCGCCACCGGGCTTGCCGCCTGCGGCGTGAAGGCGAAAGCAGAGGGCGATACGCTTTGCGTCACCGGCAGCAAAAAGCCGCGTGGCGGCGCCACCATCGAAAGTAACCTCGACCACCGTATCGCCATGAGCTTCCTCGTGCTGGGCATGGGCGCAGAGCAGCCCGTTTCCGTGGACGAGCCCGGCTCCATCGCCACCAGCTTCCCCGGCTTTGCCGAGCTCATGAACCGCCTCGGCGCACGCATGAGCAGCCCGGCCCCGTCGGCCGAAGCCAAACCCATCGTCATCGCCATTGACGGCCCCGCCGCCTCCGGCAAGGGCACGCTGGCGCGGCGGCTGGCCGAGTATTTCGACCTCACCTATCTCGACACCGGCAGCCTCTACCGCGCCGTAGGCCTGAAGCTGGAATACGCCGATAAGGACCCGCACGACAAGGAGGCCGCCATCGCCGCTGCCAAGAGCATCGACGCTACAGACCTTGCCAACCCGCGCTTGCGGCAGGAGCGCGTCGGCACCGCGGCTTCTGTGGTTTCCGCCATGCCCGAGATCCGCGCGATACTGCTGGATTTCCAGCGCAACTTCGGCAAGCAGGGCAAAGGCGCAGTGCTGGACGGCCGCGACATCGGCACGGTGGTGTTCCCGGAAGCGGATTTCAAGTTTTACCTCACCGCCTCGCTCGCTGCCCGCGCCCGCCGCCGCCACCGCGAGCTTTCCGGCCAGGGCATCGAGGTGGTGTATGACTCCGTGCTCGAAGACCTCACGGAACGCGACGCGCGCGATGCACAGCGCGAGATAGCGCCGATGAAGCCCGCGCAGGACGCGGTGGTGATTGACACCTCCAACATGGACGCGAATTCCGTGTTCGAGAAGGTGAAGCGGCTGATCGAGCAGCGGCCCGACGGCAGGAAAACCGCCTGAAACTGACTAGTCAGAATCCATCTTTCCGCTTTTTCAATAAAACTTTTTAAATTCAATATATTAATTCTAGTTTTATTTAGAAATAGTATGTTTTTTTGTCATTCTGAGCGCAGCGAAGAATCTATTTTGATACTTTTAAAGTGGATCCTTCGGCTCCGCCTCAGGATGACAACTTCAGAGTAGCGCAGGCGCAGGAGGGCCGGAAGAGGAGCATTGACAAAACGCAACCTTTCCCCTATCAAGCGCGCATCCTACAGCGGGATCTTCGGAGCCGGCTGTTAAAGGCCGCTGGCCTGCCGGTTCTGGAGAATTCCAGTGCGCTCCTTCTAAGGAGCGATACCATGTATACATGACGGGCGAACCCTCACGGGTTTGCCCGTTTTTTATAGCAGAAAGCCCTTGATTTTTAGCCTTGCCCGGCGTAAAAAGGCGGCCCCATTGTTAAATAGTAATAATGTTTAACTGGGTCCCGGCTTCGCCGGTATGACGTTTTTGTTCAACCCAAACCCCTTGCCCCGCTTGGCAGGGTACAGAAAGAAGTTATCCCATGGCACAGACCGCCACCAAAACCTACTCCCCCGAAGTTGAAGATTTTGCCGCGCTGCTGGAGGAATCCTTCGCGCGCGACCGCATGGCCGAAGGCTCCGTTGTAAAGGGCACGGTTGTTGCGATTGAAAACGGTGACATCGTGGTCATCGACGTGGGCCTCAAGTCTGAAGGCCGCATTCCCCTCAAGGAATTCTCCCTCGGCGGCGGCGTGCCCGAGCTGCGCCCCGGCGACACCGTGGAAGTGTACCTGGAGCGCATTGAAAACCGTAACGGCGAAGCCAGCCTCTCGCGCGAAAAAGCGCTGCGCGAAGAAGCCTGGGTGAAGCTGGAAGACGCCTGCGCCAAGGGCACCCGCGTCGAAGGCGTGATCTTCGGCAAGGTCAAGGGCGGCTTCACGGTGGACCTCATGGGCGCCGTGGCGTTCCTCCCCGGTTCGCAGGTGGACATCCGCCCCATCCGCGACATCCACCCGCTGATGAACATCCCGCAGCCGTTCCAGATTCTGAAGATGGACCGCAAGCGCGGCAACATCGTGGTCTCGCGCCGCGCGGTGCTGGAAGAATCCCGCTCCGAACAGCGCGATACGCTGCTCGCCAAGATCGCCGAGGGCCAGGTGCTCGAGGGCGTGGTGAAGAACATCACCGATTACGGCGCGTTCATCGACATGGGCGGCATCGACGGCCTGCTGCACGTCACGGATATCTCGTGGCGCCGCATCAACCACCCGTCCGAAGTGCTGCATCTGGGCCAGCCGGTCAAGATCATGGTCACCAAGTTCGACCCGGCCACCAAGCGCGTCAGCCTCGGCATGAAGCAGCTGGAGAAGAACCCGTGGGAAGGCGCAGAAGCCAAGTACCCGGTGAAGGGCCGCTTCAAGGGCAAGATCACCAACATCACCGATTACGGTGCCTTCGTGGAGCTGGAGCCGGGCATCGAGGGCCTCGTGCACGTGTCCGAAATCAGCTGGGTGAAGAAGAACGTTCATCCCTCCAAGCTGGTTTCCGTGTCGCAGGAAGTGGAAGTCATGGTGCTGGATATCGATTCCACCAAGCACCGCATTTCGCTGGGCATGAAGCAGTGCGAAGACAACCCCTGGGCCGCCTTCTCGCAGACGGCGAACTCGGGCGACATCGTGGAAGGTGAAGTCCGCAACATCACGGATTTCGGCCTGTTCGTGGGCCTGGCTGGCCATATCGACGGCCTGGTGCACTACTCCGACATCAGCTGGATGGAACCGGGCGAAGCCGCCATCAAGAAGTTCAAGAAGGGCGACATGGTGAAGGCGAAGATCCTCGCCATCGACGTGGAGAAAGAGCGTATCAGCCTCGGCATCAAGCAGCTGGACGCCGACCCGCTGGAAGATGAATTCGGCGCGTTCAAGAAGGGCAGCACCGTGACGTGCGAAGTGGTTGGCGTGGAAGCCGACGGCATCAACGTGAAGCTGTCCGACCATGTCACCAGCTTCATCAAGAAGTCCGACCTCGCTAGGGAGCGCCAGGAACAGCGCCCCGACCGTTTCGCGGTGGGCGACCGCGTCGATGCCAAGATCACCGGCATGGACCGCGGCACCCGCAAGATCACGGTTTCCGTGAAGGCGTTGGAGATGGACGAACACAAAAAAGCCGTGGAAGAATACGGCTCATCCGACTCGGGCGCGACGCTGGGCGACATTCTCGGCGCGGCGCTTTCCGAAGCGGCGGTAGACGGCAAGGCCAAAAAGAAGAAGTAACATTTGTCATCCTGAGGCAAGGCCGAAGGATCTACTTGAAGTGGATCCTTCGCTACGCTCAGGATGATATTACAAGCAACAACCCCGCGGCCAACCGGCCGCGGGGTTTTGTTTTTCAACAACTACTTTTCAGTCTTCATTAGCTGCGCTCTCCGGCCCATGCATTCCATGCATCAAGGGTGAACGCGACAGCAGAGCCGTACTCGATGCCGGGGCTCTGGCTGTTCCGGGTCCGGTACTCCGTGTACTTCACTGGGATTGCGGGACCGCTGTGCCGCGGCGACGCCCGAAGACTTTCGGGCCTCACTGCCGGCGTGCATTCAGCGGGAAGATTCTTCGGAACATGAACGTCCATCCACTTCTTCCGCCGACGCCGCCTGCTGAACACATAGACCCAATAAACCTGAACGGACATGGATCCACCTCCAGGCCGAAAGAATGAGCCTGCAACTTTTTCAAAGCGAAAGTTACAGCGCCCTGAAATCGTAACTGCCGCCGACGATAGGCCCTGCCCCCGGAAAGGTCAACTTCCTTAATTGACGGCAATCTTTGCATGCGCTAGCCTCGCCGCACAACTGGCTCTGCTGTTTCTCCTGCGCGTTATTATTCGTAGGACAGGCAGTATCCTGTGACCGGTCAACGGCGGACGTTCCGCCCCGGTGTTTCCATGGCCCAGCCGAAAGGTGCTGCCATGAAGGCGTTGATTCACCTGCCCGAAACCCACCACCAAAATCTATGGATGGCGAACGGGAAGCCCTCACACTTCGCCCTCGGCGACAAGGATAAGGGCATGACGACAGAAGGGCCCGGCTGGAAGGTGGGCCCCGAGAGCGGTCTGCTCGTGAATGACGGATTCTACCTCTTTCTCGACTGTGAGGAAGAACCCCGCGACCTGTTCTTCTACCTCAACGGTGTCGGCTGCGAGTTCTCAGACTGCGCAAAGGTGGGAGGCGGCTCGCAAGCCATCATAAAGGTGGTACCGGGCGACTACTGGGCGTTCACCGTCACCGACGCAGAGAACCGGCTCCAAGTGCCGCCAGGCAACAGCGGACTGGTGATCGCCGTGAAGGTGTCGAACACCGTCAAGGCGTACGCCAAAGCGCGGTTCACCTTCCCGTCCATCCACTTCGCGGTATGAACCGCAACAGCGAGCTCCCCGGCCCCGCCGGGGAGCTCGTTCGTTTTCAAGGCATTGACTTCAAATTTAGAAAACCACATAGTAGGCATCCTCACTTTGCACCGGGGTTTATGCCGCTTTCCGCCGACACGCTTCTCGACCGCCTCTATCTCAAGCAGCAAATCTCGCGCTGGCGGCTGGTCGCCATTGTCGCCATCATCGGCATCGGCCTGATCGCCGTGGAGCGCGGCAGCGGCCACTCCCCCATCGAACGCTCCTACATCGCCCGCCTCACGTTGGAAGGCGTGATTTATGATGATAGAGCGCGCGATGAAGTGCTCGAGGACATCCGCGACAACCGTAATATCAAGGGACTGATCGTGCGGCTGGAAACGCCGGGCGGCAGCACCGTGGGCGGCATGCAGACCTACCGGCTCCTGCGCGAAATCGCTAAGGAAAAGCCCGTCGTCGCCGTGATGCGTGATCTTAGTGCCTCCGCCGGCTATCTGATTGCATTGGGCGCGGACCGCAGCTTCGCCTCCGAGGGCACGCTCACCGGCTCCATCGGCGTGATCGTGCAGACGGCCGAATTCACCACCCTGGCCGAAAAGATCGGTATCACGCCGATTACCGTCAAAACCGGGCCCTACAAGGACATTCTCTCCCCCTATTCCAAGGCCAGCCCCGAATCGCTGGAGACCATACAGAAGGTGGTGAATGACTTTTATGATGTGTTCGTGAACCTGGTGGCCGAGCGCCGGCACCTGCCCCGCGAGGAAGTGGTCAAGCTGGCCGACGGCCGGGTCTTCACCGGCCGCATGGCCGTGCAGAACCGGCTGGTAGACCAGGTGGGGGGCGAGGACGAGGCCATCGCCTGGATGGAGCGGGAAAAGCAGATGCTGGAGGGGCTGGAAGTGCGGGATATCAAGATTAAAAAGGAAGAAGAAGGCCTGCTGAACCGCCTGGCAGACAGCGTTATGCAAAAAATTTTACCCAACGCTGCGGGGGGGCTTGACGGGCTGGTATCGATCTGGCATCCTAGCCTTCAAATACAATAACTTAATTAAAAACTGCGGAGAATGATTCATGACTAAATCCGAACTGATTCAGAGGCTCGCCAAACGTTACCCCTATCTCTACCAGCGCGACGTGGAACGCCTGGTCAACACGGTGCTCGAGAGCGTCGCGCAGACGCTGGTTGAGGGCGGCCGCGTGGAGTTACGTGGGTTCGGCGCGTTTTCCATCCGCAAGCGCGAGGCCCGCAAGGCCCGCAACCCCAAGAATGGTACGGAAGTTTTCATCGGTGAGCGTTACACCATCTATTTCCGCACCGGCAAAGAACTGCGCGAGCGCATCAACAACAAGACGCCGGGGCAGAAGCACTCCGCGGCCCACTAATTTCGCTTGCTGCGCGGCATCGCCAGGATCATCAAATGGACGGGGCTGGCGCTGGCAGCGGGTTTCGTGCTGTTGCTGGCCGTCAATAACCGCGAGCCGGTGAAGGTTTCGCTCTTCCCGCTGCCGTATGAAGCGACGATGCCGCTTTTCCTAATGATCATCCTGTTTTTCCTCGGCGGTATTTTTGCCGGCGGGCTGGTGATGAGCCTGAAAACGTTGCGCATTGCCGGCATGCTGCGGCGGCAGCGCACACGCAACAACGCGGTGGAAAACGAGCTGATGGTCCTGCGCGCGGAAAAAGAACGGCGTGAAGACGCGGCGCTGATCTCTTCTTCTTAGCTTATGCAACATGTTGGTATCAAAATCTGCGGCATCCGCACTGAAGCCGCGCTTGATGAGGCAGTCCGGCTCGGCTGCTCTTCCATCGGCCTGATTTTTTTTCCTGTAAGCCCGCGCAACGTGGAAATAGCGGCGGCGGCGGCGCTGGTGGCGCGCGCGAAAGGCCGCATCAAAACCGTGGCCGTCACGGTGGACGCGGATGATGACCTGCTGGCGCGCATCACCAACGAAGTAAAACCTGATTACTTACAGCTGCATGGTTCGGAGACACCGCAGCGCGCGGGTGAGATACGGGCCCGGGGTATCCGCGTGATCAAGGCGTTTGCCGTGCGCGAGAGCGATGACGTGGCCCGTGCCAACACCTATGCACAAAGCGCTGATATGCTGCTGTTTGATGCGAAAGCGCCGAAACATGGCCTGCCCGGCGGCAATGGCGTGAGCTTTGACTGGCGGCTGCTCTCAAACCGTACCCTGCCCCTGCCGTGGTTTCTCTCCGGCGGCCTGAATGCGGAGAATGTTTCGCAGGCCATACGCTTAAGCGGCGCGCGGATTGTGGATGTTTCGTCCAGCGTGGAGCGCGCTCCGGGTGAAAAAGATACCAATTTGATGCAGGAATTTGTACAAGCGGTGCGGCAGACGGAGCCGGTTTTATGAGCGCCTACGCGCAACCAGATGATAAAGGCCATTTCGGGATTTTTGGCGGGCGCTACGTCGCCGAGACGCTGATGCCGCTCATCCTGCAGGTGGAGCAGGAATACAACGCCGCGAAGAAAGACAAGAAATTCCAGAAAGAGTTGGATTATTATTTTGAGCATTACATCGGCCGCCCGAGCGCGCTGTATTTTGCCTCGCGCCTTACGGAGCATTGCAACGGCGCGAAGATTTATTTCAAGCGCGATGAGTTGAACCACACCGGCGCGCACAAGATCAACAACTGCATCGGGCAGGCGCTGGTGGCGCGGCGCATGGGCAAGCAGCGCATCATTGCTGAAACCGGCGCGGGCCAGCACGGCGTTGCGACCGCCACGGTGTGC
>CAZUKF010000077.1:0-9495 GCA_964620765.1 uncultured Rickettsiales bacterium | reverse complement strand
CGACGCGCGTGCTGGCTTCGCTGACGCCGCGCGAAGAACGCGTGCTGCGCATGCGCTTCGGCATCGGCATGAACACGGACCATACGCTCGAGGAAGTGGGCCAGCAGTTCAGCGTAACACGTGAGCGTATCCGCCAGATCGAGGCCAAGGCGCTGCGCAAGCTGAAACACCCCAGCCGCAGCCGCAAGCTCCGGAGCTTCTTGGATTACTGAGGTGGGGACTCGCCATGAGTGTTCTGGGCAACTTCGAAGCAGATGATGTTACCCGCCTGAAACGGGCGGCCATGAACCCGGGAGATCCGACGGAAAGCAAATTCCTAGGCGATTTTCTCCTGAAGCTCAGGCCCCAGCTTATTACGGCTTTGCGCGGAATGGGTGCTAAATACGGCACCGACGAGGATATTGCCGATGAAACACTTTACAGGATTCTGGCCCGCTTGCCCGATTGGGATCCCAAAGGTGCCGGCAACAGCTTTTCCGGCTGGGCGTGGAGAATCGCGAGCAACGCATATACTGATCATGTGCGGAAGCAAAGACCCCTGCATTATGCCGGCACAGGTGATACAAGCGATTCACTTTCACGGGCTGAAGTAGGGCTGTTGAATGCTGAAGACAACCGCCGCAGTGAATTTCAGGATGTGCGGGAAACAAAAACATGTGATGAAATTTTTGCCACTATCGTGAAAGCAACGCGTGAACGGCACCGGACCGCCGTGGGAGCAGCAAAAGCAGATGAAATCTGGAGCACCTACGAACAAGTGGTGCTTAACGACCGCCGTACCAAGGACGTGGCCGAAGAAGCAGGATTAACCGAAGCAGCGGCTTCCGTCAGGACCACGCGTTTCCAGAACCGGCTTCGCGAAACCGCGGAAGAACTCTATCCTGGCATGGAAACAGAAGGCGTATTTCGCTAGCGCTTACGCCCTGCTTGCAGGATGGGGCGTAATCCGCATATCCCGTTTATGCCGCGCCCGCGCATACTTTAAGTATGCGAAGGTACCAGCGATTCTGGTTCTATCTTGCCCTGGCGGCCGGCGTGGCGCTGGCCGGCTCGGCGCTCATGTACGGGGCGGTGTTCACCGTGCCGATGCAGGGCAATGTCATTGGCCCGCTGGCGGTGACCCTTTTTATTATTTTCGCCGGGCTGACGGTGCCGTACTGGGTGCTGAAGCTCAGCGTGCACGCCGCCCACGAGCGCGACCCGCGGGAAAAGGAAGTGCGGCTGAAGGACATCCCCAAAGACAAGGACGACATGGACCGGGAGGCTTGAAGTTTCTCTGCAATGCCGCTAGCTTGGCGGCATGACTATCGCCACCCGGCTTTTCACGTTTTTCAAAGGGCATCTCGTCGGTGCCGACCCGTTCGGCAACCGCTATTACCGCGAGCGCCGCAAACCCAAAAAACGCCGCGAGAAGCGGTGGGTGATCTATAACGGCGTGGCCGAACCTTCCAAGGTTCCGCCGGACTGGCACGGCTGGCTGCACCACACCGCAGAAAGCCCGCCGAACGTGCAGCACCGCACGCATTACGGCTGGGAGAAACCGCCGTTGCCCAACCTCACCGGCACCGGCAACGCCTATCTTCCCCCCGGGCACCTCGTGCGCGGCGCGAAACACGCGCCTACGGTGGCGGAGTATGAACCGTGGAAACCCTAGGCTGAAACAGCGGCAACTTCTCGAAACCCGCGGCCGTTACCAGCGTGTGTGTAATGAGCAGGGCGGCAGGCGGCAGCAGTTCCAGCAACTGGCGGTTTTCCGCCACGATGCCGAAAGTAAAAAAACCTGCAAATGTAAACGGCCACCATATGATGCTCGCGCGCAGCAGAGCCGGCTTTTCCTGCCAGCGCCAGAACAGCATGAAAGCAAGCACAAGCATGCCGATATACCAATGGAACCAGTAACCATGCAGCCAGTTCCACAGTTGCTCCATGTAATTGTAGAAAAGCCCGGTTCCCGGATTGCCGAAATAGAAATAAGTAATGCCGCCTTTAACCGCTGCATAAATAATGCATTGCGCCGCGAGTAAACCAAAATATTTCTGACGCGGCAGCAGGCGCAGAAAGTAAACCGCAAAAAGCAGTATCAGCAGGTAGGACGTTTCACGGTTGATGGTGGCAAGCGTAAGAACAGCGAGGAAAAGTGGCCAACGCCGCACCGCCAGTGCGTAAATTCCGGCCGTCATGAAAAAAAGCATGGAATGGTCATAGATATGTGCGTAGCGGTAATGGAATGGCGGCAACGCCAGTAATGCCACCACCGGTGCTAGCAGCGCATAAGCCCGGGATTCAGGCATCAATACCCGCGCCACATGGTAAAGTACTGCCACGAAAGCAAGCAGGAATGCGTATACCACGCCCATTACCACGGCTGTTTTGTATATATGCTCGTCAGACAGCGCCATCGGCCCTTTACCGGGGTAATTCACGCGTTGGTGTATGAGGCGCTGGGCAAAGCGGCTGTCACGAATTTTTACCAGCTGCTTTGTCGCGCCTGCCTTCACGCTGTCAGGTGTGAAATGGATGATGCCTTTGCTGACCGTGCGCACAAGCATGCGGTAAACCGGCGGGCGGACCAGCCCTTCCGAGATCATGCCCGGCTGCCGGTATCCATGCCCGCCAAACTCGTTTCCCACGAGAAAAATGGCCATCACGTAAAGGGACAAAACGAAGTAAACGGCGATAAATGCTGAAAGAATCAAGCGCTGGCAGAGGGAAAGCGACAGCATAATCTGGACTTTTGCCCAAGGTGCGTGGTATACGGTGCTTCAGCTTACCGGGAAGTGCAGAAAATGCAAAAACACATTCTTGAAACCATCATCGGCGGCGTCGTGCTCACCGTGGCGGCATCCTTCCTTATTTTTGCCTATCGCGGCAGCGACATGGGCATGGCAAGCGGCGACGGCTACACCGTGCAGGCCAAGTTCACCAATGCCAGCGGCATCAATATCGGCAGCGACGTGCGCCTAAGTGGCATCAAGGTCGGCGTCGTCTCCGACATGAAGCTCGACCCCACCACTTACGAAGCCGTGACCTTCTTCCAGATAGACCGTTCCGCCAAGCTGCCGTCCGACTCTTCCGCCGCCATTGCCAGCTCCGGCCTGCTGGGTGAAAAATTCGTGCAGCTGGTGCCGGGCGGCGACGATAAAATGCTCACCGAAGGCGGGCGTATCCAGTTCACGCAGTCGGCGGTGAGCCTGGAGGAGCTGATCGGCAAGTTCGTATTCTCGGGCGGCGGGGTGGATAAGGGTGCCGCACCTGCAGCACCGGCAGTTGCGCCGCAGCCCAACTAGGTGTACCGGCTTTTTTTCATCTTTATCCTGTTCGCGCTCCCAGCATTTGCGCAGGAATTAGTTATTCCGCCAGCGCCGCCCGCACCGCCACCGCCGGACGTGATGATTAGCCCCGACATGCCTGCCAGCGAGGGGGAGAGCCTAGCCGAGGAGCCGCAAATCGTCACGCCCGTGCCTACGCCTAAAACCATGCCGATTGCGCCACCGCCGGAACAGCCGAAAACCTATAATGCCGTGACTCTGCGTGGACTCAACAAGGTCACCGCCCGTATTTCCGACATGACGGCACCGCTGGGCGCAGTCATGCATTTCGGTAGCCTGGAGATTATTGCCAAGCGCTGCTGGCAGGCCCCGCCCGAGGAGCAGCCCGAGAACGCAGCGCTGCTGGAAATCCGTGAGCTCAAACCCGGCGAAGGGCCGGTGGGGATTTTTTCCGGCTGGATGTTTTCTTCCAGCCCCGGGCTTTCAGGGCTGGAACACGCCGTTTATGACGTGACGGTGCTGAATTGCGCGATGGTGGAGAACCAGTAATCAGGCGGCTTTTCCCACGGCCTCGCTGATATTTTTGAAGCCGTCTTCCTGCAGCCGCGCATCGAGGCCTGCATGAATATCGGCAATCAGCCGCGGCCCCTTGTAGACAAGGCCCGTGTAGAGCTGCACCAACGATGCACCCGCAAGAATCTTGGCATAGGCATGACCGGCGCTGGAAATCCCGCCCACGCCCACCAGTGGTATTTTGCCGCCGGTCAACTGGTACATGCGGCGCAGCATTTCGGTGGAAGGCGCAAACAGTGGTGCGCCGCTCAAGCCCCCTTTTTCAGCCTTGTACCTGCTCTCCAGGGAACCCGGCCGCGCCAGCGTGGTGTTGCTGATGATCAGCCCGTCAATACCGCGCGCAAGCGCCACTTCTGCCGCCGCTTCCAGCCCCGCCTCGTCAAGATCCGGCGCGATTTTTAGCAGTAGCGGCTTTGTGCGCTTCTGCAGCAGCGCCGCCAGCAGTTCATCCAGCGCTTTGCGCTCCTGCAAATCCCGCAGGCCCTCGGTGTTGGGTGAAGATACGTTGACGGTTACATAATCAGCATAAGGCTGCGCGGCCTCCAGCATGGTCACGTAATCGTCAACCGCGTCCGCGCTGTCCTTGTTCTTGCCGATATTCGCGCCCACCACCCCTGCCGCGCGCCGCTTCTGCAGGTTGCGCACAAACACTTCCCGGCCACTGTTGTTGAAACCCAGCCGGTTAATAACCGCCTCGTCTTCCTTCAGCCGGAAAATGCGCGGTTTGGCATTGCCGCCTTGCGGGAGCGGCGTGCAGGTGCCCGCCTCGACAAAGCCGAAACCCAGCGCAAGAAGCGGGTTTATGCATTCGGCATTTTTGTCAAAACCGGCGGCAAGGCCGAGTGGCGTTTTAAAATCCAGCCCGAACACGCGGCATGCAAGCGCCGGGTAACTCTTCAGCCGCGCAGGAACCGGGCCATACTTCAGTGCCTTGAGCGTATAGCCATGTATGGTTTCCGGTGGAAACGTGAACAGCCAGGGGCGGATGAACTCAAAAAAATTCACTGCATGAATATGTCATGGATCGCCTGCGCCTGCAATTCGTCCGGCGAAAGAGCCGGAGAGACAGGCTGAGCCTTGCTTTCCGGCGGTAAAGCCTGGGGCAGTTTTTTGGGTTTTGCCTTCGCCGCCACCTTCAGGGGCCTTTCCCGGTTTATCTTCACCGTGGCAAGCGGCATGAAGCGCGGCTTGTATGCCGCGAGTTTCGCCGCCGGAGCGGTGGGATTTTTCTGCATCGCGAGGTATTTCGTCGGCTGCTGTGCTTCCACGGCCACAGCGGGAAACGGCAGGATACAGAAAAGAAAAATCAGGATTGTTTTCATCGCGCTGTTTTCCAATATTTTTTGCGTTTGTTTCTTGCCTGTGCGATGTTTACGCAAGAAGCATGCCGCTGCCTATTGCTACACATGTAATGCAAAGAAATTTACTGCATAGTAATATCCTAAGGGTACAGTAGGTAAGATGGATAATACTTACTTCTCCCCAATCCGGTTGCTGCTGGCATGTACGCTGGCCGGGCTGATGGCCCCCCTGCCGTCGCCCGCCAGAGCCGAAACGGGATATGTATCCGCCGCCAAACCGAGAGACCCCTACGAAGCGCGCCGCGAGAAAATGCGCCACAAGGTGAAGCCGCAGGCGGCTGCACCCCTGCCGGTCCCGCCACCGGGCATTGCACCAGCCGCCGCGCCGGCAGGCGAACCACCCAGGGCAGAAACACCGAGAAAGGAGAAGAAAACCGCCCGTAAGGTCAGCGTGGATACGGCGCGCCCGCGGCAGATGAAAGTGCATATCCCCAATCCCGAGGCGGCAAGGCAGGTCACCTCGCCCGCGGCGGTTGCCTCGCTCACGGTGCTCGACAGCCAGATCATGGCCGACACGCGCAGCGTGGAAAAGCAGGCAGAGGCACAACCCGCACCACGCCAGCCCTCGCTTGGCGCCTTCGCCGCCGCAGACGCGCTGACCAGCTCCTTTGTTTCGCCGCCGCCGGCCATACTCGCGGCGACCGAATCGGAAAATGCAACCGACACGGGCGTCGCCGGCGCTTCCGCCACGCCTTCGGACGAAGAGCCGGGCCTGGCGCAGCACCTCTTCAACGCCGTCGCCTCGCCGATTTCGGAGTCGATCGAAGCCGCCGTTTCCGTGCTGGATGATACCCGTCATGTAGTGGCGACGGCCGCCGCTGCTATTGATCTGAACCCGCAGGAGCCGCCGCTGGAAATCGTGGATCTGCGCAAGCCGGAAAATATCCCGCCCATGACCGCGCATGTCGCGCCCGAACCGGCGGCCACGCAGGTAACGCAATCGCCGGAAGCGGAAGAAGAGCTCGTGCCCGAAACCGTTGCTTCACTGTTTGCACCGGATACGCCGGTTGAAGACGGCGTTTATGAGCCGCCGCCTGCCCTGGAGGCCGCGCCCGTACCCGCGCCGCCACCGCAGCCCGTGCAGACCGCGGCCGCCGCGCCTGTCCTCACGTCGCCGGACCCGGTCATCATTGTGCACCGCTCGACGCTGGACCTTACCGGCCGCAACCCGGTGCGGAGCGGAACAACCACGCGCATCGTTTCTGATTTTGCCGAGCTTGCGCCCGCCGCCGGTGAACCTGCCGAGCCGCTGCCGCCCGCCCTGCCCGCCATTCCCCTGCCCAATGCCGCAGCAGCTCCTGAGACACCGGCGCCCGTCGATCCTGCCCACCTGCCAGCGGTGCCCATCCCGCCCAAGGAAGTGCTGAACGCGTTGGGCGTCATGGCGGTTACCACCGCCAGCAACGTGCTGGGCGGCGGAAAGAAAGATCCCGCGGCGCCGACCGCGCCGGCAGCGCCCGCCGGGCCCGCGCCGGTCACGCCGAGCGTGTTCGAAGCCTCGGTTTCACCCGCACCGACGCCCGTGCCCGTGCCCGAGCCGAAGCCGCCCGCGGAAACGAAAGAAGCCAAGAAGCCCAAAAAAGGCAAAACGGCAGAAGAGCAAGCCGAGCCGGAAACAGTACCGGTGATACTGCCGTCCGAAGATTCCACCGAGCCGGTGCCCGCGCTGAACCCGCTCACGAAGAAAACGCTTGCGCGCATCCCCTCCAATCTCGATCAGCCGGAGGAGGCAGGTACGCAGCACCTGACACTTGAGCGCAAGAAAGAAAAACCTGCCGCCACTGCCTCTTCCGGCGGCGGGCCGGATGCGCCGCCCGAGCTCGAGGGAGCCGCCGTGGAAGAAAAAGCACTGCCGATCGACGTGAAGGTGGATGTGCGCAAGCCATCGGTTGATGTGCAGTACGAGCTGGAGCGCGCCTACAACGCCCTGCTGCTAGGAGACTCCGAAGCAGCCGTCCAGCTTTACAACAACGTTCTCCTCAATGACCCCAACAACAAGCAGGCGCTGTTCGGCATGGGTGCCACGTATCACCGCATCGGCCAGCTGGAGAAGGCACGCCCCTATTATGGCCGCCTGCTCAAGCTTGAACCCACCAACCGCGAAGCACTTAACAATTTCCTGGCGCTGGCCGCCGATGAAGCGCCGCAGGAAACGCTCAATGAGCTGCAGTTACTGCAGAAGAAAAATCCCAATTTCAGCCCCATCCCGGCGCAGATGGCCTATATTTACCAGAAATTAAACATGCAGGAGCAGGCCATCGACCAGATGGTTCGGGCGGTGGAACTATCCCCGGAAAACATTACCTATCGCTATAACCTCGCCGTCATGTTCGACAAGGCCGGCAAGGCGCAGGAAGCCGTCAAGCTCTATAAACAGATCCTGGAGGCCAATTTCCGCGGCGAGACCATCCCGGGAAATATCACCCGTATTCAACAAAGATTAACCTTTTTAAGCTCTAATAGACAGTAGGTTAAACCTTTAAGTCTTTAGGGCTTTTTCATGGATATCACCGACCTCCTCGTCTACGCTCACAAGAGCAAGGCCTCCGACTTGCACATCTCCTCGGGCAACCCGCCGATCGTGCGTATCAACGGTGACATGACGCCACACCCCATGGGCGCGCTCACAGCCCCGCAGATCAAGGACATGCTCTATTCCATCATGAACGAGGCGCAGCGCTCCGAGTACGAGCGCGACCTGGACCTCGACTTCGCCATTTCGTTCGGCGACGGCATGCGCTTCCGCGTCAACGCCTTCAACACGGTGCACGGCCCCGGCGCCGTCATGCGTACCATTCCCACCCAGGTGCGCACGCTCGAAGAGCTGGGCGCGCCCGGCGTGCTCAAGAAATTCGCCGAGCTCAAGAACGGCCTGATACTGGTGACCGGCCCAACCGGTTCGGGTAAATCCACCACGCTGGCGGCGCTGGTGGATTACATCAACACCAATTATGCCAAGCATATTCTCACCATCGAAGACCCGGTGGAATTCGTGCACACCTCCAAGAAATCGCTCATCAACCAGCGCGAGGTGGGCGCCAACACCAGGTCTTTCGCCAAGGCGCTGAAAAGCAGCTTACGTGAAGACCCGGACGTGATTCTCGTGGGCGAAATGCGAGAGCTGGAAACCATCCAGCTCGCCATGACCGCCGCCGAAACCGGCCACATTGTGCTGGGCACCCTGCACACCAAGTCCGCCCCCGACAGTATCGACCGCGTCATCGACGTGTTCCCCGCCGAATCGAAGGAAATGGTCCGCGCCATGCTTGCCAACACGCTGCAGGGCGTGGTGACACAGGCGCTGCTCAAGAGCAAGGAAGGCGGCCGCTGCGCCTGCTACGAGATCATGATCGGCACGCCCGCCATCCGTAACCTGATCCGTGAAGGCAAAGTGCCGCAGCTCCTCTCCATGATCCAGATGGGCTCGCGCTACGGCATGACCACCATGAAAGACAGCATCAACGCGCTCGTGCAGCAGGGCAAGATCGACGAAGAAGTCGCCCGCCACGCGCTGGCAACCGTCGTGGAAGACAGCACCGGCAGCAAGCCGGCCGAGGGTGGCGCCGCGAAAGGCGGCAAGGCCGTGCCCCCGCCCGCAGCACCCCCGCCCAAGCCCGCCGCGGCAAGCGGGAGCTTCTAGGAAGCCATTATGATCCACAGCGCATTAGCCGAATCCTTGTTAAACGAGTTCGTCAGCAAGGGCGGCAGCGATCTCTATCTTATCTCCGGCAGTAACCCGAGCATGAACTGCAACGGCGGCTTCCTGCCGCTGCGCAACGAAAAGCTCACGGCCGAGCAGGTGATGGAGGTCATGCGCGCACTGGTGCCGCAGATTGGCATCGAGGAATTCGAAACGGCCATGGAATTCAACACCGCGCTGGACTGGCAGGGCGGCATGGCACGCCTGCGCATCAACCTGTTCCGCCAGCGCTACCTGCCCGCCATGGTTATCCGCCGTATCAACACGCAAATCCCCACCATGGAAGAGCTGAAGCTGCCCAAGGCCTATGCCAACCTCATGATGGAAAAGCGCGGCCTCGTGCTGGTCGTGGGCCCGACCGGCAGCGGTAAGACCTCCTCGCTTGCCGCCATGATCGGCCACCGCAACCGGCACGGCACCGGGCATATCGTAACAATTGAAGACCCGGTGGAATTCATGCACGACCACGTGGGCTGCGTTATCAGCCAGCGCGACGTGGGCGTGGATACGCTTTCTTTCGACGCGGCGCTCAAGAACACGCTGCGCCAGGCCCCGGACGTGATCCTGATCGGCGAAATCCGCGATACGCGCG
>CAZUKF010000076.1:0-9544 GCA_964620765.1 uncultured Rickettsiales bacterium | reverse complement strand
GCTGCGGATGATCGCGCCATTGGGCAGCCACAGAACCAGCCCCGATCCCACCGTTCGCTCAGTGCATCCTCGACATCATGGGCGGCAACCCAGTACCGCGGAAGGGGCGCATAATGAGGGTCTGCCAGAGCCGCTGGAGCTGCCTGAGGGATTGCAGTAGTTTCCGCATGCACCTGGGACACAACTGGTACCACCAGCGCATGCACCCGGATTGCAGCCGCAGCCGGAGGGCCAGGGTGGGCCGCTGGCGCAGGCCTGGCAGGTGCCTGCCGTGCAGATAAACCCATCGCAGCATTCGCCGCCGCGCCCGTCACAGGGCATGCCGTTGCCGTAGCAGCCTGACATCAGGTCACAGTAGCCGCCGGAACTGCTGCCGCTGCTCGCGCTGGTGCTTCCACCCGAAGAGCTGCCGCCGGTTGAGCCGCCGCCCGTGCTGCCGCCCGCTCCGCCCGTGCTGCTGCCGGAGCTTCCACCCGAGCTGCCCGAGGAGGAAGCCGTGATGACAGCGCCAGTGCCGCTCATGTCGAACAGCAGCGAATAGCGCACGATATCGTCAAAGTTCCCCGCGCTATCTTCCCGGTTTCCGGTAAGGGTTTTCTGCACGAGTACATTATCGAAACCAGCCGGTGAATTTTTTAATTCGTCCGGGTTCGTACTGTTGGGGCGGCCGGGTGCGCCGAACCCGTTAGCACCAAAGCTGATGAGTTCGTAGATAGACTGCGCGGTGCGCTCGCGGTTGGCGCCCACGCCCCCGTCATCGAGTACGCGTCCTGTGCCGATATTGCTGCCCATGGGGTAGAGTTCCGCCGCATCCTCCACGGTGAGCGGCTCATCCACCCTGTATATGACAGCCCGGCCAAAGCCATCGCTAGCCTCGATGTCGAGCATTTGCAGGGTTCTTACCGGTACGCCGCCGCCTTTTTTTGTGCCGCTGGTCCAGTTTGCGGCAGAGCAATTGGGAGCGCCGGCCGTGCCGGAGCCAACACCCACACCAAAATTCGCGTCTGAAGGTTTGAGGTTAATATTCGCGGGGCAGGGCAAGTGGCCTTTTGCATGGGCGTAATGCTCAAGGTTGAGCTGGATGTGGTCCATCCGCTCGTTGGTAAGGTCTACTCCCTGACCTTCCATGAGCGCGATCACCAAGGATATCGCGCCGCCCATCAGCAACGTGATAATCACCAGCACAACCGCCATCTCGATGAGAGAGAAGGCCCTGCGCAGCTTATCCCTTTTCTTCCGCAGCATTTGGGTTGTAAACATAGCATCTGGATTTCGCGCTGGCAATCAATCGATTGACAGGAAATGCGGCATGACGAAACTAGGAAGCGTAATGACCTCCGTACTGGTGACCGGCGGCGCCGGCTATATCGGCAGCCATGTCTGCAAAGCGCTTTTTCAGCGCGGCATTGATCCTGTCACGCTTGATAACCTCACCCGCGGGCATGAGTTGCTGGCGAAGTTCGGCCCGCTGGAAGTGGGCGATATCAGTGATGTGGATTGGGTAAGAAAGTTAATCCAGCGCTATAATCCCGCGGCGGTCATTCACTGCGCGGCTTATACCTCGGTTACCGAATCGCTGGTCAACCCTGCCACCTATTACTGTAATAACGTGATCGGCACGCTTTCCCTGCTTAACGCCATGGTGGCTGAAGGCTTGAGAAAGCTGGTGTTCTCAAGCTCCGCCGCTGTTTACGGCCAGCCTGAACACATGCCGATTCGCGAGGAAGATCCGTGCCGCCCCATCACCCCTTACGGCCGCAGCAAGTGGATCATGGAACAGGTCATCAGTGATTATGCCGATGCGTATGGCATGCGTTGCGTGAGCTTGCGTTATTTCAATGCGGCCGGGGCTGATCCGCACGGCGAAATCGGCGAGCTGCATGATCCGGAGACCCACGCCGTGCCGCTGGCCATTATGGCGGCGCTGGAGGGAAGGGCATTTAAAATTTTCGGCACCGATTATCCCACCGCGGATGGCACCTGCCTGCGTGATTACGTGCATGTAACAGATCTCGCCGATGCGCATCTCGCCGCACTCGCCTACCTCGAAGACGGCGGCCCTTCCGCGGCATTTAATGTCGGCACCGGCAATGGCACCTCGGTGAAGGAGCTGGTGGATACGGTGTCCCTTGTCGCGGGGAAAAAGCTGGCAGTGGAGGAAGCCCCCCGCCGCCCCGGCGACCCGGCGGAGCTGGTGGCCGATGCGTCACGCGTGCGTTCGGCGCTGCAATTCAATCCCTCGCTTTCCACGATTGATGCTATCGTGGAAACGGCGTGGAAGTGGCACAAATCCGTTAAAAAAGCCTAGCCCTTCAGCTCCGGGTTCTTGCGGTATTTGCCCTGCATGGGCCAGTTGATGTCCTGCGCTTTCACCTTCTGCGCAATCACCAGCACCTGGCTGCGCACCGGCAGTGCTTGCGCTTGCCAGCGTTGGTCCAGCTCAAACACCTGGTACTCCAGCGTGCTGCCCGCGAGGCCCTTGAGGAAAATAAGCTGGAACCCGTTCTGCCCATAAAAATCCGCATAAAACGTCGGGCTGAAATTGAAGAAACCATGGTTGTAATGCGCCAGCGGGTGCGAGTGCAGCACGAACCCGCCCGGCTCCAGGCAGTTGGCGACATTCACCATCGCCTGCCCAATATTAAAGCAATGCTCCAGCGTACCAAGATCCAGCACCAGCTTATACCGCCCGGTGAAGTCCGCCGACAGGGGGTGGTTAAGATCCGCCTGCCGTTCCACCCCGCGCGAGGGAGAAATATCAATAAACTCGCACGCCACCCCCGCCGCTTCGAACAGCGCCTCGGTATCCACCACGTGCGGGAGCCTGCCCTCCAGATGGTGCCAGCGCAATATGGCCTCGCTGTCGGCCCGCGGTTTAAGATTTTTTGCTTTCTCTCCAAGCAGGCGGCTAAGCATCTCCGCGGTAATCAGCGCATCCGGGTAGCCTAGCGAAAGCGTGCGGGGTTTTTCGCCCAGTTTCCCGGCGATCTGCAGGATGAGTTCAAGATGCGCGGCAATGAGTGCCATCAGGGAATCCCCAGCCACTGCGCGAGCGAGGGCATGGTGTGCTTGCGCGGCCCCTTCATGTGCAGCACGTATTTGGGCGCCAGCTCCTCCGCCGAAAGCTGCACGCCGATCTGCGGCGTAAAATTATACGTATCGCAATCAAAAAACCGCACCAGCGTTTCGCCGTAGCGCAGCGTCTCCGGCCGCTTCTCCACCAGCTCGCGCCCCACCATGTTCATCATCGCGTATTGCTCGCCGCCCCATTTTTTCATGTCCGGCACCATGGCCGAGGCAGGCACGGCGCCTTCTTCGTGCAGCCGGTTGAACACGCGCAGCATCTCCTGCATGAAGGCCAGCGCCGGCTTTGTCGGACGGCAGAAAATCACGCCCGCGTTGATCGGCGAGGTAGGCGTGTTATGTGGCAGGTGGTTGGCATCCAGCGTGATGCCTTCGGGAATGCGCACGGTGAGCCCCACGTCAAAATCCGCCGCGAACGCCTCGCTCAAATCACGCGTCACGATGATATCAATATCCAGAAACGTGATGCACGCATCCGCCCCCTCCGCCACGCGGCGTGCAAGATGCTCCGTGTAAAGCCGCGCCTTCTCATAAATCAGCACGCGCGTGTCCAGCGAGGCATCCACCGTGCGCTCCACATCGGCGTGATTTTTGCCCAGCTCCGTGTGCAGATTCGTAAGCAAGGTCATGCGCGAGGGGCTACGGGCGCGGATGGAGCGCACGCAGACATCGAACATCGTTTCGGCGGAAGTATCCCCGAAATTCAGGGCCGGGGCGGGATCATGCGCGTGGAAGAATACAATCTCGTGCTTCACGCGAGCCGCTTGGCGATGCGCTCCAGCACCGGCTGCCATTGCAGCAGCGTTTCCTGCCGCTCCACGCGCACGCTCTTGTACCAGCGATTTTCGGAAGCGCCCATGCCCCAGCGCCAGTCGGAGGCGGCATTGAGCATGAGGGTGCAGGGCACGCCCAGCCCGCCCGCCATGTGCACGGTGGCGTTCTGGATGGAAACCACCGCGTCCATCGCCGCCATTTGCGCGGCCAGCGCGTCAATATCATTCAGCGCATCCACCGCCGGGTCGGCCAGCACCTTGCCGTTCATGCTGGCAATCTCCGCCGCGTGGTCGCCATATTGCAACGAAACACACTGCACGCCCGGCACATCATACAGCGGCTCCCACTGCGCCAGCGGGATATTGCGGATATAGGCCGTTTCATCATTCTTGGTATGCCAGGAGATACCGACCAGTTTCTTCGCGCCGCCCGCCAGGTATTTCTCCCGCAGCTTTGCGGTTTTCTCCGGGTCTGCCTTCAGGAAAGGCGCGTGTTCAGACGGCGTATACACCGGCAGTGCCATGCCCATCAGCTCGCCCATAGGCAGCTGGAAATCATAGGCCGGGCCCATGTCTGTTGTGCCCGCGATATGCAGCGTGGAAACAAACGTCACGTTCGGGAAGCTGCGCTTGAGCAGCGGGATCATCTTCGGTACCACGATGCAGGTAATCTCCGGGCCTTTCTGCATCACCCACGGCAGCAGGCTCGCAAACATCACGATGTCGCCGATACCCTGTTCCGTCCACAGCAGCAGCTTCTTGCCGTTGCTCTGCTGGCCGCACCAGCGCGGGGCGCAGCCCTCCAGCTTGGAGCCCAGCGTGTCGAGGTTGGGGCGGTAGCTGTATTCGGCGTAGCCTTCCTTGAGGTCGGACATCATCATCTTCACGATGCCGATGGCGGCTTTCACGCGGCCGTTTTCCGGGTCTGCCTGCAGGGCGCGCTCATAATATTTCAGCGCCTCGGGCATGTTGCCCTCCAGGTGCATGGAGCCGGCCTTGAGCGAGAGCAGGTCGGAAGACTTGGGGTGGTGCGCGAGCCCGGCGTCGATAACCTCATCCGCCTCCTCCAGGCGCTGTGCCATGCGCAGGGCTTTTACATAATTCACGTAAAATTCCGGCGCCTGCTTCGGCTCGGCCTTCCACATGAACTCCATGTGCGGGATTTTATCGATATGCCGGTCCTGTCGCTCATAGAGGAACACCAGCAGCGCGTGCAGCAGCATGTCATTCTTCCGTGAAGGCAGGATGCGCTCAATATGCTGGGTGGGAAGGTCAAAACGCTGCGCCTCGACACACGTGTTGAAGAACTCGGTAAAGAGCTTGTGGTCGCCGGGGTCGGCGCTCGCGAGTGCTGCCAGCGTCACCGCCGCCTCCTGGTTCAGGCCCGCGCTTTTCTGCGCATGCACCAGGTGCCCGCCGAAGCGCGCGGAAGGCGCCAGCGCGTAAGCTTTTTCAAAATGCGTAATGCTCTCGGCAATATTCTGCTGCTGCATGTAAAGCGCGCCCAGCGCGTGGTGCAAATCCGGGCTGCCGGAGATGTCCTTGAGTATTTCAAGATAGCCGTTTAAGGCCTCGTCCAGCTTCCCGGCCACGTGCGCGCGCATGGCGGCGGAAAAGCGCGGATCGGAAGCGGGGTTATATTTATTGCTTTTTGTCTGCATAGACCATCGAATGATATTCGCGGAACCATTCGCCCGCATAGTCGCACCGGGCGTAATCCTTGAAGTAGGGCCCGCCCAGCGTGTAGTGCAGGTTGGAGACTGCGTTTATCGGCATCACGTCATACTCGCCCACCAGCACGTTCCAGCGCAGCGGGATGGCGCCGATCTCGTTCTCGTCCTTTAGCCAGCGGAAGCGGTGCAGGTCAAGGCCAGTGGCGGTGTTGACGTATTCAGGCGTCAGCGCCTTGCACTTGGCGCAGTTCATCAGCATCACGCTGGACCAGTTCTTTTTCTCGTATTTCGTCTGCACCTGGCCCAGGAATTTTTTCTCCGTCCGGGGGGTGTAATCATGCTTCACCACCATCACGGCAAAGCGGTCATCGCGCAGCTCCCAGAGCTTGGCAATGTCATCCAACATCAGCATGTCGCAGTCGGTAAACAGGGCCCAGCCCTCGTAGCCCGCGAGATAGGGCGTGAGGAAGCGCGTAAAGGCAAACTCGGTAGACTGCACCGCCTCGCGCGGACGGGTAAAAATATCGCCCAACTGCGAAGTCATCAGCGGGGTAATAGTAACGGGCTTGGATGCGCGCGTGAGAATGCTGTGCGAGAGCACGTGGTACGCCACGGTTTCCCGCTGATCATAGCCGATGAAGACACGGATGGTGTTGTTGTCGGTCATGGCCACGTTTTTAGAATACTAAGCGGCCGAACGCAATTGCTGATCATAGCCGTTTATTCCCTCTCCCTGGAAGGGAGAGGGTTAGGGTGAGGGTCTGGTTCAGCAAGCTCCAAAGTATATTGCGAAGGAGAGAGGACCCCCACCTTAATCCTCCCCCTTCCAGGGGGAGGAAATTCATGCAGCCGCGGAACGCAATTGCCCCAAAGCCCACGCCGCCATCTCGGCCACCAACGGGTTTGCGTCACTCGTTAACGGCGCGATCAGCGGCAGTAGCGAGGTGTCTTCGCTATTGCCCGCAGCCACCAGCACGTTGCGCACAAAGCGGTCCCGCCCAAGGCGCTTCACCGGCGAGCCGGAAAATTTGGCGCGGAACTGCGCGTCATCCAGCACCAGCAGGGAGGCCAGTGGCGGTTCCTTCAAATCTTCGCGCGCGTGGTAGGCCGCCTCCTGCGATTCCTGCGCAAACTTGTTCCACGGGCAGACGGCGAGGCAGTCATCGCAGCCGTAGACGCGGTTGCCCATGGCTTTGCGGAACTCCTCGGGAATCTGCCCCTTATGCTCAATGGTGAGGTAGGCGATGCATTTGCGCGCATCCAGCTTGCCGCAGGAAGTGAAGGCGCTCGTGGGGCAGATATCCAGGCAGCGCGTGCAGGTCCCGCAATTTCCAACGCTGTCATTCTGAGCCGCAGGCGAAGAATCTACTTTAGTAGATCCTTCGCTATCGCTCAGGATGACAAGGTCCGTAAAAATCTCTCCCAAAAACAGCCAACTTCCATACTCCCTGGATACAAGGCACGTATGTTTCCCTATCCATCCTAAACCCGCCTTTTCGGCCAGCGGCTTTTCCATGATGGGGGCGGTATCCACGAATATCTTAGCGTCGCAGTTGAACTCGCGGCACATCCAGCCCGCCAGCTCGCGCATGCGCTTTTTCATCACGTCATGGTAGTCGCGGTGCTGCGCATAGGCCGAGATCAGGCCGATGCCCTTGTTGGAAAGCTTAGGCAGCGGGTTTTCCGCCGGGCCGTAATTATGCCCGAGCATGACGAGGGTCCGGGCCTCCGGCCACAGCGCCTTCGGGTCGGCGCGCAAATGCGCCTTGTCGGCCATCCAACCCATGTCGCCGTGCTCGCCGTTTTCGACGAATTCCATCATCCGCGCGCGGGCACGCTCACCCAGTTCCGGGGCGGTGAAGCCCACGGCGTCGAAGCCCAGCGAGCGGGCCTTTTCAGTGATGGTGTGCCTGGTGTCCATAAGGGGCTGAAGCTGGCATCATTGGGCGAAACCGTCAACTTCCGGCCCCTGCATTTCCATGCGATACTCATTATTATTCCTTCCCCCCTTGTGGGGGAAGGTTAGGAAGAGGGGATATAAAACACCTTAAAAAGCATCCTTATGCGTTTTACAGCCACGAAAAACCTGTAAAAAACACACGTTTTTCCAAGTCAATTTATTGATTAAAAAGGAGAAAATCAAAAAAAGACGTTTTGGAGCCCTGACTAGTCAGAAGTCCGGGTTCTCATAATACTCCGGTGGCCGCACCCCATGCACACGGTCACATAAAATAGTACGCATGCTGGGGCGGGATTTGATGACGGCATACCACTGCTGTGCGGCAAGATTATACTCCCACGGCACATCGCCCAGATAATCCAGTGCCGAAAGATGCGAGGCCGCCGCAAGATCTGCGAGCGTAAGGTGATCACTGGCAAGGAAGCCGCGCTCAGAGGAAAGATAGCCGATATAATCGAGGTGGTAGAAGATATTATCTTTCCCGGTGCGGATGGCGGCGGAATTGGGCGGGCCGTAATGCATCAGCCGCTTGAAGACCTTCTCGAACAAAATGTTCTGGGTCACCTCGTAGTCGAACTTGTGGTCAAACCAGTCCACCAGCCGCCGCACCTCGGCCCGCGCAGAAGGTGTTTTGCCGATCATGCCCGGCTCGGGGTGAATGTCTTCAAGATACTCGGTAATAGCATATGCACCGGAAATGGTAACGCCGCCTTCCTCCAGCAGCACCGGCACTTCACCGGCGGGGTTCAGCGCGAAGAACTGCAGTTTCTTCTCCCACGGGTTTTCTTCCACCAGGTCAAAATCCAGGCCCTTTTCGCGCAGCACAAGGCGCACCTTGCGGCAGAAGGGCGAGAGCGGGGTGTGGTAAAGCTGCCGCTTCAGCTTTCCTGCGGCAGGGGCGTCCGGGCTTGCGTGCGTATGCTCTGGGGCCATAGGAACCAGTTTTTCACAAACATGCGCTTTCGCAAAGGAGTTTCCGCAGCCACCAGCAGGATGGCAAAAGAAACAAGGCACCAGATGGCGGGCTGCTCGTTCTTGTTGTCGCTAAGCACCTGGGAAAGCAGCGGGCCGCTGATGAAGTGGTAGATGGTAAAGCGCCACGAGCCGTACAGCAGCGGCAGCGCAAAGCCCACCAGCGCGTAGCTGAAAAAGCCGTTGCGGAAGGGGTAGGCCAGCCAGTTAACCTGCGCCAGCTCGGTCATGAAATTGCCGATACCGTTGACGGGTATCTCCCACGCGATGTGCCAGTTGCCGGAAACGGCGCAGAGCTGCGTTGCGCAGAGGATGCGGCGCGGGTCGCATTCCCCCGCCCATGCGAACGGGTACATCTGCACGGCCATGAAAATGGCGGAGGCAAAGCAGAGTACGTAAACCGGTATCTCGATTCGTTTACGCACCTGTGCGGGCACAAAATACATCGAGAAGGCATTGATGAAGAAGGGCTGGAACATGATGTGTATGTATCCCAGCAGGGCGGAAATCTGGTTGGCCGGCTCGCCGCATTGATCAATGTAAATATAGGTGAAAGCCTGCAGCGCTTCCATCAGCGCGAAATAGCCCAGGATCAGCCAGATGGCCGGCGGGTCTTTTTTACAATAGGAGTAGGCCGAGAGCCCAATGCCCAGCGCAGCGACAGTTGCGGATGCTTCACCACTCCAGCACATCTTACGCGGACGTCCTCTTCTTGCCGGTGGAGGATGCCAGCGGCCATTCCAGCCGCTCGATCATTTCCTTCGGGCAGATCTGCCAGAATTTCGGCATCTCGTATTCCCAACCCGCAAGGATGGTTTCAGCGCGGGGGGAGGCGGTTTCACGCCAGTGCTCGTTGATCAGGCTCTTGAGCAGCCCTTCCCAGTGCTCGCTCTCAACGCGCTGATACACCACCGATTCGGCATTGACGCGCGCTTCGAAAGCATCGTGCTCGTCATAGACAAAGGCGATGCCGCCGGTCATGCCCGCGGCGAAGTTGTGGCCGACGCCGCCAAGGATAACGGCATTGCCGCCGGTCATGTATTCGCAGCCGTTGCTGCCGCAGCCTTCCACCACGGTGACGG
>CAZUKF010000075.1:0-9791 GCA_964620765.1 uncultured Rickettsiales bacterium | reverse complement strand
CAGGCAGGCAATGCCGTCGCTCACATCCCACAAACTCGCGGACGCGTTGAAAGCCACGGGCTGCGCGCCGATCTTTTTGTCGGCCAGCCAGAGGTGGCCCACCGTGTGCGGCGGCTCGCTGTAGGTGCCATCCAGCTGGATTTCACGTTTGTGCCCGCCTGCATTGGTGTAGAAGCTCTTGCCCTTGGCCTGGCTGAGAATGCGCGGAATCGGCACATCGTTCTTGCGCAGGCGCTCGGAGAACGCATCCACGCCAATGGCATCGATCAGTTCGAACGGCCCCCATTTCCAGCTGTAGCCGGTCTTCATCGCCTCATCGACGGCGGAAATATCATCAGAAACCTCGGGGATCAGCGAGGCCGCGTAGGTGAGCGTCTTGGAAAGCACGTTCCACGCATATTGCCCGCCGATATCGGCCGCGTTCACCAGCTCCTTCACGTTCTTGGCCTTCGCGCTGGGCAGGTCCACCGCCCCTTCCTGCCGGTAATGGCCGGTGGTGAATTCGATGACTTCCTTCACCTTGCGCTCGCCCTGTTTGGTCACGCGATAAAACCCGCCCTTGCCCTTGCGGCCCGTGTAACCCGCCTCGATCATGCGCGTCATCAGCTCCGGCTCCTGCCACAGCTGGCGGAACGCATCTCCCTGCGAGAGCGTATCCAGCATCGCCTTGGCTATCAGCGGGATGAGATCAATGCCAATCAAATCATACAGCCCGAAAATCCCGGTCTTGGGAATGCCGGCGGGCTTGCTCATCACCGCGTCGGCCTGCTCCACGGTGACGTTCAGGCGCATGGCCTCGATCAGCCCCACTACCATCCAGTACACGCCGATGCGGTTGGCGATGAAGCCGGGCGTGTCCTTGCCCACCACCACCTGCTTGCCAAGCGACACATCGGCGAATTTTTTCACCGCGTCCACCGCTTCCTTGCTGGTATCGTCGCCGCCCACTATTTCCAGCAGGCGCATGTGCCGCGGCGGGTTGAAGAAATGCGCGATCATGAAATCCTTCCGGAACGCCGCGTTCATTCCGTTCACGAGATCCATCAGTCGCAGCGTGGAGGTATTGGAGGAAACCACCGCCCCCTTCTTCTTCACCTGCTCCAGCTTTTCGTATACCGCGCGCTTGACCTCGATCTTCTCCAGCACCGCCTCGATGATCCAGTCCGTGTCCTTGAGCAGCTTGATATGGTCCTCGAGGTTGCCCGCCTGCACGCGTTTTGCATTGTCCGGGTGCGTAAACCCGCCGGATTTCAACTGCTTCTCGATTCCCTTTTCCGCCAACGCATTGCGGTTGGCCTCCCCGGGAGGAACGATATCCAGCAGCATGACCTCGCAGCCGGCATTCGCGGCCAGCGCGGCGATCCCCGCCCCCATCACGCCCGAGCCCAGCACGGCTATTTTGCGTATTTCCATGGAATACTCTCTTGTTGCCGAAACAATCCCGGCAGCATAGGGTGGCCGCTAAGCAGTGTAAAGCATGAGCAACCATACAACAGATATCGTTATTATCGGTGCCGGGCCGGTCGGCCTGTTCGCGGTTTTCCAGGCCGGGATGCTGAAAATGCGCGCCCACGTGGTCGATACGCTGGATTCGGCGGGCGGCCAGTGCAGCGCGCTGTACCCGGAAAAACCCATTTACGACATCCCCGGCTACCCCTCCATCCTCGCGGCGGAGTTAATAGAAAAGTTAACGGCGCAGGCCGCACCCTTCTGCCCCACCTACCACCTCGGCCAGCGCGTTGAAAAGCTTGAGAAGCAGGGCGGCGGCTGGAAGCTCACCACCAGCCGCGGCAACGTTATTGAATGCAAGGCCGTGCTGATCGCCGCCGGCTGCGGCGCCTTCGGCCCCAACCGCCCGCCGCTTACCGGCATCGAGGAGTATGAAGGCACAAGCGTGTTCTACCTCGTAAGCAAGCGCGAAGACTTCCGCAACAAGAGCATCGTCATCGCCGGGGGGGGGATTCCGCCGTGGACTGGGCCATTTCCCTCTCCGAACTCGCGAAGAAGGTTTACGTCGTGCACCGCCGTGCCAAATTCCGCTGTGCGCCGGAATCGGAATCACGCCTCAACGCGCTTGCAAGCGCGGGCAAGGTGGAAATGGTGGTGCCCTACCAGCTTTCCGGCCTGAAAGGCTCCGGCGGCAAGCTCTCCGCCGTCACCGTGCAAACACTGGAGGGCCAAGCGCGCGACCTTGAGGCCGATGCACTGCTGCCCTTCTTCGGCCTTTCCATGGAGCTCGGCCCCATCTCGCAATGGGGGCTCAACCTCTCGCAGAACCACATCACCGTCAGCGCCGCCAGTTGCGAAACCAGCGAGCGCGGCATTTTCGCGGTGGGCGATATCGCCACCTATCCCGGCAAGCTCAAGCTCATTCTCTGCGGCTTCTCGGAAGTGGCCATGGCCGCGCACGCCGCCTATTCGCTGGTGCACCCGGGCGAGGCGCTGCATTTTGAATACTCCACCACCAAGGGCGTGCCGGTAGCGGCATGATACGCGCACTGATATTCACGCTGATGTTTCTCAGTGCTCCCGCGCTTGCCGACGGCTGCGAAGTCGGCGGCTGCAGCCGCCAGCTCTGCGTGGAAAAAGGCAGCAATGTGGCCAGCACCTGCGAGTGGAGCGAGTCCTATGCCTGCTATGAAAAATTCGGCACCTGCGAGAAGCTGAAGAGCAACAAGTGCGGGTGGCGTGAAACCAGGAAGTTACGCGAATGTTTGCAGAAAGCCCAAAACCGCCTGCGCCCGCTGGACGGGAACCCGCAATGACCGCCCGCCTCATCGACGGCAAGGCGATTGCCAAGGAACTGCGCGAAGAAATTGCGCGGGAAGTGCCCACGCTCGGCTTCCAGCCCGGTCTTGCCGTGGTGCAGGTGGGCGAAGATGCGGCAAGTTCCGTCTACGTGAAAAACAAGGTGAAGACGGCGCAGGAGATTGGTTTTTATTCCGCCCGTCACGCGCTGCCTGCCAATGTCTCGCAGGATGCGTTGCTCGAGTTGCTGGAAGTGCTGGATAATGATCCCGCCATTCACGGCATCCTCGTGCAGCTGCCGCTGCCCAGGCACATCAATGAAACGGCGGTGCTGCATTCCATCGACCCGCTGAAGGATGTGGACGGCTTCCACCCCGTCAATGTCGGCAAACTCTGGGAAGGCGCGCCCGATGCGCTGGTGCCCTGCACGCCGCTGGGTTGCAGCATCATGCTGAAAAAATCCGGCGTGGCCCTCGCAGGCAAAAACGCTGTCGTCATCGGCCGCTCCAACATCGTCGGCAAGCCGATGGCGGCGCTGCTGCTGCGCGAGCACTGCACCGTCACCATCGCGCATTCGCGCACCGAGAATCTGCCAGAGTTGGTGAAACGCGCGGACATTGTTGTCGCCGCCGTCGGCAAGCCGGAATTCGTCAAGGGCAGCTGGCTCAAACCCGGCGCAACTGTGATCGATGTCGGCATCAACCGCGTGGACGGCAAGCTGGTAGGAGACGTCGCCTTCGCCGAAGCTTCGCAAATTGCGGGCGCCATCACCCCCGTGCCCGGCGGCGTCGGCCCCATGACCATCGCGTGTTTGCTAAAGAACACCCTGACGGCAGCGAAAGTCATTAAATCACTGGATAAAAATTAAATCCGTCATTCCCCGAGTTTGCGAAGCAAACTATAGGGGAATCCATCTCTCCTGTTGCACGATGGATCGCCCTATAATCGCTGCCGCGATTCGGGCGATGACGAGGTTTTCACTGCTTTGCAGGCGCGGGTGGCGGTGCTGCCGCCGGTACCGGCGCCGGCGCATTCTTCGCCTCTTTATTCGCCGCCGCAGCGGCCTGCGCCTGCGCCGCCCGGTAAATCGCCACGTTTTTGCCGTGCTCCGCCGCCGTCGCGGAGAAATTATGCCCGCCATTGCCGGTAGCCACGAAATAAAACTCGTTCGTATTCGGCGGATTCAGCGCCGCCTCGATGCTGGAGCGCCCGGGGTTGGAAATCGGCGTCGGCGGCAGGCCTTCATGCGCGTAGGTGTTGTAGGGGTTTTTCTCGTCCTTCAGATCGCTTAAGCGCAGCGCGCGGCCCATCGGCCCATCCTTTGCCTTCTCAATTCCATACGCCACCGTCGGGTCCGCCTGCAACTTCATGCCCTTCTTCAGGCGATTGACGTAAACCGCCGCCACGCGCGGGCGCTCGTGATCAATGCCCGTTTCGCTCTCCACGATGGAGGCCAGCACCAGCGCGTCGTGCGGCGAGTGCAGCGGCAAGCCTTCTTTGCGCTTCTCCCATAATTCGTTCAGCACCTGCGTCATGCCCTGCTGCATGCGGGTAACCAGGTCAAACCGCGTATCGCCGTAGGTGAAATGGTAGGTCTCCGGCAACAGCGAACCTTCCGGCATTTCCGGCAGGTCGCCCTCCAGCACGTCCTCCGCCATCAGGCGCTTGGCCACCTCACGCGAGGAAAGCCCCTCGATCAGCGTGAACTTGTGAATCACCACCCTGCCCTCGGAAAGCTGTGTAATCACGTCGCGCATGGGGATGCCGGCCGGGAACTCGTATTCGCCCGCCTTGAATTTCTTGTACTTGCCGGTGAGAATGGCCACCGCCTTAAAAACTTCTTCGCTCCGCACGACGTCGCCTTCGGCCAGCCCGGCGGAAATGCCTTTAAAGCCGGTGCCCTTGCGGAAGATGAGTATCTTGGTTTCGGCGAGCGGCCCGGGCGCGCGATACTGGTGAAAGCCCCACCACGCCGTGCCGATGGTGGTGAGTACCACCGCCACTACCGCTGCTATCAGCCGTTGCTTCGCCGGTTTCACGCTACCTGCCCGGTGAGGTTGAAGTCAGGCGTAATCTTTTCGCAATATGAAGTCCGGGTC
Source organism: uncultured Rickettsiales bacterium (assembly GCA_964620765.1). Lineage (GTDB taxonomy): Bacteria > Pseudomonadota > Alphaproteobacteria > Rickettsiales > SXRF01 > CAZUKF01. The sequence goes on along the minus strand of CAZUKF010000075.1, from coordinate 4,944 downwards.
AATCTCGTAATTGGTAAAATCGCCGAGCGGGAAATAACATTGCCCCGCTTCATGGAACCCGTAAGCAAGGTAAAGCGGCACCGCTTCCTTGTTGGCGCTCCACACGCAGATCAGCGCGGTTTTGAAATGCGCGCGCGCAAATTCTTCAAACGCATCCATCAACGCGCGCCCCAATCCCTTGCGCCGGTGCGCTTCATCTACGTAAAGCCGGTGCAGCTCCACCGCGTTTTCCGGCATCGGCTCCAGCGCCACCACGGGCGGCCCGGCCTTCGCGTAGCCGACGATTTTCCCGCCATCCTTCACCAGCCAGTAGCGATAGCGCGGGTCCTCGATATACGCCCGTATTTGTTCAAGCGAAAAAGCCTGCGCCAGGTAGCGCGCCATCACCTCCTCGCTGTAAAGATGCTTCCACGTATGCCTGAACACGCGCGCGCTGAAGGCGGCAAGCTCGGCAGTGTCATCTAAAGTAGGATTGGAAATCACACCTTGCGGAAAACGACGCTGGCGTTCGTCCCGCCGAAGCCGAACGAGTTGGAAAGCGCCACGTTGATCACGCGTTTCTTCGCCTTGTGCGGCACGAGGTCAATATCGCAGCCGGGCGAGGGATTCTCCAGGTTCAGCGTCGGCGGCGCAATTTGATCACGGATCGCCAGCACGGAGAAAATCGCCTCCACCGCCCCCGCCGCGCCGAGCAGATGCCCGATGGCGGATTTGGTGGAAGACATGGAAAGTTTGTACGCGTGCTGCCCGAACAAATTCTTCACCGCGCCCAGCTCCAGCTCATCGCCCAGCGGCGTGGAGGTGCCGTGTGCGTTGATGTAATCCACCTGCTCCGGGCTGATGCCCGCGCGCTTCAGCGCGTTCTGCATGGCGCGGTAGGCGCCCGCATGCTCCGGCGCCGGGGCGGTGATGTGATACGCATCACCCGACAGGCCGTAACCAATAATCTCCGCGTAAATCTTCGCGCCGCGCTTCTGTGCATGCTCATATTCTTCCAGCACCACCACGCCCGCGCCCGCGCCCATGACGAAGCCGTCGCGCGCCTGGTCCCACGGCCGGGAGGCCTTAGCCGGCGTATCATTATACGCGGTGGAAAGCGCGCGCGCCGCGGCGAAGCCGGAAAGGCCCATGCGGCAGATGGCCGCTTCCGCGCCGCCGGCCACCATCACATCCGCGTCGCCCAGCTGGATGAACCGCGCGCCGTCGCCAATCGCGTGCGCGCCGGTGGAGCAGGCCGTCACCACCGCGTGGTTGGGGCCTTTGAAACCGTGCTTGATGGAGATCTGCCCGGAGGCAAGGTTGATAAGACTCGCGGGGATGAAGAACGGGCTCACCCGCTTCGGGCCTTTTTCCTTCAGCGTCAGCACGCCTTCTTCAATCGTCTGCAGGCCGCCGATGCCGGAGCCCACCAACACGCCGCTGCGTTCCTTCTGTTCTTCCGTTTCCGGCTTCCAGCCTGAATCCGCCACCGCCTGATCGGCCGCGCCCATGGCGTAATGGATGAACTCATCCATCTTCTTCTGGTCTTTGACCGGGATGTGGTTATCGGGGTTGAACAGGCCCGGCCCGTCGCCGCGCGGCACTTCACCGCCGATGCGAGCCGCGAGGTCAGACACGTCCACCCGCGCAATCGGCCGGATACCGGACTCGCCGTTCAGCAGCTTCGACCATGTCTCTTCGACGCCGCAGGCGAGCGGCGTGACAAGGCCAAGGCCGGTGATGACGACGCGTCTCATGTTAAATTGTCATTCTGAGGGAGCATTGCGACCGAAGAATCTGTTTGAAGGAGATCCTTCGCTACGCTCAGGATGACATTACGCCGCTTCCTTGGCGTGCTTCTCGATATAGGCGATAGCATCCTGGAGCGTCAGAATTTTTTCGGCTGCATCGTCGGGGATTTCGCAGCTGAATTCTTCCTCGAAAGCCATGACGAGCTCGACGGTGTCCAGGCTGTCGGCGCCGAGGTCATCGATAAAGCTGGCTTCGGGAACCGCCTTGGAGGGGTCTACGCCGAGGTGCTTGACCACGATGTCTTTAACGCGTTCTGCAATATTGCTCATGGGACTCCATCCTTCTCTTGGTTAACTTGATAGGAAAGCAGACTGTGTACAATATTTTCAGGCCCCGTCAACCTGAAAAAACGGGCCCGCTGCTAGGTTAACTCAATGATTTCCGGCCTTCTGATATTGAATTCCCCATGCCTGCACGGCTTCTTCCACCGTAACCTGGTCCAGGGGAGCACCGCCCGATGAATGCACCTGCTCTAATTTGCCTTTTATACCCAGGGATTCTTCCACGCCGCGCATGACTGATTCCTGCGTCACTCCCAGCTCGCGGAACGTCATTCCGGGCAAGGTATCAGCCGGTAAAAAACCATCACGTGAGGTAGATAAGCGGATTTCATGTATTACCGCCTCTTGGAGTGTAGCCTGGGTACCTGGCACCTCATCTTCATCAAAAACAGCCATTTTTTATCCTTTTTTGCTCTAAAGGCTAAATAGCGGCAAAATCTGCGGTTTTACTAATGCGTTTATTGCATGCCCATAAGGCGGGCGGCGCGGGCCGGGCTGTTTTCCTGCAGGAAGCGGTCCTCGCTGATTTCCTTGCGGATTTTGGCTTCCTTCTCAGCCCGTATCTTGGGGTCGTCCCAGCCGAAGCGATGCAGGACTTTATCCCCCTCTTCCTTCATTCTTTCCGGGTCATAGCGCGACTGACCGGCAAAATCTTTATTCGTGCTTAACCAGCCGCCGGTGGCCTCCGCCCGCTGCTTCGCATAAGCGTCGAACACGCCGTTGGCGATCAGGAAGCACACGTAGTCCGGGTCCATCGAATCCTGGTTGATGACGGCGTTGCCGTCGCGGCCCAGCACCACCTGGCCGGTCTTGGCGAGGCTCGCCTGCCCGGCCGCGTCCAGCCGCGCCTTATTATAAAGGTCATCCGGGTTAAACGCCGTGCCCACCGCGCCCAGCTGCTTGATGGCCTGCGACATCGGCAGGCTGGGGCGCGCGGTGATCGCCTCGGTCACATCCACCACGCGCATGATCTTGGCCAGCGGCGAAAGCTCAGCAGGCTGCATGTCCTTGCCCTTGAACTCCGTCCAGTCATTAAACTCGCGGCCCACGGTGCCTTTCATTTTCTTCACGGCGATTTCTTCATCGCCGTAGCGGCGCAGGCCGTTATGGTGCGTTGCCGTCATCATGCCGTCGCGCTCGTAGAAGAGCAGCGTGAGCAGCGTAAACAGCGGGTGGCTGCCGTTGCGCGAAATGGCCAGCTCCGATTCCGCAAGCGATTGCTTCCCGTTCTCCGGCGCCAGCTGCTGCGAGGGAGTCTGCGTCTTGCCCACGTCATGCAGCAGCGTGAGCACTTCAATCAAATCGCGCTGGCGGGCGTTGATCAGCTCGCCCTTCGCGTTCACCGCCTTATCCAGCGCCTGCCCCATCAGCTCGGAAACACCCAGCACGTGCGGGTATTGCTCGGAAGATCCAAGCTCCACCTTGCGCAGCGCCGCCATCAGTTCCTTGGCGGTTTTCGCCTCGTCCACCTTCTGCAGCAGTTCCGGCGCGGCGTGGTTGGCGCCGAAGGTCTTGAACATGTCCTTCGCCAGCGTCATGAAGAATGCGTGCTTCTTCTCGAAACTCAGATGCGCCTGCTCGTTGCGCTTGAGCAGCTGGCCGCTGATGCCGAACAGATCGGCATGCGTGTTGATGATATGTGTCGCCATGCGCAGCTTGGCGTCACGGCATTCTTTTGCTTCCTCGATATTCGCCTGGTGCGTGGTGTCGGCATGGAACACCGCCACACCTTTCACATGCTCGCCCACCTTCACCGGGATGTGGTATACGCGCGCACCGCCCGTGTTCACTTCTTCCACGCCGTTGCGCGGATCATACGCCAGGTGCTCTTCGAAACGCGTGTTGCGCTTGTTGTAAAGATCGATGTGCTTGTTGAGCGAGAAATTGCCGTCGCCGTCGGGCGTGTAATACGCCACCGCGTCTGCGCCTGAAGCCGTCAGTGCCGAGAACAATGTTTTCTGCTCGTCGGAAAGCTTGAACAGGTCGTGATAATCATCCGGCAGGTGGCTGAGCGGTTTTTCCGCCGCCTGCAACGCTTGCGGTATCTGCGGCGCCTCTTTCTTGCGCATCACGGTCGGCACGGCAGCAATGGCAATGCCGACTAATGCACCGCCTGCCGCTAACCTCTTGACTCGTGATGTATCAACCATGCCTCTATAATAAAAGGAAAAATGCCCTTTTATTATGACAGTTATCGGAAACCGATTATGTCAAAAATTAACTATTATATATCAATAGCTTATGGCAGATATAATCCACCGTTTACATGCAGCGTCTGGCCGGTCATATACCCCGCCTGGTCGCTGGCGAGGTAAAGGGCGGCGGCGGCGATGTCTTCCGGCGTGCCCATGCGGCCCTGCGGAATGTTGCCGGTAATGCGCGCTTTCTGCTCTTCGTTCAGCACATCGGTCATCGGTGTGGCGATAAAACCCGGAGCGATGCAGTTCACGTTCACCCCGCGCGAAGCGCATTCTAGCGCGAGTGATTTGGCCATGCCGGTAAGGCCCGCCTTGGCCGCGCAGTAATTGCTCTGGCCTGTGTTACCGGAGTGGCCGACGACGGAGGTAATGATGATGATGCGCCCGGTGCGGCGCCTGATCATGCTCTTGATGGCCGCGCGCACGAGGCGGAAAGTGGAGGTGAGGTTGATGTCGATCACCTGCTGCCACTGCTCGTCACTCATGCGGATGGCAAGCCCGTCGCGCGTGATGCCCGCGTTGGCGACGAGAATGTCCAGCCCCTGTAATTTGTCTTCCGCTTCTTTCGCAAAGGCATCAATCGTTTCGAGCCTGGAAAGATCGCAGACAAGAGGAATAATGTCATCCCCGCCTTGAGCGGGGATCTCGAGCGACACGGAGGATGCCTGAGATCC
>CAZUKF010000074.1:0-9853 GCA_964620765.1 uncultured Rickettsiales bacterium | reverse complement strand
ATTGTCGGCAACGTGGAAAATCTTGGGCTGGAAAACACGAAAGTGAAAGTAGAAAAAACCCACATCGTGGTGGACCAGTGGTGCGCCACCGGTGAGCCGGGCGTTTACGCCATCGGCGACGTGGCGGGCGCGCCGTGGCTGGCGCACAAGGCCAGCCATGAAGGCGTGGTCTGCGTGGAAAAAATCGCAGGAAGCAAGGGTGTGCACCCGGTGAAAAACACCAACATTCCCGGCTGCACCTACTGCCACCCGCAGGTGGCAAGCGTAGGCCTGACTGAAAAGGCCGCGAAAGAGAAGGGGTTCAACATCAAGGTCGGCCGCTTTCCCTTCATCGGCAACGGCAAGGCCATTGCGCTTGGCGAGCCGGAAGGCTTGGTAAAAACCATCTTCGACGCGAAAACCGGCGAGCTGCTCGGCGCGCACATGATCGGCACGGAAGTGACGGAGCTGATTCAGGGCTTCGTCATCGCCAAGACCGGCGAGTTGACGGAAGGTGAGCTGATGCACACCATCTTCCCGCACCCGACGCTTTCGGAGATGATGCACGAATCCACGCTCGATGCGTTCGGGCGCGTGATGCACATCTGATGCGCCCCGGCTTCACGCTGCTGCATGTTGCCGTGCTGATGGCGGTGCTGGCTGTTACCATGGTAGGATTTCTCAGCGGCAGTGTCGGCAACACAAAAGGCCGCAACTTTGCGCGCCAGGCCGAGATGATCGAAGAAAAGCAACGTGCCCACATGTACCAGCAAGGTTCGCGGCTCTGCCCGTCTGACATTACACTGCCTTACGATCACCCCAATTTTGGCAGGGCGGTGGCGCACGGGGCAAGCTGCAACGCAGGCATGACCCCCACCGATTGCTGCATCGGTGCGAATTTCGGTACGGCGGGCCTCGTGATGGGCGGCGTGCCGGTGGTGGATCTTGGCCTGCCGAAAGAAGCAGCACTCGGCCCGACCGGCAACCGGGTATTTTACGCAGTCAGCCGTGTTTCCACGCAGAAAAACGTGTGCAAGATCTGGGGGGCGAACCCGGGTGTTTACGTGCGCAGCAGCGTCGGCGGGGCGTTGGGCGGCGCGCATGCGGGCGTGTATCTTGACTTAGGTGAAGATGCGCACGGTGCATTCCCAGGCGCAGGCGGAACTGAACGCCGCAACACCGGCAACACCAATGCCGAAACGCTGGAGAACGCAGGGCTCAGCGAAACTTTCACCGACAATTTCAACAATGTTTTCATCCGCCGCGAGCTTATGTACGATACCTCCGGCGCCGTTTTCGATGACGTTGTCATCCCCTTTGACAAGTGCTGCCTTGGCCCGGGATGCCTTTAAGTAGCGGCGCAGGCAGGGGCCCGCAATCGGCTTGGGAAACGCCCCCCTTGATTCATAAGGATTTCCAGGTGGAGCGATTAGAATTTATTTAACGTGCATGGCATTTGCTAAGCATTTATTAACCGCATACCTAGTATCCTGATAAATGGCCCGAAGCCGCGAAAACTGATGCAGGGTTGTAACGCTCTCTACTGAAATTTTCCGGCAGCCACAAGTACTGTTGCACGCGCGCGCGTATGCAGATAGGTTCGACATCGGGATGCGGGGAAGCAAGAAAAGATTTGGCTTTACGTTACTGCACATGGCGGTGCTGCTGGCAATCGGCGCCGTCATGGTCGCGGTGATGACTCCCGGCGGCGACGAAGCCCGCGTTGACAACAAGCAAAAAGCCTTCCTGAAACAAGTGGAGCTTTTCGAGAGCAAGCAGCGCGACCACATGACCCAACCGCCGCCCGAGGGCGGCGCCGTTTATTGCCCGGCGGACGAAACGCTTGCCGAGGGAGATGCCAATTACGGCAAATCCGTTCCGCACGGCCCGAACTGCCTGGCTGGCACCAATTTCAACGATTGCTGTGGCGGCGGTAACGCGGGGCCGGACGTGCGGTTCGGCATGGTGCCGGTGGTGTCGATGGGGCTGCCGAAAAGCGCTGCCTTCAGCAGAAATACCACTTACCGGATCAAGTACGGCGTGACCATTGCGCACACTAGCCCCTTTTTCTGCTGGCAGGTGCCCCCGGCCATTAACGTGTATAACAGCGCCGCGGGCAGGCTTCTCAGCAGCGATACGCGCGTTTACATGGACCTGGACCACGGCGCCACGCCTGCGCAGGGCGGCACTATTACAATCAATACGGGCACGGCGGATGCAGATGCACTAGAGAACGCGGACTCTGATTCCCGGGTTGTCCGCAACGAACGTAACCAGGGCGTGGCTTATATTACCGGCTGCGGTTTTGCTTTAGCTTCGTCCTCCAGCACTTCTTCCGGCGGCAGCAGCTCTTCCAGCACCAGCAGCAGCGGCGGCGCCACCAGCTCGGCTTCGAGCGCATCTTCTTCTGCTTCTTCCTCCGGGGGCACTTCGGCGGCATCTTCCGGAAGCGGTTCATCCAGCGGCGGCTCTACCGGCGGCTCTTCTTCCGGTTCTTCCGGCTCTTCGAGCGGCGGCCCCTGCTGCAAATATGGCATACCGGGCCCCAGTGTAGCATCCGATTGTTCGGCAGGCTGCACGGCTATGGGCGGCTCGGTGCAGGGTTACGGTGACTATGCGTCTCTCGAAGAGCGGCGGTTCTTTGCCCTGCTGATCAAAGAGGCGCATGCATTAGGGGCAGACGAGTGTATCTGCGCGGGTGTGGATCCATGCCCTCCCAATCCTGCTCTCGGCTGGATGTTGCTGGATACCAGCTGCACGCTGTCGCTGGGCAGCAGCTCCGGTTCCTCCGGCGGCAGTTCTTCGGCTTCCAGCTCCGGCGGCTGCATGAGTCCGCCATGCGGGAATGATTTGGACTTATGCTTTGACGATGGCGATTGCTGCGCCGGTAATCGCTGCAACGCCGGTGTATGCGAAAGCTGTCTCGGCACGCCTTGGGCAGCCGATTGCAGCTGCAACGTGAATACAGACTGCACCTCCAACAACTGCGGGGCCGGTGCATGCGGGGATGTCTGCCTTACCGGCAGCAGCTCTGGCAGTTCCGGCGGGGGAAGTTCTACCTCCGGCGGCGGCTCCAGTGGAGCCGCTTCGTCTTCCGGGGGTGGCGGTATCGGTGGCGGCCTGTCGTGTAGTTTTCCTGGTCCGCTTCATGCTGTAAAAGATGTTCCCTTCACCGGCCAGGTTTCCGGTTTCACTCCCGTATTGCCGGTAAGTGTCACCAGCGCGCAGATCAACTGGGGGAACGGCACTTCCCCTGCCGATTCCTGGGGGACTGACGGTGCCAGCGGTATCAGGGTTTTCGGCACTAACACTTACGGCACGGCCGGCCTTTACAGTGTGAACACGCATCTTACGCTTACCGACTTCTCTACCGCGGACTGCGACGTAGATATGCACGTGGATCCCTGCTCCTTCGGCCCCAGTACCTGCAGAACCGAAGGCCTGACCTGCCCCGGCGGCCATCTCGAATGCTGCCCCGGTTCACGCTGTGCGGCGGGAGTTTGTACGGTCGACGACGGGAGCATCGATTGCTCCGGCCCGCCCTATCGGCAAGATTGCGTGTCGGATATCGCCGCCAATTGCGTGCAGGGCGGCGGCCCGGCGACCAATTGTGCCGGCACGGAACCATATTGCAACTGTATCTGCGGCCCGCCCAGCGCCTCCTCCAGCGGCGGCGGCAGCAGCAGCGCATCTTCTTCTGGCGGGGCTTCCACCAGCGCCTCCTCCAGCGGCGGTGCTTCTACCAGCGCGTCTTCCAGCGGCGGTACCAGCACCAGCGCTTCCTCCAGCGGTGGCACCAGCACTAGCGGGTCGTCTTCCAGCGGCGGTGCCAGCAGCAGTGCATCTTCCAGCGGCGGCGCCAGCACATCGGCCAGCTCAAGCGGTGGCGCCAGCACCAGTGCATCCTCTTCGGGCGGCGGCGCCTGCAGCCCCGGCAACCCGGCCACTCTCAAGCTGACGGCAAGGGATCATGCCAACCCCGGCGCCTGCGATATCAACCCCACCCTTACCTGGCACGCAGGCAGCAGCACGTGGCGCGCCCTCAATGTAACCGTAGGTAGCTGCTTCGGTAGTTTCTATGTTTCTGAAGACGTGGTGAATGGAGGCTATGACCTCGACATTGATGTCGACGGCGACGTCACCGAGTATAACGGCTCAGGTGATCTTGACTGCTGCCCGCGCTCGGCAGCGTTCACCCAGCTTGCAGCGCCTCTCCAGGACTGCTGCCCTGGCTTAGGCCCTGTCCTGTTCACGGTCTCCGAAAACGGCGCGTTGCCCGGCGGTTCCTGCAGCCAGAATACGGACTGCGGTGTCGGAGCCTATTGCAATGGTACTAACTGTGTGGATTGCGGCGCGTCACCCTGGGCTGACGGCTGCACCTGCATTACCGGTCTTTCCTGCGACGGCGGCACCTGCAACCGGGTCTGCAGCGGCAATGGCGGGTACGGCACCTGTACCAGCGGCGGCGGCGGCAGCACCAGCGCCTCTTCGTCCGGCGGCAGTTCCACCAGCGCTTCGTCTTCTGGCGGTGCCTCTACCAGCGCCTCTTCTTCCGGCGGCAGCGGCGGTATATTAACCGGTTGCTGCCCCAACCCGATTCCGGAAAACCTCGTCGGGCAGCTCGACGGTGGCGTGATCACTTCCTGCGCTTGCGTCACCGGTACCAGTGTACCCATGGAATACAGTCCCACTTCCTGGGAGGGCGAATACAACGCCTGCTTCGGCAATTCCACTCCGTCGCTCACCTGCTCGGGCGGCAACTGGCAGCTGAGCGGCGGCGGCGCCTGCAATTTTACGAGCACTCTTCTTATGGGTACACCTCAGTGCGCGCCGTTCGAGGTGCAATTTTGGGTCAATACTCCCGGCTGCTGTACGCCGGGTTTCTTAGTAACCTTTGTCGAGGCATCCAGCGCTTCTTCCGGCGGCGGTTCCTCCACTTCCGGCGGCAGCACCAGCGCCTCTTCCGGCGGCGGTTCCACCAGTGGGTCCAGTGGCGGGTCCAGCGGCGGCGATGTCACGTGCTGCCAGTCCGGCGGGGTTGACGGCCTCATGGTCAACGGCCAGTGCGTGACGAACTGCTACCTGCTGCCGAAATTCCATGCCAGTTTCGTCAGCCACGCGAACTGCTCCCTGTGCCGGTTATGCCAGGGTAGTCCTAATTCATTCGCCGCGGGCGCTGACTGCAACGCCAACATTGACACTTCAAGGCCGAGCTGCCTGGTTGACGGCACCAGTCTGGAATTCTATCCGTTTAACGCCACCTGCAGCTCCTGCACCGGCGCCTGCGCCATTTACGGCGGCACCTGCTTGGGTGGCACCAACTGCGATAATTACAATTACCCGACCGGCCTCAAGAATTGTCACTGCAGCTGCGACGGTGACTCTCCCTGCAGTGTTGATACCGAGTGCTGCGGCGGCAACGGCCACTGGTGCGATACCTCTGACAGCACTTGCCGCGAGACGTACTCTCCCTGCCAGAGCGAGGATTGCCCCACCGGTCAACAGTGTGCAGGGAATAACTGCACCACGCTGGGCTGCAGTGCGGGTAATCCTCCCGGCACGAACTCATGGGATGAAGATTGCGTCTGCACGGCGGACAACGATTGTCAGATAGGCCTGATCTGCGGTGATGTCTTTGGTCCGCCGAATGACCCGTTACCGAATTCTAAGGCATGCAAGACTTGCCTGAACTCCGGTGATGGTCCTTGCACGATTAATGACGATTGCTGCAGCCACAGCTGTAACGGCGTTACCTGCAATTAACCGGCAAATTTACATTTGCGGCGGCTCCGCTTTAGGCTATAGGAAGTAAGCCCTTCTATTTCCTGTATCCTCATGAAGCCGCAGTCTCCCCCGCCGAACCCCACCAACAACTACGTCAACTATCTTGCCGTCTTCATATCCTTCGTGGTGACGGCCATGGCGCTGGATGACGGCCTGCGCGGCGCGGAAGCAGCCGTTATTGCCATCGCGGCCTATGCGCTGCCCATCCTGCTGTTTGAAATCATCGTTCTGCGCACGCCGTGGCGGGATTCCGTGGGGCTGGATTTCAAGCGCCGCGATTTCGTGCCACACCGCATCACCGTCAAGCTCCTGGGGGTATACGGCTCGCTGGGCTTCGTTGCCTTTCTTTACTGGGTCTTCCCGGAATATCACGGCAGCTATTACAACCCCTACTGGGCGGCGCTGGAAGCTATCGGCCCGACCATACTGGTGCTGGTGGTGCCATACACAATCTTCATGGATTCACGCGCGCGCGAACCACTTGACAGCTACTACTGGTTTGGCAAATGCCTGCTGTTTGATGCGAAGGGTGTCAGCATCCCCATGATCGGCCAGCACCTGCTGGGCTGGGTGGTGAAGGGCTTCTTCCTGCCGCTGATGTTCGTGAGCTTCGCCGGCAATATCAGCCATCTCTCGAACGCGAATTTCGACAACTACTTTTCCGATTTCCGCGTCTTCTACCGCCTGACGGTAGACCTGCTCTTCACGCTGGATCTGATGGGCGCGGTTGCGGGATACGCGCTGGCCGTGCGCCTGTTCGACACGCATATCCGCTCCAGCGAGCCCACGCTTTTCGGCTGGCTGATCTGCATCATGTGCTACCAGCCCTTCTTAAGCGTCTACATGCGCTATTACCTGGCCTACCCGGACAATGACTGGATGCGCTGGCTCAACGACTATCCCGTGCTGCAGGTGGTGTGGGGCAGCACCGCGCTGCTGATGCTGGCCATCTACAGCTTCGGCACCATCAATTTCGGCCTGCGCTTCTCCAACCTCACGCATCGCGGCGTGCTGACCAAGGGTTTCTACCGTTTTACCAAGCACCCGGCCTATGTCACCAAGAACGCGTTCTGGTGGCTCACCTACGTGCCGATGCTGCCGGTGAACGGTTGGGCGGAAGCTTTGCGCTACAGCCTGCTGCTGCTGGGTATCAACACGGTCTATTTCCTGCGCGCTCGCACCGAGGAGCGCCACCTCTCGCGCGATCCGGACTACGTGCAGTATGCGCTCTACATGAATGATCACAGCATGTTCCGCGGGCTGGCGCGGCGCCTGCCGTTCCTGAAATACAAGGCTCCCAAGAACTGGGAAAGCCTGCCGCGGCCCTATAACGGCATCAAGTAGATGTCAGTTGGCAAAGGGCAGTGGGCAGTTTTAATTTGCCCTTTGCCCTCTGAAAGCTGACATCCGGCGCTTGAAACCCTCGATGCGCATTACGTCTTCGATGCGGCGGTCCAGGAAACTCCACGTGGCCTCGTGCCCCTCGCTCTCGTCGTTGAGCCAGTAAAGCAACGTGGAGGTATACACGCCCGAGAGCAGCAGGCGCTTCGTATACCAATTGAAATCCGCCGATGTATCACCTGCCAGCGCCCACATCTCGTCCACCGTGCGGGCGAGTGCGGCCATGCCCGCGCCGGCGTGCAGCGCGTAGAGTGCAAGCCCCCGCCGCACGGCCTCGCGGTGCTCCGCATACGCTTCCAGCCTGAGGCGGATCAACGCCGTGATGCGGCCGCGGATTTTCTCCGGGGCAGGGGAGAGCGCGGCATAATCCGCCGCCATGCGCGCGTCCGCCTGCTCTATGAACAGGTTCAGCGCTTCCAGCGCGCCGCCGGGAAAAAAGCGGACCAGCTCCGCCTCCTTGAAGCCCGCTTCCTCCCCGCCGCGCGCTAGCGCCGCGCGTGACCAGCCGTCAAAGGCCACGTGGGGAATTGTATGCTGAAGAATGCGCTGCCGCGCTTCGATTTTATCCATGGGTATCCGTAAAAACGCCTCAGGAGGCGTAGGCGGCGTATTGTATCACCTTGTCGTCCTGCGCCACAACGCATTCCGCGGGGAGATGCACGCTCACCCTCGTTCCTAGCCCGGCCCGGCTCTCGATGGTGAGGTAGCCGCCGTGCAGCTTGGCGTATTCCTTGGCCAGCGCCAGGCCCACGCCCAGCCCGTTGACGTTGCGGGCGGACCAGCTGTCTTCCTTCTGCAGCGCGCCGACCAGCGTGTGCAGCTTGCGCGCAGACATGCCGGTGCCGTTATCGGTAATGGAAAGAACGAGTTCGCGGGCATCGTTCAACTCCGCCAACACGCGGATCTGCCCGCCGGGGGTAGAGAAGCGCACGGCATTGGCCATGATATGGCTGATGCAGTGCTGCAGCTTGGCGCGGTCGATGGAAAGATTGGCAAAGCCGGGCGGCACCTCGCACACAATCGAAAGATTGGTGGCACGGGTCTGCGCGCGGTGCAGGGCGAGCACCTGGTTGAGCAGCTCGGAAAGATCGCACACATCGGGCTTCACCACCGTGCTGCCGGTTTCCACCGTGGCCATTTCCATCACTTCATCAATCTGTGCCAGCAGTTCATAACCCGATTCGCGGATATGGCGCAGGTAATCGCGGTACTGGAGATTGTTGATATCGCCGTACATGCCGCTTTCCATGATCTGCGTGAAGCCGAGAATGGCGTTCAGCGGCGTACGCAACTCGTGGCTCATGGCGTTGAGAAACTCCGAGCGCGCCTGTAGCGCGAGCTGCATTTCACGGCGCGACTCAGACACCTGCCGCTGCGACTGGTGCGCCTCGTGCATGTCTTTTAAGCCGCACACCAGCTGTTGCTGGCCGCTCTCGAGGTTTTTCACCTCGCCGATTTTCAGCGCGTACCAGCGGGCGCTTCCATCTGCATGTAAAAACTGGAACTGCTGCGGCACCAGCACCGCTTGCGCGTTGCCCTCGCACACCGCCTGCTGCAGCGTGGTGACAAACGGCTTGATATGGTCCGGGTGCAGGCAGCCGTAGAAGTCGCTGCGCAGGCTGTCGCGGATGGTGCGGCCGGTGAGGCGCTCCCAGTTCGGCGAGAGATAGGTGCAGCCGCGGCCGGTTTCAAACACGGCGAGGATATCATCAGAGATCGCGCTCAGGGCGGCGAAGTGATCAGGAGTGGTTTCAGGGGTGGGTGGCGGGAGGGCGGCGCTGGTGGCGGGCTGGGCTCCGGTGGCGAGGAGGTTACGCCACTGCTCGATGAGCTGGCGGTTCAGTTCGGTCCATTGCTGCCAATCACCCGGTTGCTGCAATGCCTGACTCCTTGTCAAATTATTGCACGTCTCCTCTCTTGTTTACGGAAAATTTAGAGAGTTGCACCAACTATATATAGTAGGGGTGCAAAGCGGCATCATAAAGCTTGGTGCTGTTGCAAATTTACAATACAAGATATGCGATCCGAAATAATTTCGAGCCCGGAACATTCTAGATGTGGTCATCCCTGGGATTCGTCATTCCCCGAATTTTGCTTCAGCAAAATTATAGGGGAATCCATGTTGCGATATGGATCGCCCTATAATCGCTGTGCGATTCGGGCGATGACGATACAAAAGAAAAACCGCTCAGCTGTCTGGATCCAGCTAGAGCGGTTTTAGGAGTCAAATGCGTCAATAACGCATATTCCTTAACTAACTCTTAACACCTAGCTTAGCCGATGATTTTGACACCTGTATGACAGGCGCATGACAATTTGGTGACAGAATAAAATCTGAAAAATCAGTTATTTAAAAGGTCATCCAGCTTGCCCGCCGCTTCCAGCGCATGCAGGTCATCGCTGCCGCCGACATGTTTCTCCCCAATGAAAACCTGGGGAACGGTGCGTTTCCCACCGGCTTTGCGCACCATGTCCTCGCGCAAGGCTTCATCATTCGTGACGTCAACCTCGGTAAAAGCCACGCCCTTTTTCTTGAGCAGGTTTTTTACACGGATGCAGTAGGGGCAGTAGCTGGTGCTGTAAACTGTTACGGGTTTGGGCATTGGGGTTTGGGGATTAGGGTTGAAGTAGAATATGGGGTTCTAAAAAAACAAATCAATCCCCAATCCCTAAAGCCCAATCCCTTAGG
>CAZUKF010000073.1:0-9854 GCA_964620765.1 uncultured Rickettsiales bacterium | reverse complement strand
GAAGCCGATGAGGAAGGCAAGCAGCACTAAAAGCAGGAAGAGCGGCTTGGCTCCGCTGGCGCAGAACAGCACAGTGACGACGATGATGCCGAGCCCGAGCGCGGCGTTGAGCGTGTGCTGGCCAGAAAAGCGCAGCGGCTTGCCTGAGACGAGGCCCTGCAGTTTTGCAAACGCCACCAGCGAGCCGCTGAAGGTGATGGCGCCGATGACGGCACCGAGGCTCATCTCAATGAGGCTGGAGAGATGAATACGTTCTTCACCCATGATGCGGAAGGCTTCCGGCGACCACAGCGCCGCGCCCGCGATGAGCACGGCGGCAAGGCCGACCAACGAGTGAAAGGCGGCGACCAGCTGGGGCATGGCCGTCATCTTGATCTTCTTGGCGATGAACGCGCCGATGCCGCCGCCGAAGGCAATGCCGATGATGATGAGGAAGTACTGGCTGATGCCCGGCGTGAACAGCGTGGTGCCGATGGCCAGCGCCATGCCCGCCATGCCCAGTATATTGCCGCGCCGCGCCGATTCGGGCGAGGAGAGCCCTTTCAGCGCGAGGATGAAGCAGACCGAAGCGGCAAGATACAGGAAGGCGGCCAGAGAGTTCATAAAGGCTCCGTCGTTCCCGCGTAGACGGGAACCTTATGGTTCAGTGTGCTCGTTGCGAGATGAGATCCCCGCCTGCGCGGAGATGACGAGTGCATAAGGGAGGCAGAGGCCATGCTACATACAACCTTCCAGGCGTTGGAGGGATTTTAAGAGACCGGCCTTGAAGAAGCTGACCTTGCCGTTATGCGTGCTGAAGGTATAGCCGCGGTCCGATGAGGCCTTGACGGTGATATCCGGGTTATCGGCATCCTCGCCTTTTTTCATGGCCCATTTGCCGGGATAGGCGGCCTTGAGCGCCTCGATGGTGGAGCCGATGCTGATGCCTTCCGGTGTTTTGTAGGGGCCTTCCAGCACTTCGGTGACGGTGATTTTTGCGTTCTCCACCCGGAAGCGCACGCCCTCGCCGCCGCTGCCGCCATCGTGCCCATGCTCTTTGAAATCTGCGTAGTAGCAGCTATCCGAGGTGCGCAGCTCATCGCTCTCTGCAATCGCACCGCCCGTGGCCTTCGCGGCGGCGCCCAGCGACATGCCGGTTTTCACCAGGCCGAAGCCTTCCGGCGTGACGGCAAGGGGGCTCATGTCGCAGGCAAAAGCGGGCAGCGAGATGCAGGCAAGAGTAGCGGCAAGCAGAATTCTCATTAATGTTTCTCCTTCTTTTTGTACATGGCCAGCATGCGCTGGGTTACGATGAAGCCGCCGAAAATGTTGACAGACGCGATGACCACGGCGACGAAGCCCGCGACTTTTGAAATGCCCGTGCCGTCCGCCCCCAGCGCGATGATGGCGCCGACGATGATGATGCCGGAGATGGCGTTGGTGACGCTCATCAGCGGCGTGTGCAGTGCGGGCGTGACTTTCCACACCACGTAATAGCCGACGAAGCAGGCGAGGATGAACACGGTGAACCCGAAGACGAACGGGTCTGACGCCATGACGACGGGCGTGTTGGCGGCGGCGGTTTCCAGCGCGCCGATTTCAACCGAGAGATCATTTAATTGATCAGAGAGTAGTTGTGTTTTTTCTGACAGTGTTTGTGTCTCTTCAGCCATTTTTTTCTCCTTAGTGTTATCCTGAACGAAGTGAAGGATCTACTTCCTGGCGCTTCAAGTAGATTCTTCGCTGCGCTCAGAATGACATAATTCCTCCTAAGCGGCGTTTTGCACTAATTGCGGGTGTACGACCTGACCGTCGCGCGTGAGCATGGTACCTTTGACGAGTTCATCATCCCATTTTGTTTCCGGCAGCAGCAGTTGGCTTACGAAGTTGAACAGGTTGCGCGCGTAGAGGCCGCTGGCGTCCACCGCCACGCGGCTGGCCATGTTGGTGTAGCCGATGAGCGTGATGCCGTGCTTGACCACGGCTTTGTCCGCCTCGGTGAGCGGGCAGTTGCCGCCGTTGGCGGCGGCGAGATCTACAATGACGGAGCCGGGTTTCATGTCGCGCACCATGGCTTCGGTGATGAGCACGGGCGCGGGGCGGCCGGGGATCAGCGCGGTGGAGATGACGATGTCTTGCTTCCTGATGGTGTCGGCGATCAGCTCGCTCTGCTTGCGCTTATATTCTTCGCTCATTTCCTTGGCGTAGCCGCCCTTGGTTTCGCCGCCTTCTTCGGCCGGCACTTCAATGAATTTGGCGCCTAAGCTTTCCACCTGTTCCTTGACCACGGCGCGCACGTCAAACGCCGAGACGACGGCGCCGAGGCGTTTCGCGGTAGCGATGGCCTGCAGGCCCGCGACGCCCGCGCCCAGCACCAGCACTTTCGCGGGCGCCACCGTGCCGGCGGCGGTCATCATCATCGGCACGGCCTTGGTGAAGGTATGAACCGCGTCTACCACCGCGCGGTAGCCGGCGAGGTTGCTCTGCGAGGAAAGCACGTCCATGCCCTGCGCGCGGGAGATGCGCGGCAGCAGTTCCAGCGAAAAGGTGGTGAGCTTGCCGCTCATGTAGTGCATGAGCATGGTCTCCAGGTGGTAGGGGTCCAGCTGGCCGGCGATCATGGTGCCGGGCGACATCAGCGTGAGCGAAGTGGGGTCCGGCGGGCCGACGGTGAGCAGCAGATTGGCGGCGTGCAAAACTTCTCTCGGGGTGGAGTAGATGCTGGCGCCGGCGGAGAGGAAGGATTCATCGGCGATGTAGGATTCAAACCCCGCATCGGCCTCGACGGCGACGCGGAAACCGGCCTGCGTGTAGCGGCGCACTGCATCCGGCGTGGCGGCCACGCGGGCTTCGCCGGTGGCACGTTCTTTCAGCACGGCAATCTTCATGCATGAAAGTGATAGAGGATTTCAGTATGTGATGCAATTCAAGATGTCATCCTGAGCGTAGCGAAGGATCTACTTATAAGGTAGATTCTTCACTGCGTTCAGAATGACAATCATACACTCATGCCGTAATCGCGGTCATTGCCGCTGACATTGGGCGTGGCCGAGGGGCGCAACTGGCCGAGATCGCCCATCAGGGCTTCGGCGGAGACGAGCTTGTCGCCGTAGGAAACTTTCATGTCATGGCCGTGGTCGCCGTGGTGGTGACCGCCGCCGCCCATGAAGCCGGGCAGTTCTCCGTGGCCGCCGTGACCGCCGCCGCCGGCGTAATATTCGCCGCTGCTACTGCCGCCACCGGAATCGCCGCTGCCGCCGCTGCTGCTAGAATCGCCGCCGTGATTGCCGCCGCCTTCGTCGCCAGTGAAAAACTTGGGTATTTCGCGCGTGAAATAGTTGAAGATCGAGGCCAGCACGCCGCCGCGCAGATCCTTGAACATGGAAAGGTTGGAGAGCGAGAAGCCGGAGCCGACGTTTTCATTCTCGAAGCCGGCGAGGGCGGATTTGCCTTCGATATCCGGGTTGATGCCCAGCCCGATAAGCTTGGAGATATTCTGGACGGTTTTGTTGAGGCCCTTCTGGAGCAGCGAGTCAGGCGTCATCGCCTCGCCGGAGCCGGAGCCGCCGTCGCCGCTGCCTTTCTGCCCGAAGCCCATCTGTTGTAGATGGGCATTAATATCGAATTGGTTCTCTGCCATAGCCCTAGTTACTTTTTCACGTACTTATAGTATACGCGCGGAGTGTGACAGTTTGATGTCAGTTCGGGCGTTTGACCTGCTCGGGGCTGTCCAGCGAAAAGGCTGGAATTTCAATGGAAAACAGCTCGTCCTCGGTGGTTTTCATCTCGTAATGGCCGCGCATGATGCCGCTGGGCGTGTGCAGCGCCGCGCCGCTGGTGTACTGGTAGGTGCCGCCCGGCTTGAGCACCGGCTGCTCGCCCACTACCCCCGGGCCGTTCACTTCCTGCACCAGGCCGCGGGCGTCTGTAATGTGCCAATAGCGGTTTATGAGCTGCACCGTTTCATCGCCCTCGTTCTCCAGCTGGATGGTGTAGGCCCAGACATAGTGCTCCTCGTCGGGCAGGGACTGCTCCTCCAGGTAGACGGGGACGACGGTGACTTTGATTTCTCGGGTAGTAGCTGTGTACATTATTGCTGCATCATAATGATGCGCTTCAGAAATTCCACGCCTTTTTCCAGCTCCGCCGCTTCGATGAATTCGTTGGGCTGGTGGGCCTGGTCAATGGAGCCGGGGCCGCACACCACCACCGGCACGCCGTGATCCTGGTAGACGCCCGCCTCGGTGCCGAAGGAGACGGCATGGGTGGCGTTGGTGCGGGCGGCGGCCATGACCATTTTTTCCGTCTCGTCCGCGAGGTCCAGTTGCAGGCCGGTCATGTGCGATTTGAGGGTGGTGGTGATGCCCGCTTCCGGGAATTTTTTGCAATACTCTTTGAGGCGCTCGGCGACGGACTCGGCCCGGTCTCCGGGCAGGGGCCGCACCTCCCAGACAATGCGGCACTGCCGGGCGATAATATTGCGCGCCGTGCCGCCCTCGAGGATGCCCACATGCACGGTGGACCATGGCGGCTCAAAGCGCTCGTTCTTCATCCCGCTCTTTGAATTTTCTTCGGCAATCCCGATGAGAAAGTTGACTAGCTTAGAGCCGATATGCACCGCGTTGACGCCGCGATGCGGCTGGCTGGAATGTGCCTCCTTGCCGGTGACGATGGTCTCGTAGGAGTAGACACCCTGGTGTGCGGAGACGACGCGCATGTTGGTCGGCTCGCCGATGATGCAGAGCAGGGGGTTCTTCACCACCTTTACCATGTGGGCGAGCAGCTCCGGCGCGCCGAGGCAACCCACCTCCTCGTCATAGGTGAAGGCAAGGTAGAGGGGTTTTTTGAGTTTTGCCTTTGTCATCTCCGGCAGGAGTGAGAGCACGCAGGCGAGGAAGCCTTTCATGTCACACGTGCCGCGGCCGTAAATCTTCGGGCCTTTGACGGTGAGGGTGAAGGGTGGCGTATCCCATTTCTGGCCGTCGATGGGAACCACGTCCGTGTGGCCGGAGAGGATGATACCGCCTTCTGCCTCCGGGCCGACGCGGGCGAGCAGATTGGCCTTGGTGCCTTGCGCGTTGGTGACGCGCGTGAAGAGAACGCCGTGCGTGGCGAGAAGTTTTTCTACGTAGGCGATAAGCTCAAGATTGCTGTCGCGGCTCACCGTGGGGAAGGCGACGAGGTCGCGGAGGATATCTATAGCGCTTGACACGAAAAAATTATTATCAGGCCGTGCTGCTTTAAGCAGCTTAAATAAGACAGCCCGGGTAAGGAAACTTACCCGGGCTGATGCCTGCGTTTCTAATCAGCGCGCCGGCGGGATGTATGGAGGCGTTCCAGGAGGTGTTCCAGGAGGAGGAGGAGCCGGGGGAGGCGCCGGGGGAAGCGCCGTAGGATCTACAGGCGCCACAGGATCAATCGCCATGGCGGGCAATGCCGGCAAAAGAAGCAGGCTTGCGAGTAATACGGTTTTCAGAAGTTGCATAGTTTCTCCCTAAGTTATTGCAGCGACGGCTGAACTGCCTGCTACACAGAGAACTATGCCATAGCACATCTCCGCGCGTCATCAGAAAACTGTATCGTCAATACAATTTTCTGATGGACATTCTGAAATTTGAATTACCCCGCGGCATTGTGGAACGAGGGAATCTTGAGCAGGTCAAAGAATTCCTGGCGCGTGCGGTGGTCGGACCGGAAGGTGCCGAGTAGGCGGCTGGTCTGCATGGTGGCACCCGGCTTGTGCACGCCGCGCGTGCTCATGCAAAGATGCACGGCCTCCACCACCACGGCGACACCCTTGGGTGCCAGCACCTCCTGCAGCGTGTCTGCGATTTGTGCCGTCATCTTCTCCTGGATCTGAAGGCGCTTGGCGTAAATATCCACCAGCCGGGCCAGCTTGGAGAGGCCGACGACGCGGTTCTTGGGAATATAAGCGATGTGCGCGCGGCCGAAAAACGGCGCGAGGTGGTGTTCGCAATGCGACTCGAAGCGAATGTCGCGCAGCACCACCATTTCATCATAGCCCTCCACCTCTTCAAACGTGGTGCTTAAGACGGCGTAAGGGTCTTTGCCATAGCCGGAAAAATGTTCTTCATACGCCTTGATGACGCGCGACGGCGTGGCCTTCAGGCCTTCGCGGCCCGGGTCTTCGCCCGCCCAACGGAGCAGGGTACAGATGGCGGCTTCCGCATCTTCGCGGGAGGGCTTCTTGATAACCATGGTAAAATGATGTTGTATGGAGCCTTGAAAACGATACAACGGTTTTAGACCCCCTTATTTGTCGAAGGCAATAGATTAATGATGATGATTTCTATCGTCATCCCCGCCTTGAGCGGGGATCTCATGCATCCTCTGGGGCTTCCCCGAGATCCCCGCTTTCGCGGGGATGACAAGGGCCGCGCATGAAAGACCACAAATACGGCCTGTTCCTGAAACGCCGGTTCCTGCCGATTTTCGTGTCGCAGTTCCTGGGCGGATTCAACGACAACCTGCTGAGATCCGGGCTGATCGTGCTGATTGCCTATGCCGACCAGCGCGGTATTGCCCTGCCTTTTGACGCCGAGGTGCTGGTGACGATCTGCTCGGCGCTGCTGGTGGCGCCGTTTATCCTGTTCTCGTACCTGGCGGGCCAGATGGCTGACAAATATGAAAAAGCCGGGCTGGTGACGCTGGTGAAGATTGCCGAGGTGGGCATCATGTGCGTGGTGTTTTACGGCTTTGCCACCGAGAATATCTACCTGCTGATGGTGATGCTGTTCATCAGCGGCACGCATTCCACGTTTTTCGGGCCGATTAAATACAGCATCCTGCCGGACCATTTGAAACGCGGCGAACTGCTGGCGGGCAACGGCTTTACCTCGGCGGGTACGTATCTTGGCATTTTGCTCGGCATGGTGGCGGGCGGGCTGCTGGTGGCGGCCGAGCCGGTGAATATCCTCGGCTTCCATGCCAACGTGATCGGCCTGACGGCCATCCTGCTGGCCTTTGTTGGGCTTGGTGCCAGCCTGTTCATCCCCCGCAGCGAGCCGAGCTGCCCGCAGCTGCCGCTCAACCTGCACCTTGTACACGGCACGATTGAAATGGTGGGGCATGCGCGCAAATCCCCCGCCGCGTTTTACGCCATACTCGGGCTTTCATGGTTCCTGCTGGTGGGCAGCATTTACATGACGCAGTTTGCCAATTACGCCAAGAGCGTGATTCACGGCGACAACGAAATCTACACCCTGTTCCTGGTAATTTTCTCAGTGGGCATCGCCGCCGGCTCGGTGATCTGCGACAAATTGCTCAAGGGCGAGGTGACGCCGCGCTACGCGCCGCTGGCGCTGGTGGGTGTTTCGCTGTTCACCTTCACGCTGGTGGCGTGCACGCCGCAGCCGATGCATGACGGGCTGATCGGCGTGAGGGAATTCATCATGAACATTAGCCACTGGCCGCTGCTGCTTTCCATGCTGTTCGTGGCGATTTCCGGCGGTATTTACATGGTGCCGCTTTACGCCATGTTGCAGACGGAAAGCGGGCATGACGTGCGCTCGCAGGTGATTGCCGCGAGCAATTTGTTTGATTCGATTTTCATGGTGGTCTCCGCCGCCGTCTGCGCCGGGCTGCTGGCCTGGGGGGTGGGCATACTGCACCTGTTTCTGATCGTGGCGGCGCTTAACCTGTTGGTAGTGTTTTATGCTAGAAAACGTGTTGCGCGCTACGCTAACCGCGCTGCTTAAGCTTCTTTTCCGGGTTGAGCTGCGGGGGATTGAGCATTTCGAGGCGTGCCGCGGGCAGCGCACGGTGATCATCGCCAACCACCAGTCTTTCCTGGACCCGATGCTGCTGGCCGTGTTCATGCCGGAGAAGCCGGCGTTCGCGATGAACGTGTTCCAGGCGGAGAAATGGTATTTCAAGCCGCTTCTGAAGATCGTGGACGTGTTTGCCGTGGACCCGACCAAGCCGATGTCTACCAAGAGCATCATCCAGCGCTTAAAGGGCCGGCAGAAATGCGTGGTGTTCCCGGAGGGGCGAATTACCACGAGCGGCGGTATCATGAAGGTGTATGAGGGCACGGGCCTGATTATTGACCGCACGGATGCGTTGATTTTGCCGATACGCATCGAGGGCGCGCAGTTTAGCAAGCTCTCGCGTCTGCAGGGGAAGATGAAGCTGCGCTGGTTCCCCAAGATCACACTGACGCTGCAGCCGCCGCGGCGGATGGAGCTGCCGGCGGATGTGCGCGGGCGCAAGCGCCGGGCGATGTCGGCGGCGCGGATTTACGATATTCTCACGGAGGTGACCTTCCGCTCGGCGCCGACGCGGCAGACGCTGCTGCAGGCGATTGCGCAGGCCGCGCGCGTGCACGGCATGAAGCTGCCGGTGGTGACGGATATTACGCGGGTGAAGATTACGTACCGGGGTCTGTTTACCAAGGCATTCGCGCTGGCGGCGGCGCTGGCGCCGCGGATCGGCGAGAAGAAAAACGTGGCGGTGCTGCTGCCGACCACGCCGGGGGCGCTGCTGACCATGCTGGCGCTGATGGTGGGCGGGCGCGTGCCCGCCATGCTGAATTACTCGGCCGGGCAGCGCAATTTGCTGGCGGCGTGCGACACGGTGCAGGCGGATGTGATTATTTCTTCGCGGGCGTTCGTGGAGCGGGCGCGGCTGGAGGAGGTGATGCAGGCGCTCTCCAGCCCATGTAAAATACTTTATCTGGAAGACCTCAAGCCGCACGTCACGTTTTCGCACAAGCTGTCGGCGTGGGCGAAGGGCTGGCAGCCGGAGAAGCATTTGCCCAAGGGGCAGCCGGATGACGCGGCGGTGATTCTTTATACATCGGGTTCGGAGGGCATGCCCAAGGGCGTGGTGCTTTCGCATGCCAGCATACTTTCCAATATTCACCAGGTGGCGGCGCGCATCCCGTTCACGCAGGCGGACATGATGTTAAACGCGCTGCCGATTTTCCATTCGTTCGGCCTCACGGGCGGTACGCTGCTGCCGCTGGTGCTGGGGATTAAAACCTATCTCTACCCCAACCCGTTGCATTACCGCGTGGTGCCGGAAATTGCCTATGACGCGATGGCGACGATTATCTTGGGCACGGATACGTTCCTGAATGGGTATGCAAAATACGCGCACCCGTATGACCTCAACAGCGTGCGGCTGGTGGTGGCGGGGGCGGAGAAGGTGAAGGCCGCCACGCGTGAGCTTTATATGAACAAGTACGCCGTGCGGATTTTGGAAGGTTACGGCGTGACGGAGACGAGTCCGGTGCTGGCGGTGAATACGCCGATTGAAAACAAACCGGGCACGGTGGGGCGGCCGCTGCCGGATGTGCGGCTGAAGCTGGAGCCGGTGGAAGGGTTGGAGAAGGGCTCGCGGCTCTTTGTGGCCGGGCCGAACGTGATGCTGGGCTACATGAAGCATGACAAGCCCGGGATCTTGCAGAAGCAGGACGAATGGTACGATACCGGTGACATTGTAGATATTGACGCGGAGGGCTATATTTCCATCCTCGGGCGTGCCAAGCGCTTTGCGAAGGTCGGCGGCGAGATGGTGTCTCTCACCGCGGTGGAAGAGGCGGCGGCGGAAATCTGGCCGGAGAAGGGCCACGCCGCGCTGGCGGTGCCGGACCCCCGCAAGGGCGAGCAGATTTTGCTGATCACCGAGAACCCGGCGGGGCTGCGCGAGGATTTCCTACGGCACGCGCAGGCGCACGGGCTGCCGGA
This sequence comes from uncultured Rickettsiales bacterium, assembly GCA_964620765.1. Classification (GTDB taxonomy): domain Bacteria; phylum Pseudomonadota; class Alphaproteobacteria; order Rickettsiales; family SXRF01; genus CAZUKF01. The sequence goes on along the minus strand of CAZUKF010000073.1, from coordinate 165 downwards.
ACTGATGGTGCCGCGCCGCGTGGAATACATGGCGGAAATCCCGCGGCTTGGTTCCGGCAAGGTGGATTATATGAAGTTGAAAGAGCTGACGAGTAAGGCAGCGGCGGCGTAATTGTCATTCTGAACGAAGTGAAGAATCTACTTAGTAGATCCTTCGCTACGCGG
>CAZUKF010000072.1:0-9861 GCA_964620765.1 uncultured Rickettsiales bacterium | reverse complement strand
GACGCCAACCGCACCGGCCGCCCCTTCACGGGGCATTATACTGGTTTGGTGCTTTCCGAGGCGCTCCTGCGCCACGGTTTTGCCAAGGGCCAATACGCCGAGCGCCCGGATGACGGGTTGCAGCTGCTGGATACGCGCATCACCAATGCCGTTCGCTGCGTGCCGCCGGAAAACAAGCCGGAGCCCGCGGAGATCAGGGCCTGCAACCATTTCCTGAAAAATGAAATCGCAATGATGCCGAACCTGAAAGTCATTCTTTCACTGGGCAACATTTCGCACGGCGCGGTGTTGAAGGCGCTGGGCCTGAAGGCAAAGGATTACGCGTTCGCGCACGGCGCGCAGCACCGCCTGCCGCGCTTTAAGCTTCTCAACAGCTATCACTGCTCGCGCTACAACATTAACACCCGGCGCCTGACGCAGGAGATGTTCGATGGCGTGATAGAAAAGGCAAGGGCACTGCTCACTCCGGGGTAGATTGCAAAAACCGGCTTTTTCGCCTATGGTTGCCCTCCGCGTCGGGAGGGCGCGTGGCATGTACCCGATCATTGCCGAGAAAGAGAAGCAGACTTCCGCACTGGAAATTGCGAAGTATCTTCCGCATTTCCAGCAGCATTTCCTGAAACCGAATTTTCCTCTCGTATACGCAGATTTCCTGCTGACCAGCCTTGTTGGCGATGCTTTGCTGCTCTACGCCATTTTCCTTCCCGCGTTCTCGCCACTGCAACTGTTTTGCATGTTCCTGAGTGCGATCCTGCTGTTTCGTGCCGCCGTTTTTATCCACGAGGCTTTTCATCTCAGCAAGCACACGAAATATTTCTTGCTGACCTACAATCTTGTGCACGGTTTCCTGCACAAGCTTCCCTATTATTGTTACCTGCCGCACCGCTACCACCACGCGCCGGAAACATACGGCACCCGCAAAGACCCGGAGTATGAAGCCTTTGGCGAGTATTCCAACTTTTACAACTTGGTAATCGGGCCATGGGTGATGATGGCGGTGATCACGCTTTTCTTCGTCATCCGCTGGGGGATTCTGCCGTTTTTCCTGCCCTTCATCGGCGCACGCGCGCGCGAGTGGGTATACGTCAACGCCTCCACCCTGGTCATTCACAAGGAATACAAGCGTGCCGCGCCCACGGAGGAAGACAAGAAAAGCTGGTACTGGCAGGATTTCGGCTGCGCGGTATACACGCTGGCGTGCTTCGGGTTGATGGAAGCGGGCGTGCTGCCGTGGTCGGCGCTACTGGTGTGGTACGGCACGCATTATTTCTTGTGGGTGATCAATTTTTACCGGGTCATCATCAGCCACCGTTATTTCACGCAGTTTGAAAACACCACGCACAAGCAGCAGGTGCTGGATACCGGCACGCTCACCTTCTCCTGGGGAAATGCATGGATGTACCCGCTTGGGCTGCGCTACCATGCGTTGCACCACATGCTGCCGCAGGTGCCGTCGCATAACCTGGGCAAGGCACATCGCTGGCTGATGGAAACGCTGCCGCAGGACCATCCCTACCGCGTCACGGTGAGTGATAATTACTTCCACGGTCTGAAGGCATTTATAAAGCGGACGTTCTAATACATTTGGGGTGTCATCCTGAACGAAGTGAAGGATCTACTTTTAGAGTAGATTCTTCGCTGCGCTCAGAATGACAAGAATGAGGTACTCTTTAACAAAGCCCCTGCGTGCGCTTGAACAAACCACAGGGCTGGCTGTGGGTTGATGTGTCAGTCACGTAGGGGGAGTAGTTAAGCCAGTTGCCGTATTTGCCGGGCTTGTCGGCGCAGGCGCTTAAGGTGAGGGCGGCAAGGCCGAGAATAATCACGCGTTGGATCATGAGGTACCTCCATGGCGTTAGCCTGTGGATAAGTATGTGTACCACTTTGTGAGTAAAAAATCGATATATTTGATAATAAAAGAAATTGCACCCCTTGCGAGACGCTTATATGAACCGGGCGCCGGACGTATCAGATACTGTCGGCGTCGACCTTGCTCTGCTGCAATACGGCGGGGGCGCCGCTCAGCCAGTTGCCGTATTTGTGCTCGGGCGCGCTCTGGCAGCCTTCAAGAAGGAGCAGGGCGGTGAGCAATACGAGTGTGCGAATCATAATCCTTTACCAGCTTAAAGGGTGTGGGGGGAGCCGGTCCTGCGGTCGTTTCTAGGATTTTCTATTCGGAACCCACGCCAATAGCACAAGGTGGGTTAATTTGTATAGGGGTTTTTAAAAAAGAAAGCCGCCCCGGGGATCCCGGGGGCGGCGTTCAGTTGGTTTGCTAGTCTCAGTAAGACGTGGCCTTGCTAAGGAGGTAGATTACGCCCATCAGGGCAGCTAACGCACCACCAAGCATGCCACCGATCATCAGCGCATGGGTCCAGTCACGCTTCGGCTCTTCGTTCGGGTCTCTGTCTGTCATTGCAGACTCCTGCGAGACTTGAGGTATGGACCATCTTATAGTCAAGCTGCGCCCTGACGGAGCAGCTGTAAAAAGGAACAGAGAATCCTATCATCAACCCGGCGCCATCCCAATCGCATACCGGAGTACAGCCTGTCAAAACAAGCAAACTGGTGCCTAAAATACCTTATTTTGGAAATCTCTGCAGCAAAAAACCGCCCTATAGGCGGTTTTTCAAATCCCTAGTGGGACACGGGTATTAACCCTGGCGGGCTTTGAACCGCGGGTTCTTCTTGTTGATCACGTAGACGCGGCCCTTGCGGCGCACCACGCGGCAATCCTTGTCGCGCTTCTTGGCGGATTTGAGCGAGCTCAGCACTTTCATAAGCAATTCCCTTCGAGAAGGGAGGCTTTTAGCCCGTTTTAGGTACTCTTGTCAATGACATTCCTTTGAGCAAACCCGTGCGCGGTCTTTTCCCAGAAATGGGGGCGAGAAAGCAACTGCCAGAGGGATTTGTAGCTGGCCACGGAATGCAGCAGCCAATAGAACGGGAAGAGCAGGGCAGCTACCTGAAATTTCATGGGATTTTTGTCATACCCCGCCAGGTTCACCATCACCCGTCCGGCCTGCGCCCAGTGGGCCAGGAAATGCAGCACAAGGTTGAACATGAACAGCGGGATCATCCAGTCCGGGAACCTGAGGCCCGTAATGTAATCCTGCCCTGTCCAGGAAAGCACCGAAAGCGCCCAGACAATGGGGGCGGTAAGGTAGGTCACCACCGCCAGCCCCACGAAGAACTGGAACCCCATGAAGCTCAAACCCCCGATACGGTCCAGCAGCCGCAGGGGGTCGCGCATGTGCACCAGCCAGGTCTGCATGTAGCCCTTGATCCAGCGTGAGCGCTGGCGGATCCATGGGCCCAGGCGGTGCGGCGCCTCTTCCATAGTAATGGAGTCGATCACCGCCGTGGCCTGCCCGCGTGAGGCGAGGCGCACGCCGAGGTCGGCATCCTCGGTGACATTATACGGGTCCCACTCGCCCAGCCTGCGCAGCTGCTCCAGCGCGAGGTGGTTGCTGGTGCCGCCCAGCGGGATGGGAATCCCCAGCGCCTGCAGCCCGGGCAGCAGCGCATCAAACAAAATGCCGTATTCCAGCGCGAACCAGCGCGTGAGAATATTGTGGTTGGCGTTATAATAGTTCAGCCGCGCCTGCAGGCAGGTGACGTTCCCTGGCATGGCGCGGAACGTCTGCACCGCCTTTTTGATCTGCATCGGCTCCGGCTCGTCCTCGGCGTCATACACCGTGACATATTCCCCGCGCGCAAAACGCAGGCCGTAATTAAGCGCCTTGGGCTTGGTGCGCGGGTCGGTCGGTGGCACGCGGATGATTTCCACGTTCCACGCCGGCTTCAGTGCCATCGCCGCCTTGATCGTCTCGGTGTCATCGGCCTCGAAGATCAGTTTGATGTCGAGCTTGGACTGCGGGTAATCCAGCTTTTTGAGCGACGCCAGCAAATGCGGCAGGCTTTCTTTTTCGCGGTAAAGCGGCACCAGCACGGTGTAAACCGGCAAGCTCGCATCATCCAACGGCACGCGCCCTTCCAGCATGTTCTTGCCCGGCGGGTGCCTGAGGCCGGCGCGGAACACCAGCCATTTGAACAGCATGGTGGCGGAGTAAATAATATTCAACACCGCCACGAACCACACCATCGTATCGTTCGGCCACAGCACGGCTGAGGTCAGCAGCGCCGCGAACAGCAGGAAAAACACCGCCTTTTGCTCCGGCTCGAACGTTTTGCGCGCCGACTCACCGGGGAACAGCCGGTGCAAATAGGTGCGGCTCTGCTCCTCCAGCCGGTTGCTGTAGGTTTTTTCCACCGTCATGCGGATATCGAACGGCGAGGTTACCACCAGCTGCACCTTGCCACTGTAATGCGAAGCCGCCCAGTTCATCAGCTCATCACCCGGCTCGCTGGTAGCAAGGATCAGCACACCCTGGTCCTTCTGCCACGGGATCACGCGCAGGTGAATGTAATGTTGCACGTCGTCAAAGCGCAGCAGTTCCGGGCTGCACGGTGTTTTCAGCAAATTCACGAACGGCAGCTGGAAATGCGTGGCGACGGATTGATACAGCGTCAGCAACGAAACCTGCCCGCGCCCGACGAGAATATCGCCCAGCCGGCTGCCGGAGCGGCGTTGCTCGGCCAACGCGCTTTCCAGCTCGTCATGCGTAATCAGGCCGCGCCCGATCAGCACTTCACCCAGCCGCTTGCCCTCAGTCATTAGGTATTTTCCTTGTATCCGTCATTGCGAGGAGGCGAAGCCGACGAAGCAATCCAGTCTTTCCACATGCTGAAACACTGGATTGCTTCGCTACGCTCGCAATGACGTACATATACTAAAAATTTCTCCACCACCCGAGTATGACACCGCCGCCCTTGGCCGTGTTGCGCCCGTCCATGTGGGCGAATACGCCAAGCTGCACGGTCTGCTGGTTGTTCAGCCGGTATAGCGCCGAAAGCTGTGTCTTGCCAAGGCTGTAATCGTCGCGCGGCGACTGGGTGAAGGTGGAACCGGCCCCGGTGTTGGAAACCACGCCGAATCCCTGCGACAGCACCGTGATGCGCTCGGTGATGTTCAGCCCCAGCGTCGTGGCACACAATACCTGGTCGGCAGGCTCACCGCTGCGGTGGCGGTAGCCCAGCTGCATCTCGGCGAAATGCTTGCGGCCCCACCACGAGAAATTCATGCCGCCCATCACGCGCCCGCCGTAATCAATATGCTCAGAGCCGATGGTCGGGCTGCCGGAATCCGCCTGCGGGCTCGGCAGTTTTATCTCCGGCTGGATGCTGAAGGCAAAACGTTCGCTGCGGTAAAACCCCCAGCGTGCGAACAACTCTGTGTCGCCGATGCCACTGCTGCTGTCGCTGCTGTCATCCAAATGCTGCAGGAAGGTGCTGCCGCCCAGCGTCACGCGGTCGGTGAGGCCATATTCAAGATAGGGGTTCAATTCCTGCTTGCTGTAACGCGCCTGCGAAACTTCCGTACCGTCCACGTCAAACCGCTCATCGGCGCTGTAGTGCAGCGCAGTCAGGATGAGTTGCCCATGTCCCTTTGGTTGAGTCCACGCACCGGCGCTAGCGTCAGAAGAGAAGATCGATGAGCAGATGAACGATGGTCCGAAAAGCAGAAGAAGTTTTTTATTTCGGATCATCTGGATTCTGATCATCGGGTCATCGCTAGTGGACTTTCCTCTCGATATCCGAAATCGCCTTGCGGATCAGTTCGTCGCTCGGGATATCCTTGATATTTTCAAGAATGATGGCCTTGGCAGCGGCGATGGTGATGTCCACCACGTGCTCGCGCACGTCGTCAATTGCCTGCTTTTCCGCCTGCGCGATCTTGGATTCGGCCATGCGCGTGCGGGTTTCCAGCATGTGCTTGAGGTCTGCCTGCGCATTGGCGGCCAGGCGCTCGGCATCGGCACGCGCCTTGGTGAGAATGGCGTCCGCTTCAGTCAGCGACTGGGCGTGCTTCTTGCGGTAGGCCTCCAGCGCCGCCTGCGCTTCGGCGCGAAGGGCGCGCGCTTCCTCCAGCTCGGCGGCAATGCGGGCGGAGCGTCCGTCCAGGCCCTTGGTAATAAGGCGCCATGCCATCTTGCCGGTGAGGGCAATGAACACGAAAAACGCGACAGCTACCGAAAATGTTGGATCAGCGAAAAGTTGCATTACGAATAAAACCCTAGGTGAATGTCATTCTGAACGGAGTGAAGAATCTACTTAAGTAGATCCTTCGCTTTGCTCAGGATGACAAGATACGTTGTAGCACAGATTGCACCCGTTTGTCATCCGGTCTGCGATCAATAAGTTTTTCTACAGCCAGTGCAACAAGATCAGCCAGTTGCGGCTCGATGGCGCGCATCAGTTCGTCCTTGCCGGTTGCCACGCGCTTCTCCGCTTCGCTGATTTTTGCATTCAGCGTGCGGTTCAGATCCGCGAGCGCTTTTTCTGCCGCCTGTTTGTGCGCCGCTTCAGACTCCGCGAAAATCGCCTGCGCCTTGTGGCGCGCGGCGGCCAGCGCGGTCTCGTACTCCTGCTTCGCGGCTTCCGCTTCGTTCTTCAGGCGCTGCGCCGAGGCGAGATCCTGCTCACGGATGCTGCGGCGCTGCTCCAGCACGCCCATGAGCGAGGGCAGGATGCTGCGCGACAGCACCAGGTGAAGCAGCCCGAGGCTGATGACCAGCCAGAACAGCTGCGAAGCGAACCAGGTAGGATCTAGCTGCGGCATGTGCGGTTATTGCGCGAACGCGAACACGAGGCCGATGAGGATACAGGTCAGGCCCATCAGTTCCGCCAGCGCCGCACCGACGAACGCCTTGGTGAACAGGCTCTTTTCCATGGACGGGTTGCGGGCGATGCCGTTGAGCAGCGCCGCGAAGATGAGGCCGATGCCGATAGCGGTGCCCGCCATGCCGATGGAAGCGAGGCCGGCGCCGATCATTTTTGCAGATAAAAGATCCATTTTAGTTCTCCTTTTTTGAGTGATTAGTGTAAGTGAATTGCGTCGTTCAGGTATACACAGGTCAGGATAGTGAAAACGTAAGCCTGCAGTAACGCGATACCGAATTCAAACCCGATCAGGACCACGAGGAACGCGAGCGGGAAAATGCCGAAGATGCCCATCATCGCCACGAACCCGGCGATCACTTTCAGCAGCGTGTGGCCGGCGATCATGTTGATGGCAAGGCGCAGCGCCAGGCTGAACGGGCGGGCAAAATAGGAAATCACTTCAATGGGGATCATCAGCGGCATCAGCAGCAGCGGCACGCCCTTGGGCGCGAAGAAGCCGAAGAACGCTACCGGCCCGTGCTTGACGATGGCCAGCAGCGTGATCAGTGCGAAAGTGATCAGCGCCAGCGCGAACGTCACGATGATATGGCTGGTGGTGGTGAAGGAATAGGGCAGCATGCCCATCAAATTCGCAAACAGGATAAAGACGAACAGCGTGAAAATCATGGGCAGGTATTTTAACGCTTCCTTGCCCGTGGTGTCGCTCACCGTGTCGCTCACAAACTGCACGAGAGATTCAGAAAAACCCTGCATGCGGCCGGGCACCAGCGCCTTCTTGCGCGCGCCCATGCCGAGGATCAGCAGCAGCACGAAAACGCCGGCCAGCATCCAGGCGGAAGAATTGGTGAAGGCAAGGTTGTAACCCCCCACTTCAAAGGGCACAATCGGGTGCACCTCGAACTGGGCAAGCGGGCTATGGCCGTGTTCAGCAGATTCAGACACTTAACGTGGGTCCTTCGTGGTGGAATCCTTGGAGCGAGGTGTTGTAGCGGATTCAGGGGCGCTGTCAAGCCGTTCCGCCTGTCTTTTCAGGTTCAGGAATCCCGCTGCAAAACCAAGCAGAAAGAAGATGATCAGGAAAAGCGGCAGCGTGCCCAGCCAGTTGTCCAGCATCCAGCCCAGCAAACCGCCCGCCAGCACGCCTCCCAGCAGTTCCGTGCCCATGCGCAGCCCGGTAGAAAGCCCCTCCGCGTGCGAGTCACGGCCCGCATCCGGGCCCCTGGCGGTGTCGATCCGCTCCTGCAGGTTGTCGAGCTTGTCGCTCATAATATGTCACCCCGCACTTGTTGCGGGGTCTCCCGCCATTTGAAGGAGATGCCGCAATAAATGCGGCATGACAAGACAAGGCGCATTCACGGCTTCGCTTCAGGCTTCACCGAGGGTCCCTTCACCGCCGGGTTCTCCAGCAGGCCGTCAATGTAGGCGGTCATGTTTTCCACCGTTACCTCCGCGTCGAAGCGGCGGCTGTTGATGAAGAAGTACGGCGTATGGTTCACCCCAAGCTCCTTGGTGGCGTGCTGCTTGATCTTCAGCAGCTTGATCTCGCGGGCGGAATCGGTCGTGCAGGAGTCGAACATCTCGTTGCTCACCCCGCCCACCTTGGCAAAGGTGGCCAGCGCATTCACCCAGCTCGCGTCAAATGCCCACTTGTTCTGGCCCTCGAACAGCACTTTCGCAAAGGTGTTATAGCGCTGCGCGCCCATGTTCTCGCCCACGCAGTCAATCAGCAGCGCGGCCTTCAGCGCCGGGTCGTTGATCGGGTAGGGCCGCAGGATGTAGAGCAGCTTGCCGGTATCGATATATTTCTTCTTCAGCTCCGGCAGGATGTGCTTGTGGAACTTGCCGCAATGCGGGCAGGAGAGCGAGGCGTATTCAATCATGATCACCGGCGCCTCGGGGTTGCCCATCGGGAAATCGGTGGATTGCGCCTTCGCGAGATGCGAGGAATCCACGTATTCGTACATCGGCTTGGCGTGCGCGCCCGCGGCAAAAGCAATCAGCGCGGCGGCGAGAATCAGTTTCTTCATGCACTATCCTTTTAACATAACAAATCGTCATCGCCCGAATCGCGAAGCGATTATAGGGCGATCCATCTGACCACAGGAGAGATGGATGGCCCTATAGTTGCTTAAGCAACTCGGGCCATGACTGCTAACATAATTCAGCTTTCGGCGCTTTGCAACGCGTGAGCCAGCCGGGTGAGCGCCTCTTTCAACTCCGGGTCCGCCACCTCTACATGCACCGGCTTTGGTTTCGTAGGGGCCTTGCCCTCCGAAGCCTTGGCGAAGGAGGGGCCTTGTTCAATCCGCAGCCGCGCAATCGCCCGGTAGCCCAAAAACCCCGCGATCTTCTCCAGTATATACGGCTCCAAGTGCTGAATCTCGGTGGCAAAGCCGCCGCTGGTGCGCAGCGTCAGCACGCCCTCGGTATTCTTGTCCTTCGGGTAGATCACCTTCACCGGCTGGGTGTGGCCCGCCAGTTCCGCCCCCACGATGGAATTCCAATCCCGGATGATCTGCATATGCGCGATGCCGCCCTTGCGGAACGCCGGTTTCGTCACCGGCTCCACGCACTCGGCCAGCGTGCGCGGGAAGGCGCGGCGCGGCCGCCTTACTTTCTCACGCGGCTTCATACAGCAATGCTTTGATGGGCGCAAAGCTGCGCCGGTGATGAATACACGGCCCGTGCTCCGCCAGCGCCCGCTGGTGAAACGCGGTGCCGTAGCCCGCGTGCCGTGCAAAACCATACTGCGGGAAGAGCGCGTCCAGCTCTGCCATCATGCGGTCGCGCGTCACTTTTGCAATAATACTCGCTGCGGCGATGGAGACACTCAGCGCATCTCCCTTCACCACGCATTCGCATTTGCAGTCAAGGTCCGGCGCCCTGTTGCCGTCGATCAGCGCCACCTGCGGTGCCAGCTTCTGCACCGCGCGCTTCATGGCCAGCATGGTGGCGCGTAAGATATTCAGCGCGTCGATCTCCTCCACGCTTGCCACGCCCACACTCCACTCCGCCTCAGCGGTAATGCGCGCATACAGCACCTCGCGCTGTTCTTTCTTCAACTGCTTGGAATCGGCCACGCGCGGAGGCAGTTCCTTCGATACCACCGCGGCGGCG
>CAZUKF010000071.1:0-9930 GCA_964620765.1 uncultured Rickettsiales bacterium | reverse complement strand
GCAGCGCAGGCGCAAGCGATGCACTGGCCCTGCTGGAGGTGGACGAGGAGATCACGTCCGAGCTGCTCGCCAAAATCGCGGCACTTCCCGGTGTGAAACAGGCGAAAGTACTGGTGTTCTGATGCCCGGCAAAGCGGTAATACGCAAAGCATGGCTCATTCTCTGCCTTGTGGTATTTGCCGCTTCTTTCACCTACGCGGCCTCGCGCGGCATCACCGCGCCATTCCGCAACTGGGACATGGTGGCCTATGTCGGCTCCGCCATTTCCTGGCAGGAGAGCGACCCGGACGTTATTTATAATTCCACGCTGGCCGACGTAAAGGAAGTGGTCTGGCCGGAGCTTTACGAGGATATCGCCACCAAGAACGCGCTCTCCAAGGACCGCGATGCCTTCCTGCAGCAGTTGCCGTGGTACACCATCAAGCCGCTTTACGTGGGCAGCATGGTGGTGCTGCACCATGTTTTCGGCATGGGCTACTCGCAGGCTACTTTTGTCATCTCCACCGCGAGCTTCGTGCTTCTCGGCGCGCTGCTGGCGCTGTGGCGGCCCTCGCGGCTGAACCGTGGTGTGTGGCTGCTGCTGATGATGGCTATGGTTTTCGTGGGCAACCGCCCGATGGAAGACCTGGCGCGCTATTCCACGCCGGATGCCCTCTCGACGCTGCTGATCATCGCGGCCTTCTTCTATCTTGTTTATCGTCCAAAGTTCGAGGCCTTTGCTGCCTTTGCCGCCGCCGCCATCCTCGTGCGGCCGGACTCCGTCATCCTGATGATCCTTGCCTGCGCTGCATGGTTCTTCGGCTCCACGGACCGTTCGCGTCCGGCCCTGAAGAAAGCCGGCATTGCCGTGCTGGGTTTCGCGGCGCTTTACGTAGGCGTAAAATGGGCGATGGGCGGTTATGACTGGTCGAAGCTTTTCTACTACGCTTTCGTCAACAAATCGCCGTATCCGGCCACCATGGAATACGAGCTCACCCTAGCCAAGTATCTCGAAGTTTTATTCGGTGGCCTTGCGCATATTTTCTCGGACGTGCGCCTGTTCCCCATGCTCGTCCTGTCTGCCGCCGCGCTGTTCTGCCACTTCATGTACCCGGTGGCCAACCGGCGCTGGCTGTTCCTGCTGCTGGCAGTATGGGCGGCATTCGCGGCGCGCTTCGTGCTGTTCCCGGCATGGTGGGAATACCGCTATTACTACGCCTATTACCTGCTGGCGCTGGCTGCCTGCGCCGAGATGATCCCGCCCTATGCCGGCCTGCTCTGGCAGCGCCTGCTGGCGCATCGCGCGGCGATCAACCCCCAGTGATCATGCTAGAAAGCATACGCCGCCTGAACGCGGCAGATGCGGAAGAATTCCGTGCACTCCGGCTGCAGGCGCTGGAGGAATGCCCGGAGAGTTTTACTTCAGACCTTGGTTTTGAGGCCGGGCAGCCGCTGGAATGGTTCGCCCGCAGCTTACGCGAGGAATATGCCTTCGGCGCCTATGTGGGCGGTGAGCTTTCCGGCGTGGTGGTGATCCGCACCAACCCGAAAAAACCCAAGATCATACACCGCGCCTTCGTCTGGGGCGTGTACGTGGGCCCGAACGCGCGCGGCCGCGGCGTCGCCCGGCGGCTGATGGAAGCCGCCATCGCGGAACTGCCTGCGGAGGTGGAGGTGGTGCATCTGGGCGTCAGCGCGCAAAACCCCTCGGCCATCCGCACCTATGAGGGGCTGGGCTTCAGGCGTTACGGGCTGGAAGAGAAGGCGCTGAAAATCGACGGTCGCTATGTCGACGAAATCCTGATGATGCGGCAGTTACGTTAATTCAAATTGAGCGGCGTAAAATTCAGCGTGCCGATGCTCACCATCACGCTTTGCTGCACGTTGGCCTGCGCGCCGGTATTCTGCACGATGCTGATCACGCCGAACGTGTTATTTCCCACATCGCTGATGACATTGCCCTGCAGAGTGGAGGAGGGGAGATCCACCACATTCATGGAAACATTTACGACAGTAGCATTGAGTGTGGCCAGCATCAGCGGCGTGCCGAAATCTTCCACGGCATGCGCCGCGCTGGCAAAGCAGGCAAGGATAAGGGCGAGGGGGAGCCGCATGGTTATAACCAGTGCGGATTTTCCCATGCGAGCGCGATCACCTGGCGGGTGATCGTGTTGGCGGCCTGCCACGCTTCGGCGCGGCTGCTGCCTTTCTTCAGCAGGATCTGCTCGATTTGCTGCTTGGCACGGCTTTCATCCATGCTCACGCGGTAGTGCTCGGCGGCAGACTGCGAGAACGTGCTGATGTGGGAGGGGTAGTTGGAGTGGTCCACGCTCTCGGCATGTTTTTCGAGGAGATAGATTTTACGCATCACGTCTTCCAGCTCGCTGTCCGCGCCGTAGCGCTCGGCCAGCTTGTGCAGGCGGTCCTGCATGCCGGCATCAATGACCAGCGGCGGAAATTGCGGGTTCGCTTGTGTTCCCTGCGGTGTTGCGTATGTCATTTTCCCCTCCTATAATTGTCCTCCCTTCATTCTATTAATCACTATTAAATAATGTATTAATGCCGGTAATGTTTCATAACCTCGCTGCGCCGTCGGAATTTTTACGATTTTCAGGCAAAGCTTTGCCATTTCTGGCACTTGCGACCGCCCTGACACTGGCTCTGGGTCTCTATTTCGGGCTGCTAGCCTCGCCGCCGGACTACCAGCAGGGCGAGGCCGTGCGTATTATGTATGTTCATGTTCCGGCGGCATGGCTGGCCTTGGCAGCCTATGCCTTCATCGGGGCCTGCAGCGCCTCCTTCCTCATCTGGCGGCATGTGCTGGCAGACGTCATCGCCCGCGAGGCCGCGCCGCTGGGCGCCTGTTTTACGCTGATTTGCCTCGTTACCGGCAGCATCTGGGGCCAGCCCATGTGGGGTACGTGGTGGGTGTGGGACGCCCGGCTCACCTCGGTATTAGTGCTGTTTTTCCTCTACATGGGCTACATGGCGCTGGACGCCAATACCCAGGGCTCCGAGCGCGGCCGCAAGGCCTGCGCCTGGCTGGCGCTTATCGGGCTGGCCAACCTGCCGGTCATCAAGTTCTCGGTCGAATGGTGGAACACGCTACACCAGCCGGCCAGCGTCATCCGCCCCGGCGGCCCGGCTATTGACCCCGCCATGATGACGCCCCTGCTGCTCATGGCCGCTGCGTTTGCCCTGTTTTTCATCACCCTCACGCTTATCCGCGTGCGTGCGGCGCTGATACTGCAAAAAGTCCGCAGACGGCAGTTGGCAGTTGGCAGATAATTAAGCTATATTCCGCCCCCATCTGCAAACTGCCAACTTATAACTGCCAACTTTATGACCTTTGTCGTTACCGATGCCTGCATCAAGTGCAAATACACCGACTGCGTGGAGGTGTGCCCCGTGGATTGCTTCTACGAGGGCGAGAACATGCTGGTCATCAACCCGGATGAATGCATCGATTGCGGCGTGTGCGAGCCGGAATGCCCCGCCGAGGCCATCCACCCCGAGTCTGATGAGCTCCTCAAATGGGCCGAGCTCGCGCGCGAATATGCGCCCAAATGGCCCAACATCACCGTGAAGAAACCGGGCCCGCCGGATGCGGATTCGTTCAAGGGCATGGACGGCAAGTTTGATAAATTCTTCAGCCCCAACCCGGGCGAAGGGAATACGTAAACCGCTTCCGCGTTTACAACCAAAAAGGGATGGAATTCAACTTCAAGCGGTGTTATCCACAGAAAATAGCACCGGGGAGAAAGATGAACCATCCTGCCCATATTTCAGGCCATTCTCCCGAACCCTTTACCTATGAATTTACGCGTGACCACGCGCTGCTGTACCAGTTCCGCCTGTTGTGCGGCACGCAGGATGAGTTTGACGATGCAAGCCAGTTTCTCATCGCTCGCCGCGGCAGGCTGGTGCTGGGCGGCTGCCGCCTGACGGTGCACGTGCCGGGCGAGGGGGCGGATCTGCCCATGGAGTCTGGCGGGTTCCAGCTTGCCCAGACCCTGAAGGATTTTGATCTGGCGCACAATACGTATGCTGAAATCTCCCGCGTCGTCATCGCCGCATCGGTGGAAGACAGCCTGCAGCGCGAGATCATGCTGGAGCTGGTCGCAGGCATGGTCGAGCGCATGATGGAATTGAACGTGCGCTACATGTTCTGCAAATCCACCCGTGCCTACGCACGCAGCTGGCGCATGGTCGCCTATTCCATCGGCCTGAACAGCCACCGCATCTACACGGAAATCAGCGTGCCGTCAGATCCGGTGGCTCCGGGGGTGGATTGCGTGCTTACCTACCTGGAGCTCCCGGCCCTGCCGGCGGAGCGTTTCGCGGTGCAGAGCTTAGACCGTACGGCTCATCAGGCTTAAAATATCCGCCTTGCGCTTGCGGAAATGCCAGCCCATATCCACGTCGTTATATTCCGCTCCCAGCCTGGGGCGGATAAGTTTGCGCGCCTTGTTCAGCCGGTACCATGGCAGGGTAGGGAAGTAATGATGCTCGGTATGCAGATCAAAGTTCAGGGTACAGAGCTCGACGAATACCGGGTAGTAGCAGGTGCGGGAAACCTTGTGCTGTTCCCATAGCGGCAGCCGTTCATGGCCGGGGCTGGAATACGTAAACGGCGTTTCCAGATGGTGCGGCAGGTTGACGAATTCCTGGAAAATCATGTGCAGGATAAACGCGGGCAGGATGTTGCGCAGCGTGATCGCTTCGGGGAACAGCAGCGGCAGCAGCAGGTACGCGGTGCCGAGAAACGCCACCGAGAAGGCGCTGTCGCGGCACCATTTGTCGAATTCCTTTTCCTTCAGCCAGCGCCGCAGCGGATAGAGCCACATCGTCACAAGCTGGGTGGCGGCGAAAATCGGCAGCCACCATCTCCAGCTCACGCGGAGCAGCTTCGGTGCCTCGCCCTTTTCGCGGATTTTACGGATGCCGTTCAGCGTGGGATCTTTATCAAGGTAGCCGATGCCCACGTGGTGCTGCTGGTGAATATATTTCCAGCTGAAGAACGGGATGAAGCAGAAAATGCTGAAGAAATGGCCGAAGGCCGTGTTCACCGTACGGTTTTTAGAAAGGTTGCTGTGCCCGCATTCGTGCATGAGCGCGAAGCCATGAAAAAAAAACAACGCGAGCAGGATTTGGGAAAATACATACGCAACCCAGCCGGGCTGGTGCAGCAGCCAGCCGATACTCCACAGGAACAGCACTTCAAGGAAGAGGGTGACGCCGATAACCCAGTGCGGCTTGCTGAAATCAAGCTGTTTGCGGATGTCCATGTAAGCGGCTTTGTCCATGGGGGGCTTTCTCACCAGGAACGTTTCGGATGCGCCAGCCTACTCAGGCGTTTTCAGAAAGCGAATGCTTTTGTTGCGGGCTGGGGATGTCGTTCACGAGGTCGGATATTTTTACCACGGTGAGGTACATCTTGATGTCTTCGTACTCTTCACGCTCCGGCACGGGGATGTCCATGCGCACCTGGCAGGGGAAGCCGAGCTGCATGGGCGTCTGCCTGTAGCTGCGGGCCAGTGAGAGCGGCGAGATCCAGAAGAGGTAATCCATCTTGTTCTGGATGCAGTGGCGGAACAGGTGGGAGCGCAGGAGGAAGGATACTTCCGGCTTGCGGAAATCCGGCAGTAGGGTGAGGCGGGTGCATTCCGCGTAGCGCTTGTTTTTCAGGTCCAGCTCGGGCAGGAGCTCCGCCAGGTTGAACTGCTCGTCTTCCATGGGCAGCATCTTGGGATCATCCGGCGTGGAGAACGTCATGCGCAGGCCGCCGACGCAGAGGCGGTCCACGTGCGCGATCAGCGTGTCGCTGCAGAAATCATAAGAATCGGCACCCTTGGGGAAGTGACTCAGGTGCCATTCGCGCACGAACATAGCGGTGCGCAGCTGGTAATACTGGTGGAGCAGGCCGGAATCGAGCGTGATGCGGAAGCGCACAACCGGGGCATCGGTGAGCATCGTGTGGCGCGACTGCGGGGCATGGTTACCGTTTGTATAATGTAGGTCGGCTTTATCCACCGTGGGTAGCACTGCAGACGGCTGCATGCCCGTGCTTTCGTCGATGATGAGTGCGTCCACGTTATTCTCCAAGAGGTGTTGATCAGCGGGGTTCGTTTTAGCGTTCCTCGCTCAAAAGTCAATAAACTGTTAATAGACTTAAAGAAGTTAATCCTCTCTTAACAGTTTAGCTTAGCCTGCAACCTGTTCCTTCCGTAAGTCCATTTATATGGATTGTTTAACTTTTTTTAATACCATTAGTAGGGCGACAATACCCCAACTAGGCAAACATTGCCTAGTATGCGCAACATAGCATGTTTTAGGGTCTATCTCAACGGAAATTGTGGATAACACTTTTTTAATGCCTGATCTATAAAAGAAAGTGCAGGGATCACTACAAAGCGAGACAAATATGTCTAAAATGCCATCTATCCTGCATGTGACTGCCGCTACAGCGATTTGTATCGCTTTTGCCGCTTCCACAGAGGCCCAGGCCGATATCAGCGATGAAGCGCTTTTAGGCCTCTCGCTGGAGCAGCTTTCCAACCTGGAAGTCACCTCCGTATCCAAGAAGGCTGAAAAGGCAAACGAGGCGCCCGCTGCGATTTTTGTGCTCACAGCCGATGACATTCGCCGCCTTGGTGCCACCTCCATTCCCGAAGCGCTGCGCGTGGTGCCGGGTATGAACGTGGCGCGCTCCGGCTCGCACCAGTGGGCGGTAACCTCGCGTGGTTTTAACGACCAGTTCGCCAACAAGATGCTGGTGCTGATCGACGGCCGTACCATCTACACCCCCCATTTCTCGGGTGTGTGGTGGGATGCGCAGGACGTGGTCCTGGAAGATATTGAACGAATTGAGGTCATCCGTGGCCCTGGTGCAACACTTTGGGGTGCCAATGCGGTTAATGGCGTCATTAATATTATCACCAAAAACTCTAAAGACACGCAGGGCAGCATGGTCAGCATGGCCGCCGGCACGCTGGACCGCGCGCTGGTCACCGGCCGCCACGGCGCCCGCCTGGGCGAGGATGCCTATGTGCGTGCCTATGTAAAATATACCAACCGCGACGAGGTTCGCACCCTGTCGGATACCGGCGCGGATGACGCGTGGAATAATACGCAGGCCGGCTTCCGGGCGGATTGGAAGCAGAGTGCATCGGATAACGTAACCCTGCAGGGTGACATTTACACCATGCACGCGGATTTCGTCTGGGGTCTGCCGTCATTCGTGTCTCCGCCCGTTACACTGGGTGCGCAGGAAGAGCATGCGCAGGGCTTCAACGTGCTGGGCCGGTGGAACCACGAGTTTTCCAAAGAATCCAACTTCACGGTCCAGACGTATTTCGACTACAGCCGCCGCAGCGACGTAGTCTACAAGGATGCAATCGACACCTTCGATATTGAATTCCAGCACGTCTGGACGGGCTTTGACCGTCACGAAGTCATCTGGGGTGTTGGCTACCGCCTGGTCATGGATGATTTCCGCAACACGCCTTACTACAGCATTACGAATCCCACCCGCGATGACAGCCTGTTCAACGCGTTTGTGCAGGACAAGATCGCCCTTGTACCGGATGAATTCTTCCTCACACTCGGTTCAAAGTTCGAGAAGAACAACTATACCAGCCTGGAGGTTCAGCCCAGCGCGCGCCTGTCCTGGCTGATCGATGACCGCCAGATGTTCTGGACCGCGGTTTCGCATGCCGTCAAGAGCCCAAACCGTACGCTGGATGATGCCAACCTCGCGGTGCTTGCTTTCCCGCCAGGTGCGGAAGATGGTTTCTTAAGCCGTTTCGGCAGTCACTCGTTTGATTCCGAAGAGCTGACTGCTTACGAAGTCGGCTACCGTATCCAGCCCGTCAACACCGTTTCGCTGGATGCAACGGCCTTCCGCAACCGCTATTCAGACTTGATCCTGGGCGCTCTCGGTACGCCGTTCTTGGCCTCGGACCCGTTGTTTCCTTCACCGTACCTGATTTACCCGGTGTTGCCGCTCAACGGCAACTCGGCCAGCTCGCATGGTGTGGAAGTCACCGGCACTTGGGATGTCATGCCTTCCTGGCAGCTTTCGGCTTCCTATAGCTACCTGAAGCTCAAGTTCAGCCAGATCGATGCGCTGGGGTTCGCTTTTGGCGGGAAGGAACCACAACAACAGTTCAACTTGCGGTCTACCGCCCTGCTGCCCTATGATCTGGAGTTAAACAACGTACTCTATTTTGTAGACTCGCTCACTGGTGCACGTATTCCCAATTATTTCCGCTTTGACACACGCCTCGGGTGGAAGCCGATGGATGGGCTGGAACTCAGCCTCGTCGGCCAGAACCTGCTGGATTCGGAGCACCCTGAGTTTTCCGGGTTTATTTTCCAGAACGCATCACAGATCCCACGTAGTGTCTACGGCATGGTCACGGTGCGGTTCTAACGATTTTGTTACGACGCCTAAAAATGCCGATCTGCCTGAAACAGCTGCGATGCGAACGTGTTAAAAAAAATAAAAATAGCATTTTTTGCAGCTGCTCTTGCGGTTGGATTTACAGCGCCCGCAGCGGCGGATGGCAGCCAGGGCTACCGTGTAAAAGCCGCCTTCATCATCAACTTCCTCAAGTTCGTGGAATGGCCGGGTGATTTTGCCGTTTCCAAGCAATCTGCCATCAACATCTGCGTTATCGGTGACAGCCCTTTTAGCGAACAGGTGAAGAAGCTGTTCTCGTCCAGCTCCGCGCTGAAAGTCAACCTGGTTGAAAAAGGCGCATGGAGCGGCAGCGCTGCCGGCTGCCACATTGCCTATATCAGTGAATCAGAGTCACAGAAGATTCCCGAGATTACCACGGCGCTCAAGGCTGCGCCGGTGCTCACGGTCAGCGATATTGAGGATTTTGCTGAGCGCGGCGGCATGATCGGCTTCGTCGCGCAGAACAAGGCGTCCACGCCTGCCGCCTCATCCGGGGGTGATGCAACGAGCTACAAGGTGAAGGTTGCGGTCAATACCAACGCGGCAACGGCAGCGGGCCTGCGTGTGGATGCGCAGCTGCTGGAGATTGCGGTCAAAGTCATTCGAAATTAGCGAAAGCCAGGTATGGCGCTGCTGAAAAATGCGTCGATCCGAGTCAGGCTTACCGCCATCATCATGGTGGCCACCACGGTTTCCGTATTGCTGACCACGGTTTTCATCACGCTCATCGGCTGGCAGACCATGCAGGACAACCTGCTTACCGAGCTTGGCGGTTCCGCCGCAATGGTGGGGGACCGCAACGCGGCAACCCTGAGATTCGGTGACGATACGATAGCCTCCAACAGCATGCAGGTCTTCAGCTCGCGCCCCCGCGTGCTGCGTGCCTGCCTCTATGACAAGGAGGGCAAGACCTTTGCCCGTTATTTCAGCGAGGCGATTACCGATACGCTGGCCTGCCCGGCGGATATGAATCCCCGTGCAGTGCTGGAGAAAAGTTCTGCCTCGATCATGCACCGCATCGTAGACAAAGAGGAATTTATCGGCAGCATCTATATCGAGTCGGACCTCAAGGATATTGACCAGTATATTGAAAAGCAGGTCACCATCGCCTTCGTGGTCACCATCGCGGTGCTGGTGTTTTCCTCGCTGCTGGCGCTGGGCCTGCAGCGCAAGATTTCCGCGCCTGTCCTCAGCCTTGCCGCCACCGCGCGAGAGATTTCGGTCAACAAGGATTACTCCCTGCGCGCCACACCCTTCGAGGGCAGGGGCGGAGAGAGCCGCGAGCTAAGAGTGCTGACCGATTCGTTCAACGGTATGTTATTCGAGATCGGTGAGCGTGAATCGCGTCTGAAACAACAGAACATCGAGCTCGAGCGCGCCAAGGAAAAGGCGGAGGCGGCCAACCAGGCCAAGTCGCAGTTCCTGGCCAATATCAGCCACGAGCTGCGCACGCCGCTCAACGCCATCATCGGCTTCTCGTCCATCAT